>JALYTT010000391.1 GCA_030854145.1 Chloroflexota bacterium | reverse complement strand
CGCCCCACTAAAGGTAGGCGAACGGAACAAGGTCAGCGGGACCAACGGTGCCGAGCTACGAGCTTCTACCAGCAGGAATGCGCTGAGGGCGACGATACCTGCAGCCAGCGTGCTGAACACCAGTGGACTGCTGAAGCCCAGGGAACCGGCCTGGATCAGCCCGTACACCAGCGATCCTAAACCAATCGTCACGAGCAGGGTCCCCCACCAATCCAGTCCTCCTGTCGCGTCTTCATCACGGCTCTCCGGTACGCGCCAGAATAACACGCCGAGTACAACTGCTGCCAGAGGGACATTGAGAAAGAAGACCCAGCGCCAGGAGGCATACTGGACTAACACGCCCCCGAGGACCGGACCTACGATTGAGGTGATCGAGGTAAAACCTGACCAGGTGCCAATCGCTCGTCCGCGCTGCTCGGAGCTTGTCGAAGCACTGATAATGGACAGGCTGCCCGGTACCAGTAGTGCTCCCCCGATTCCTTGAATAGCTCGTGCGACAATCAGTTGCAGCACATTGGGCGAAAAACCACACCAGATTGAGGCAAGGATGAAGATCGCAATGCCAATGGCAAAGATGCGCCGTCGTCCAAAGTGATCGCCGAGTGTCCCTCCGACCAGGATCAGAGCTGCGAGAAAGAGCGAATAGGCCTCCACGATCCATTGGACATCAGCGGTCGTCGCGTTCAGGTCTCGCTGGATAACAGGCAGCGCGACAGTAACGACAGAGCCATCGATAAAGGCCATGCTTGATCCAAGAATAGTTGCCACCAGGACCCACAACCCGACATGCCGGGCAGTGGACGCAGCGTTGGGAGCAGAGCGAATCACGCCTTCGTCACATGGCGATTTCAGGAAGTTAACCATTTGTTGTTCGTCTTTTCAACGTGCAGCTCAGGCGAACGGGTCATAGGTATCCATGACCAGGCTTTCCTGCTCGAGCATGCCATACAAGTTTGTCTGGATAAACTCACCATAGTTCCCGGTATTGCGGTGCGCGTCAAATGCATCCTGATCCGTGAGCTCATGATAGATGAAGAAACGATGCGGCTCTGTCCGCGAACGATAAGCGTGGCTGGCGCCGACGCCTGGTTCTTTTTTGGCTGAGTTCACATGTTCTCGCAGGATCGTCATGACGTCCTTCTCACGTCCTGGATTGACCAGAAACGTGACAGTAAAACAGACCATCAGTTTCTCCTTCTGTCTACATGCGTGTGTCTGCTCATCGGCACGGTGCCCTTTTGCTCCTGATCGGTAGAAACCATCTGGATGAACATGAACATGCGAACAAGACCCTGCCCGCAGGACAGGTATCTCATCCCTACGGGTTCTCCAACTCGGGTACGGCATACGTGCTATAAAAATGCAGGTTCTTCTGCTCCAACCAGTGGAGAGGGGCGAGCAGCACCTTCGGTAACGGCACATCCGAGGCTCTCACCTGACCCAGTGCTGCCGCTGCCTCCTCGTTTCGCCCCAGAAAAGCACAGGCCAGACTCTTCCAGAAGAAGGCCGCTCTCATCCCTGGGCTCTGCAGCAGTGCCTGCTCAAACGCCGTCAGGGCCTCCTCAAAACGCTCGCGCAACAAGAGGGCTACTCCCCGGCAGAGTGCTGTCGCAGGCTGCTGCCGATCAAACGCCGCCAACGCCTCCAGACGTGCCAGGATATCCGGTTGATCTGGAAGGGACTTCTCCTGGCACAGGTCAATCCATGCGAGGAGGAGGCCACCGTAGATATCGTCGGGGGCGAGTTGCTGACTGCGGAGCAAGTCAGCCCTGGCCTGCTCGATCTGCCCCATCTCCAGGGACACATGCGCTCGACCAGCGTATGCCCAGGCGTTGTTCGGCTCCAGGTCGAGCACCTGGTCAAAACTCTGGATCGCTTGTTGCGCCTCATCGAGTAAGCAGCAGGCCATGCCTCGCAGCACATGTGCCTGTGTGTCGTTGGGATCGAGCGCGATCGCTCGGTCAAAGTCTCCTCTCCCCGGGCGGTACGCCATGCGTTCCCAGGCGGCGAGACGGCGCAGGATCTGAGCTCCCTCAAGCTCTTGATCGAGTGTCGCTGCCTGGTCGAAGTCCGCAATGGCCTGCTGGTAGTTTTTGCGTTTCCAGGAGGCGATGCCACGATGGGCATACGCGAACGTCGCCCTGGCATCCAATGCCAGCGCCCGGTCGAAGTCCGCGATGGCTTGCTCATACTCGCTTCGGGTGCTGAAGGCGATCCCCCGCAGGAGATACGCTCCGGCATACAGAGGATCAAGCGCCAGCGCCCGGTCGAAGTCCGCGATGGCCTGCTCATACTCGCTGCGGGCGCTGAAGGCCATGCCTTGCTTGCCGTAGATTCGTGCCAGCAGTGGCGCTGAAAACGTGGGAGCGTGACGCGCCACTTCTAATAGATCCGTTGCTGCGGTCAGCACTTCCTGACGTGCCAGCTCCATCTCAATATACTGGAGAAGCAGGTGAGCCGTCTGCCTGGCAGAGGTCGACGCCAGGGGAGCAGGGTGTTCCTCGGGGATGTCCTGGGAGAGTTCGTGCAGGGTCGTGACCAGTTCCTGCTCGTGCTTTGCCTCGTGGATGATCGCCATCACCTGCTCGATCGCGAGGGCATGGCTTTCTGCATCCGGCAAGGACAACAACTGCGACACCAGGGCCAGAGCCAGTTCCAGCCACTCGGCTGAACAGAATGCCCGCTTCCCCTCCGCTGCCTGCATGCGTTCTAGCTGTCGTCGGTAGTGATTCGCCAACGCTCGCCGGGTCGCCTGCTCCTCCTGCGGAGCATGCTGGAACAGCACACGACGCATCACCTGTTGGGCCAGGTCGTGGTAGCGATGCCGCCCATCGAGCGTGCTGTGCCGCACGAAGGGAAGGTCAATCAACCAGCGATAGTGGCTGGTTCGCGCCTGTTCAGGCAGCATGTGGAAAGCCGCCAGGTCATCCTGGGTAAATGGCCGAGAGAAAAGAGCCGCGTGCAGAACCAGTCGCTGTTTGCGCTGATCCTGCGCAGCTATCCAGTGCAGCATGTTGGTCACGATATCGGCTGTCACGTCGATGTATCTCCCTTGATCGCCTGCTAACATGCCCACGTAGAGTGGCAAACCTCCCGACAGGTGCCAGATCGTGGCGACAAGGTCTACTGAGGTTATCCCGTGCTCGGCCAAATACGTACGGGTTTCGTCTTCGGTGAACGGTGCGAGCGACATCGAGTAGACCGACTGCCCACCCGGCAAGGAGCGAACGATGGGTTCACGTCCAGCCACGACCAGCACCACCTGGTTACTGATGGGGACGCGTAACACAGCATGGAGCAGCCAGGTGACGGTTTCAGCAGCCGCTGGTGTACATGTGTCGAAGAAGAGGATCACCCGTCGCCCTCGCCCTGTCCGCTGCGAGGAGGCAGTGGTCAGCCAGTTGAGGTCGTCGACAAACGCCCGGATCAGGTCTTCGAGCGGATCGTGCAAAAGGCCGGTCTCTCCCACGGGATGGGAAGCAGAGTGCTGGTTCCCAAAAGACGCGTTCGCCTCTCTCGCCACGGCTTCATACATTCCGCCCACAACCGATGCATCCATCATCTTCGCTTCGGTCAGGGCTGCCACCTCGCGCGAAAAAGCCGCTCGTGCGACCGTTTGCTCATCGTGTCGAGGCTGCAAAGTCTGCGTGTAGCGAGCCGCCACCTGCTCAAAGGCAGCAAGCGGAGCGCCTGCCAGGCGCAATTGAGCGGCGCAGCGTTCCATCAGGTCGGCAGGGGTAAAGAACCGCTCATCCACCAGGGCTATCAGACAGGACTCGTTACAGTCCGCAGTACGCGCCTCATCTCGCAACCTGGCGAGCAGCGTTGTCTTGCCAACCCCGGTCGGCCCCCACACCGAGAGTACATTATACGTGGGGTCTTCGGGTTTGAGCAGGTGCTCACGAAACAGGTGCAGTTCGCTGGCTCGACCAATAAAGCGGCCCTTGACCGCGCTTCTGGGTCGGCGCATGGTGAGAGCAGTTTGCTTCACGAAGGGCATAACTTGAACCTCGCTGTTCTAGCAACATCCAGGAACGGCACTCCCTCCGCTCGAGAGGGGCCACAGATTCACCTCACTCGTAGAGTATAGCCCATGTTCATCCTGCCTCACAAAAGCAGCATCAATCAGGTATTGTGCCGAGACACGTGTAAAAATAGGCCAGAGGTAAAAGATGTAATTCATGTAAAACAGGTGTGAATGTCCCACATTGTTCCCAGTCCAGAGATTACACGGTCTATTGTCTCTAGGAGCAGGTCTCCTTGCTACCCCTTCACGCGCTTGAGTTTTTCCTTGACCTGCTCCCTGCTCACTTGCGTATAGCGCACCGTCGTTTGAAGAGCAGGCACGCCTTTCTTGGTGACATGCCCAAGAAAGTATGCCACTTCTTCCAGAGACCATCCCGCCTCTCGTGTCCGGTGTGCGAAATCATGCCGCAGATCATGGAAGGTGAGATCATGAACGTATTCCCACTGCTCCTTCGTGGCGCAAGCCTTGAGGGTGCGGAACCAGTAGTGAATGCCTTCTTCCGTCAACCGCTCGCTGCGTTGCGACGTGAAGACGTAGACGCGTTCCGTATCGCGAGTGCTCGCAGGTACTCGTAGAGCGGTTTGCGCACTTCGTTCATCAGATCGATATCACGTCACTTACCCCCTTATAGCCCACATGCAGTCACCCGACCTTTGGACCGACATGGGTATGGGCCATCTGCAGCCAAGAGACATCACTGACCCGGCAGCCTGCGAAGTCGACCCAAGGCAAAGAGCGCGGCCCCGCGTCGATCCCCCTCTTGCTCGACCAACGAGCGCAGGATAAAGCGCTGATCCTCCGAAAGCTGGCGCGGGGCGAGCACCTGCTGTGCAGGCAGATCGATCCCTCTGTTCCGAGTTTTTTGTTCAGAGTCGGCAGAGCAGCACAAGCAAGGCGATGACAAGACTTCCACTGGTTCCTCGAAGGACGGAAGAACCTCTATCGTCAGCCTTCTGCAACTCTCACCTTGACCATTGTGCTGCTGACACTTGGTGCTCCAGGAATACGCCCCGCTGGATAATGCTGACTCGTCACAACAAGAGCCACTACATACTCGCCTACATTTGCACTGGCTCTGCCTTCAATAAGAGGCGATAGAAGCCCTGCAAGCCCTTCGAGAAGAAAATCGGACCCTCAAAGCGTTGGTAAGCGGAACTGCTCCCTTTGAAAGAGCAATTGGCCCGGGCAAATGCGCGGATCAAGGAGCTCGAAGACAGGTTGGCACAAGACAGTCGAACGAGCAGTAAGCCGCCATTTTCTGATGGGCTTGGACGTCTGTCACGCAGTTCGCATCGTCCGAGCGGAAAGCGTCCTGGAGGTCAGGCTGGACTTCTTGCTCGATCCGTATGACGCCTGCCACGAGTGGCGTCTGCTCCACCTGAGCGCTGTTCCCGCCATCGAGCGTGATGAATGGGTCGCTCGCTATGCGCGAGATTCTGGCGACTGGCTATGCCGCTCAACCGCCACAACTTGCCTCTTCGACAGGATCGCACAAAGGCAGGCGCAAGCAAAGCAAGGCCAAGAATCTTCTGGACGCGCTGCTTGCGCCTGCCGATCAAGTGCTGGCTTTGCTCGACGACCTGTGGATTCCTTTTACCAACAACCAGGCCGAGCGGGACCTTCGCTGGGCAAAAGTGCAACAAAAGATTGCTGGCACCTTTCGCAGTGCAACTGGGGTCACCGCTTTTTGCCGCATCCGCAGTTATCTTTCGACGATGCACAAGCAAGGGCATCCCATGCTCGCTGCTCTTACGGCTGTCTTCCATGGTCAACCTTTACCGGTCGCTTGGGCACCTGAGTAGTTACGCCTATTCTGTCTTCTCGGTCTTTTCTGGCGGCATCACAGGGTTCCGCTTCTTCGCAGGGTCTTCAGCAGGCATCACAGGATCTGCCATATGCTTCTCTCCTTTCTAGGTGTCTAGGTGATTGTATTGTATGTGCTACGGACGGAAGACTCTCCTTACGTAGCCCAGATGACCGAGGCCAATCTTTTTGCTCTGTATCTCATCGGCTCTGCAACGTTGCAGAAATTTCCTTATTGATACAGTACCATGATAGTTTAGAGAAGTCAACAAAAATTTCTATAAATAGACATTATTGTAGAGATTACTTTATTCAGGGCACCAATCAGATGGGCGCGCGTATGCAGCGGCGGCGCACTGCTACCTCTGAAGCACCTTCCGCTTCTTGTCAATCCCTGCAAACAGTGTACGGAAGGAATCCGAGAACTTTTGCAAACCCTCATCTTGCAGTTGTTGGGTGACCTCGTCGTAGTGGATACCGGCTTCCTCGAGTTCAGCAAGCTGGGCTTGTGCCTCTCTGAGATGCTCCTCCATGGAGAGGCGCACCCGGCCATGATCGCGGAGGCCCTCGATTGTTTTGAGGGGCATCGTATCCACGGTGTCGGGGCCGATCAGTTCCTCGGCATACAGCACATCGCGGTAGGCCGGATTTTTCGCGCTCGTGCTGGCCCACAGAGGCCGTTGGACACGCGCCCCACGCTGCATGAGCACCTCAAAGCGCGGCTCGCTAAACAGCCGTTTGAACTCCTGGTAGGCCAAGCGTGCATTCGCGATGGCAATTTTGCCCTGTAGTGCCTTCAACTTCTGGTGCTCAACACTCTCGCCAACCGCTTTGAGCTTGTCCTCAAGTAATGTATCGACCAGCACATCCACGCGGCTGACAAAGAAGCTGGCCACCGAGGCGATGCGGCTGATGTCCTGACCCTTGGTGCTGCGTTCTTCCAACGCGCTCAAATAGGCCTCGACTACCTGACGGTAGTTCTCGATTGCGAAAATGAGCGTGATGTTGATATTGATGCCCTCGGAGAGTGCCTGGCGAATAGCGGGGATCC
>JALYTT010000390.1 GCA_030854145.1 Chloroflexota bacterium | reverse complement strand
CTCTCCCCTCTAAGGCTATACTTTGCGCCCCACGAGCAAAATGAAGTCGTTGGTGAAACTCTCCACGTGGCCGTCGGGAAGGCGTTTGATTTCAAAATAGCTCTGGATACGTGGGGAACTCTCGACTATAAACTGCTCCAGTTCGGCTTTTTCGGTGGCCGGGAGTTGGGAGCGCGTCGTCCAGGGCTCGTAGTAATGAGACTTGCGGAAGAACTCGATATGCTCAACGAGCAGACCGGCCTGCGTGAAAAAGGCGCGCCATTCTTCGGGGTTGCAGGAGCGGCCATGCGATGAGTCACGCCGTTTCTCGACGGTATTGTCGAAGACATCAAGCTCCTGATCGTTGGGTACCATGCAGTCAATCACCAGGTAGAGCCCGCTGCGTTTCAGGACACGGGCCGCCTCTTTGACGGCCAGGGCGACATCGGGGAAGTGATGGGGCGCGATGCGGCAGGTCACGCGATCGAATGTCTCGTCGGCGAACGGGAGTTGTTCGGCGTCCGCTACCTGGAACTGCGCGTTGGTGACGCCCTGTGCCAGCAGAAATTCGCGCGCTTTGGCGAGCATCTGCGGCGTCAGATCGGTGACCATCACCTGGGCTACATGGGGCGCCACCGCCAGTGCGGTGTGCCCACCTCCAGTGGCGACATCGAGCGCGGATTGCTGCGCATGCCACTCTCCCAACTCAATGAGCCGGCTCAGATCGTCGCCCTGGCGATGTTCAAAGCTAGCGACATAGCTCTCCGCCGTGCGCGAGAAGTAGTCCTGGACCTGGGCTTTCTGCTCGTTCCCATGCTGTTGTGGTGTCTCTGTCATGTCTCCCTCTTCTAGATGGTGGTTGGATGTTTACCATGGCATGTTGCCCTACGCTGGCTCTATGGTACAACAATCCACCGCCAAAAGGAAACGCCAGTAGCCTCAAAGTGCGGGCCTTCTCAAGTGCCACCCGGTTGCCTGTTCGTAGGCCTGACCTGCGCGCAACAGCGCGGCCTCCGCCCAGGGACGCGCGACGAGCTGCAAGCCGATAGGCAGGCCCGCGCGCGTAAAGCCGCAGGGCAGCGAGAGCGCCGGTAGACCTGTGAGGTTAAATGGAGAGGTGTAGCTTGTCGCTGATGGGCGCAGCACCTCGCTGCCGTCTGGCTCCTCGTAGAGGGGGGCCGCGTCGGGTATGGTGGGTGTGAGCAGGAGATCATAATCGGCAAGAAGTCGCTCAAGCTGGTGGCGGAACATCACCTGCTCCCTACGCGCAAGGGCGTAGTCAAGCGCGCTAAACGAAGCTCCTGACTCCAGGCTCTCCAGTGTGTCAGCTCCGAAGTCCTGTGGTTGTTGCTGCATGCGCTGGCGGTGATAGGCGGCGGCCTCACTGGTGAGGATCAGGCTATTCATATAGCCTGCCTCACTGGCCCTGGGAAGCTCGACCTTGCGTACCGACGCTCCCAGGTGCCTGCAAGTATCAACGGCTTGCTCTACGCCCTGGACAACTTCTATGTTGTTCTTCTTATAGCCACTAAAGAAAGTCTCATAGGCGACAGCGATGCGCCAGCCGCGTATGCCTTCGTCGAGGGAGGCCAGATAATTGCCGGTTGGCATGTTGATTGAGTAGGGATCGTCGATATCATAGCCCGCGATGGCCTGGAACAGCAGGGCCACATCGCGCACGCGCCGCGCCATGACGCCGACATGGTCAAGGCTCCAACTGAGGGGGATCACGCCCTGTTTGCTCACACGCCCATAGGTTGGTTTCAGGGCAACGACCCCGCAGAAGGCCGCCGGGATGCGTGTTGAGCCGCCCGAGTCGCTGCCCAGCGCGCCGCTGCACAGATCGGCCGCCAGCGCCGCCCCTGCTCCCCCTGATGAGCCGCCGGGCGAGCGCGCCAGGTCCCAGGGATTGTAGCAGGTGCCGAAGGAGGGATTATCGTTGCTGGCTTTCATGGCCCACTCGTACATATTGAGCTTGCCGAGCAGAATAGCGCCCGCCGCATTGAGCCGCTGTACGACCGCGCAGTCGCTTTCAGGCACATACTCCGCCAGAATGCGCGACCCGGCGGTGGTGCGCACACCCCTGGTCTCAAACACATCTTTGAGCGCCACGGGAATGCCGTGCAGTGCTCCGCGATACTCGCCGCGCCCGATGGCATCCCCGGCAGTCTTTGCCTGCTCCAGGGCCGCCTCAGCCGTGAGCGTGATAAAGCAGTTCAAGCGTGGGTTGATATGCTCTATCCGCGCCAGGTACGCTTCCGTCAGCTCCACCGGAGAGATGCGCCGCTGCTCTATAAGTTTTGCTGCTTCGGTCAGCGTCAATTGGGTCAGTTCCATGGCTCTCTCGTCCAGGTAATAGGAGTAGAAAATGCGACCACTCCTATGTAAGCGGCAATCTGTCGAGGGTGAACTCCTGCGAGTTATGCAGATGCCGCGTCTCTGCTCTCCTGCCACTGCATTTTAAGATAGCGCGTAAATGCCTGCATTTCTGTTTGCCCGCATGCCAGGTAGGCAGACTTGAGTCTCTCTGACGTTGACTGCATATGCTGGCCAGAGAATGGCTCTAACCTTATCATGCCTGGATGGTGTTTTACTATCACCAATCGCGAGGGCGAGTACTGCATGTCCTTAGAATACGCGTAGAAGCCTTCTAGCAGGCTCTGGAGATGTTGATAAAGCGTATCCTGCTCTTCCCAGCGGGCCATATTTATCTTGAGGCGTACGTGCTCGGCCAGGTAGGTGTCGTACGCCTCAACTGTGTCCGCCTCCTTAGCCAGGTTTTCTAACTGGCAAACCGCTTGCCAGAGCCGCACAAATTGTCCTGAGAGGGGGGGATCTATCAGAGATACCCATGGATAGGCGCACCCATGCCTTAGATGGCCTTCACACGATTGGAATGTCCGCAATCCCAGCAGGTTCAGCACGATTACCGTCTCAATGATTCCGGCCTCTAGCGGTGTTCCCAACCGATCAGTGAACCTGGAAACGTAGTCCTCTGCCTCTTGCCAGGTAGCCTGTTGCCAGGCAAATGCTGTCGTCTGTTCTGTGATAGTCATCTAGACCTCGATTTCTCCGTCTCCCCCGCACATATTGCAGGCATCGGTATCTGTTGTTTTCCCCGTCCCTTTGCAGATATAGCACTTCACCTTCACCTTCTTACCCCAATCATCGATGGCCGGTATTTCTCCTGCGCCATTACATGCCCCGCACTTTTCGGTTACGTTGACCTTACCTGAACCGCGACAGTTTGGACATATGATTTTCTTTCCCATAATGCGCTCGCTTTCTGCTCTGCTTCTCACCACTTGGATCTTTCTGCCCTTCCAAGAGCGTCTCAATATCGCGGTATTATTGGTGCCTGAGTCCATCTCTTGCTACTGATGATTGTACCATAGAGCTGAAGAGGCGGGTCCGCCCACATTCTGTGTGTTGACACGCGCGCTATCCTCGGACTAAGATACTTGCAAGTATTATTTCCGGCCTATCGTCGGTGAGATGGAATGATGTCGTATGCCTACGCTTGAAGGCTCCGTTGAGAGCATCGTCTTTCATAACGAGGATAATCACTATACCGTGGCGCGCTTTCGCCCCAATGACAGCGGTCGGCTGTTTCGTGACGACCTGATGACCATCGTAGGCCCCCTGCCTGGCATTCACGTAGGTGAACTGCTCTCGCTTGAAGGGGAATGGGAGACCGATCCGCGCTATGGGCGCCAACTGCTGGTGACCAGTTTCTCCCAGCGCCTGCCAGCCTCCGCTGAAGGCATCACGCGCTACCTCAGTTCGGGCCTGATTAAGGGCATCGGACCGAAGAAGGCTAAGAATATCGTGGACCACTTCGGCGAGCAGACGCTGGCGATTATCGAGCAGCAGCCGGAGCGCCTGAGCGAGGTGAAGAACATCAGCGCCAGGGACCGCGAGCAGATCGTCAAGACCTGGGCCGAGCAGACCGAGATCAAAGAGTTGCATCTCTTTTTGCAGTCGCACGAGGTGTCGATGAACCTGGCGACACGTATCTACAAGCAGTATGGCAAAGAGGCGGTCAAGGTGGTGCGCGAGAATCCGTACCAGTTGGCACAGGACGTGCAGGGGATCGGCTTTCGCACCGCCGACGATATTGCTGTCAAGCTGGGCCTGCCGCGTGACAGTCTGCCACGCCTGGTAACCGGCCTGATGTACGTGCTGGCCCAGGCGGCGAACGACGATGGACACTGCTTTTTGCCGGAGGACGATCTGCTGCGCCGCGCCACCGAGATCCTGCAAGCGGCCCCTGAACTGCTGCCGGCGGCCCTGGAGCAGGCGTGTGGCGAAGGTGATGTCTTTATCGAACCACCTCTACTGGTGCAGGTGCTCCGCCAGTCCTCGCCATCTGCTGACGAATGGCCCCCTATTCCTATCGATGAAAGTGAGGAGGAGGCGCCGGAGCCGCAGCAACGCATCTATTTTGGTCCCTTCTGGCACGCGGAGCGTGGCTCTGCGCGTCTCCTGCGCATCTTACTGCGCCACCCAAGCAAGATGGCGCCTGTCCCGCAGCAGTTGTGGGATAACGTGTTCGATTACCTGGCAGAGAAACGTAATATGCAGCTTACGGAGAAGCAGCGCGAAGCTGTGCAGACGGCGTATAGCCAGAAGGTCAGTATCCTGACGGGAGGGCCGGGAACGGGGAAATCGACATCGCTGCGAGCGCTCTTGCTGTTGCTGCGCAAGAAGAAGGTCGATATCGCCCTCGCCGCGCCAACCGGCCGTGCCGCCAAGCGCCTCACCGAGGCCACTGGTATGCAGGCGAAGACGCTGCATCGCCTGCTGGAATATGTTCCGCACGATAACTCCTACCAGCGCAACGAAGAGAACCCGCTGCCATACCAGTATGTGATCGTCGATGAGTTCTCGATGGTCGATATTCTGCTCTTCTACCACCTGCTCAAAGCCCTGCCGCCGGAAGCGCACCTGCTGCTGGTAGGCGATGCAGATCAGCTCCCTTCTGTCGGTCCCGGCAATGTGCTGCGCGATTTGCTGCGCAGCGAGGCGGTTCCCTCTGTCCGCCTGACCGAACTCTTCCGGCAGGCGCAGAAGAGCCGCATTATCGTCAATGCTCACCGCATTAATGCCGGGCAGATGCCGCATCTCAAGGTTGAGGCAGACAGTGATTTCTTTTTCATGTCCGAAGAAGATCCCATGCGTGCCCAGCAACTCATTCTTGACCTGGTGCAGCGGCGCCTGCCCGCGCGCTATCACTTCAATCCCAGCACCGACATCCAGGTGCTCTCGCCTATGTATAAGGGTCCCCTGGGCGTCACCAGCCTCAACGCGCAGTTGCAGGCGCGCCTCAATCCCAACCCGGCGGCGGAACTGGATTGGGGTGGGCGGGTCTTTCGCGCTGGCGATAAGGTGATGCAGGTGCGTAACGACTATGATAAGGGTGTCTTTAACGGAGACGTAGGCTGGGTGCAGCGCATCGATAAAGAGGCATCGACCATCAACGTCGAATTTCTGGAGGAGGCCGGCCCTCTGCTTGTGTCTTACGAGTTCCACGAGCTGGATGAATTGGTGCTGGCCTATGCTGTGACCGTTCACAAGAGTCAGGGCAGCGAGTATCCCGCCGTGATCATTCCCCTGGTCAACCAGCATTATATGCTCCTGCAGCGCAACCTCCTCTATACGGCGATCACCCGTGCCAGGCGCCTCTGTGTACTCGTCGGACAGCCACGCGCCCTGGAGACAGCCGTGCGCAACAATCGCGTATCCTGGCGCAATACCGGCCTGGCCGAACGTCTCAAGTTACTATAGTGTTCTAGCATATGCAACGGGGTGATCCCGCGTTCCTCTGGTTGCAGCCCCTTTTCGTGCAGGGGCGCCGCTGGCCTGCGCCCTGTGGGACTTGTCTAATTCCGACCTGTGGGGTAGAATATAAAGCAGATCGAATTAGTCAACTTTGCCCTATCGAACATTATATCCCCGCTCTTATGGGTGTGAGGCTATGATGGAGACACGATAGTATTTGTTTGAGGAAGGATATCTTTCTATGTCTGAAGCTGAATATGCTCATCCAGAGGTGCTGGTAGAGACAAAATGGGTTGCCGAGCACTTGAATGATCCCGCTGTGCGCCTGATCGAGGCGGACGAAGACATACTGCTCTACGAGACCGGCCATATTCCCGGAGCCGTCAAACTCGACTGGCATGTCGATGTGCAAGATCCACTGGCGCGCGACTTCGTGAACCAGGAGGGCTTTGAGCGCTTGTTGAGCAATTGGGGCATTGCCAACGATACGACAGTTGTGCTGTATGGTGATCGCAATAACTGGTATGCCTGCTATTCGTTCTGGTTGTTCACGATGTATGGTCACAAGAACCTGAAGATCATGAACGGTGGGCGCCAGAAGTGGGAAGGCGAGAAGCGCCCACTGACCAAGGAAGTGCCGCATTACCAGCACACGACCTATCACGCGCAGCCGGCCAATGAATCAATTCGTGCCTTCCGTGATGATGTGATAGCTGGCCTGAAGAAGTCGGGGCATGGCCTGGTTGATGTGCGCTCGCCCCAGGAATACACCGGTGAACTGCTGCATATGGTAAACTATCCCCAGGAAGGTGCGCAGCGCGGCGGGCATATCCCAGGCGCGAAGAGCATCCCCTGGTCGCAGGCGGCCAACACAGATGGAACCTTCAAATCCCCCGAGGAACTGCGCCAGCTTTACAGCAGCAATGAGATTACACCTGAAAAGGATGTCATCACCTATTGCCGTATCGGCGAGCGCTCGGCGCATACCTGGTTCGTGCTGACGCGTCTGCTCGGCTATCCGCGTGTACGCAATTATGACGGCTCGTGGACCGAGTGGGGCAACATCGTACGCGCGCCCATCGAAAAGTAGACCTTGCGTGTCGGGAGACGTAGGGGCGCCGTTGACAAGCCCGCGCGACTGGCGTTATCATGATG
>JALYTT010000389.1 GCA_030854145.1 Chloroflexota bacterium | reverse complement strand
TGCCGCATCCGTGTAGGGATCCGGCTTGCCGCATCCGTGTAGGGATCCGGCTTGCCGCATCCGCGTAGTGTACATTATACCAGCACGCATTCGGGATCGCGCACGCCCAGACTCTGGTGGACGAACCACTTGGTGGCAGGGCAGCCGCCGTGGCAGACTGTATACTGGCCACAGCCTGAGCAGGCGCCGGCGCCCATGTTGCGATAGAAGGCGAAGAGCTGCGAGCGCTGCCAGATCTCCTTGAAGGCATGATCGTGCAGGTTGCCGGCTTCAAATTCGGGAGCCTGGAAGAAGGCGCAGGGATAGATCTCGCCCTCGGGACAGATGCAACAGGTAGCTGTGGCGGCGCCGCACATATCGAGGCCGGCCAGCTTGTTGCCAAAGGCGTTCAGGTGGAAGAACGAGTCGGCGGTCAGCACATCGGGATGGCTCTCCAGCCATGCTGTAAACTCGCGGTACTGCTCTGTAGTGGGATGCAGTTCGGCCCATACCTCCTGGCCGCGACCGGAGGGGCGCAGGCGCGTGACGCGCAGCTTAGAGTTGAAACTGGCGGCGATCTCGTAGAGGCGGTCCAGTTCCGCGAAGCTATAGCGCGTCAGCACGCTGTTCACGGTCAGGCTGAGGTTCTCGGCGGCCAGCAGTTCCAGACCACGCAGGGCTTTTTTGAAGACGCCCTCGCCGCGGATGCGATCGTTGGTCTGGGGGGTACCGCCGTCCAGGCTGACCTGGAAGTAGATCGGCTCCAGTTGGGCCAGGCGGCGGGCGCGCTCTTGCGTGATGAGCGTGCCGTTGGTGCTGATGCACATCACGAGGCCGCGATCGCGAGCGTGCTCAAGCACCTGCCAGATGCCGGCATACATAAAGGGTTCGCCGCCCCCAAAGTGGATCTGGAAGACCTGCATCTCCGCCAGCTCGTCGACCAGCGCCAGGGCCTGCGGCGTGGTCAGCTCGCGCGGACGCCGCTTGCCCGATGACGAGAGACAATGCACACAGGCAATATTGCACGCGGCCGTGATCTCCCACGTCACAGTGATCGGGGCAGAGAGACCACCTTGCAGGAAGCGCTGCGAGCCGCCTCCCCTACTTTGGGGCTGCATTGCCCCGGTCTGCTGCATGGCGGTCAGCGCCGCTGGATGCAGCGTGCCGACAGCTTTATCCCTTTGGGCAGAGCGGTTCAGGCGTTCGAAAAAGCGTACAGGTTCCACCATGTGGAGAAGCTCCTCTCGAAATAAAACTCAATCATCGGGCTGAGACATGGCCCCGGAGGCATGGCCCCCGCGAGGGAGGCCACTACACATTGAGCCGACGCATGAAGAGTTATAGTCCATTAGTCGCTGACCAGTACATAGCCACGGCGGGCCAGGTCATCAAGGGCCGCGTACAGCTTTTGCTTGCTGGTAGCGGCGTAGCTCTGGCTCTCGATAGCCGCGCTCACATCGCCCGCGAAGCGCTGCTGCGCGGCGATCAGAAGTTCGATCAGTCGCGGCGAGTTGATGAAGGAGAGCGCGCCCCGGTCGGCGCAGCCATACTTATAGAGAATGCCGCCAAAGGTCTCGCGTCGAATCTTCACCTCTGAGATAAGTCGATAGCTGGCGGGGGCCTGGGCCATGAAGTTCCTCCTGAACATACCCCTATGTACATATTGATAGCGATAGGCACTTGTATAGCAAGCATACTCAGGAAAAGGCCTGGCGTCAAGGTTTGATGAGGCACCTTGAGAATATTGAGCATAAATCGACGTATTGCGATATATAGGAATGAGAGACGGATAGCGATACACAGCAGGAGATGAGCTATATGGAGACGGCTCCACTGGATGAACCTACAAGATCCGAGAAAACCCTGCCCCGAAGCTGGTGGCGGCGCTACCGACGCATCTTGATCATCGTCGGCGTGACGCTGCTGATCACCGTTGGTGGCAATACGCTGTGGATCGTGACGCACCTGCCTCCTCCCCCGCAGCCACAAGGACAGCAATGCGGGAATATTACACGGGCCGAATACGCACCCAGGGTGCCAGATGGGCCAGCCTCTGTACAGGTTATGCAATGCTTCTGGGATGCCTACCAAAGCTGCCAGGCGGCAACTATGGGCGTATCATTCATGGGTACTGATGTAGGTGAGGGTTATACCATCACGATTGAGAAAAGCGGTCAGCAATGCTTGATCTACACCGATATAGAGACCGATAACAACGGGAAAACTTCGGATGACATCTTTCTCTGCAACAGTATGACTCATCAGGCCAATGAGCTACACATCTCAGGTTGCGGCAATAGTAGCCCGTATGGGATCGCGCCACTATCCATCAATTCAATACAGTGCGGTGTGGTGAGCAACACCAGTTCCCGATCAGAGTTGGCGCAAGCGGAGGGCTGCTTCAGGTGGGGGTATAACGCTTGCAATGATGTGGAACTGACATACGTCACGCGGCATGGCACAGTCGTAGATACACGTCACTTCGGGATCAATAGCGACTGCAAAGTCGCCTACCAGCATGGCGCCTATACGGCCACATGCGTGCGTGCTACTCTCCAAGAAGATGGGCTGCATTTTCTTTTTTGCGGCAAAGAGAAGCATGTGCTGGTTCCATTGCCACCAGGCCAGTGAAATTATGGCTATAAGATATCCATATCTCTCTGTCGAACGACAACCGGTTGGGCTATTTGTGGGAACTACAAGGTAAGAAACTTCGTCATGTAACGCAAGGGCCTTTATCTAAGAGTGGCTCGACGCTCTCTTGATATGCCTATGCTATACTGTAGATCAGGCACTACTACGATCAGATTGGAGATACATTTCATGTCAATTGATGTACATGCACATCTCTATCCTCCCAAGTACATGAGCTTTGTTAACACTCTGGCTCACGATACAAGCCCGGCCGCAGAAGCTATTCAGGCAACGATTCATGACCCCCTGATTACCCAGGTCCCTGCCTTTCAGAATGCACTCGATGAACGCATCGTCATGATGGACAAGGCAGATATCGACATTCAGATTTTAAGCCTCGCAGGATATAATATTTGGCATCCTGATCCTGTTGTGCGCTCAGATATTGTGCGCGTCTTCAATGACTCATGTACAGAGGCTATCAAAAGCTACTCTGATCGGTTTCTCCTTTTCGCGAATGTACCGCTCCCATTTGTTGACAAAGCAATTGCCGAGGCAGCACGCGCCTTCGATGAACTTGGAGCTGTTGGTATCGGTGTATGCACACACTTCGCCGGTCTCCCTATCGACCATGCGCAATTCGAGCCGTTCTATCAGTTTATGGACGAGCGGAAGGGTATCATATCTTTTCACCCCGACGGCTTTACCGTTCCCCATTTCCTGGACGATTATGGCATGGAGTGGGGTGTAGGCGCTCTGTTTGATGATACCATTGTGCTCATCCGCCTCATTTATTCAGGATTATTAGAGCGTTTTCCAAACATCACCTGGCTGGTTCCTCATCTCGCAGGTACCCTCCCCTTCTTGATTGACCGCCTTGATGACATGTGGCGCTGGTTTCCTCCTTCACGGGGGAATTTATCTCAGCCACCCAGCTCCTATCTGCGCCACAATAACTTGTATATAGACACGATCACTACGCAGTGTAGTGCTTTGATACTTGCGCGTGAGATCTTTGGGGCTGATCGACTCGTGCTCGGAAGCGATTTCCCCTATGTATCTAGAGAAGATCTGTCGCTGGGAACTCGCCTTCTCCAGGAAGCAAACTTTAGTAGCAGCGAAATTGAGCAAGTACTATCCAGCAACATTGCGAGCAAATTAGGGCTGGCTACTACCAGGACATCTGGCGAGGAGATCACACCAGAAGGATGAGAGTATGGCCATTATCGAATGTATTGAACTCACAAAAGTCTATGGCCGCTACGCGGTAGCGCTTAATAACCTGACACTTTCCATCGAGCAGGGCACGTCTTTCGGGCTGCTGGGCGAGAATGGGGCAGGCAAATCGACGCTAGTGCGCCTGCTGATGGGCTTTATTTTTCCCACCTCCGGCCACGTGCGTATGCTTGGTGAGGAGCAGGTGGCGCGAGCGCATGCGCGGATCGGCTATATCCACGAGCGGCCCATCTTTGAGACGCGCTTTTCCGGGCGCGCCCACCTCAACTATCTCGGCAACCTCTCCGGCCTGTGGGACGCAATCAATCGCGCGCGGGTGGCGGAGGTGCTGGCGCAGGTCAACCTGCAAGACGCGGCGGACCGGCCCATCGGCACGTACTCCAAGGGCATGCTCCAACGCCTGGCGATCGCCCAGGCCCTGCTGACCAACCCTGAAATCCTGATTCTTGACGAGCCAACCAGCGGCCTCGACCCGCGCAGCCAGTGGGAGGTGCGCCAGGTTATCGCTACGCTGCGCAAACAGGGTAAGACGGTGCTGCTATGCTCGCACTACCTGGCCGAGGTCGAGGCGCTGTGCGACTCGGTTGGCATCCTGCGGCGCGGCGAGCTGCTCTTGAGCGGGACCGTCAGCGATCTGCTGCACTCGCAAGACGTAGTTGAGATCGTGCTCGCCGGCCAGCAATCAGCAAGCGATATCGCAGCACGCCTGCTAAGCGCGGAGCAGGTCGTGGAAGCGCAGGGCTACCTGCTGCGCATCCCCGGCAAGGCCCAGACCACGGTGCTCACCGCCCTCGTGGAGGCCGGGGTCGCCATCACATCGCTGAACCCGCTGAGCCAGACGCTGGAGGAGGTATACGTGCAGACGACACGCGCCGCCGACGAAGCCTCGTCCGCCAGCACTGTGGCTGCCGGCCTTGCCGGCACAGCCAGCAAAGGAGAGCAAGCATGAGCAGTCAGGGACAATCACTTCCCTCACCGAACTTTTCGCTGTCACTGAAGGAGTTCTGGCGCCTGCCGAGTCTCACCATTGCCCGTTTCACGTTGCGTAGCTATATTCGCAGCGGCTGGATTATCGGAGATATCGTCTGCGTCTGGCTGCTCTACGCGGCGCTCTTCCTGGAGTTTGGTGGGAACGTAGCCTATTTCTATGGCACGGCAGGCCAGGGATTGGGCGCCATCGCCATCCTGGGCACCATCGTGATGGGGCAGCGCGCGCTCAACGCGCGTGTGTACCTGCCATTAGCGCGGCTGACCTCGCGCGGCTCCTATACTCGCGGCCTCATGCTGGCAACGGGAGTGCTGCGCATACCACTTTTCCTGCTGCTGCTACTGCTGGCGATGCTCTATCATGGCCATACCGCCAGGCTCTGCACGCCGGTATGCATAGATGGAGCCACGCTTGGCAATATGCTGCCGGGGGCCCTGGGGCTACTAGCAAACTGTATCGTGGTCTCGACCCTGGTGATCGCCTTCTCGGCGCCCATCGCGCGCCGCCCCGCGCGCATCGCGCTGCTGGCCTGGATCGCTGCCATGCTCTACTCCAGCACCAGTCCCGACCCGGTGGCCGCTGTACTGGGTGTGACGCGCCTCCCGTTGATCCCCCTGGCGACATCCTTCGCGCTTGGCACGACTGCTGTGCTGAGTTGGCCGGCGTTGCTGGCGCTGCTGGCGGAGGTCGCGTATATCATCGGACTGGCGCTGCTGGCACGCTACTGGATGGCAAGGCGCGACCTGCTGTTACAATAGATACATATTTTGCGTAGAGGTATGCTTATGGAGACCCCCGTTGAGCGTGCAGGGACACGGCACATGCGCAGGAGCGCGCGAACCACCCTGGTCAGCATATCGACGGAGACGCCCGGCGAGCTTGAAATCACCCAGCCAACGCTGCCGCTGATGAGCATCGAGCCAGCGGTAGCGCCCGCCAGAAAAACCGCCGGCGGGCGGTTTTTCGATTGGATGATAGTGATCGCGTCGGCCTGGTTGACAGGTGGACTCTTCCTGGATGGCTGGGCGCATGCCCATATTCCCCGCCTGGAGACGTTCTTCACCCCCTGGCATGCGGTCCTCTATTCGGGCTTTCTGGCGGTTGCGCTGTGTCATATCGTGGCACTGGTGGTGTATCACCGGCGGGGGCGCGCGTGGCGGCAAGCCATGCCTGTGGGGTATGGTCTCTCGCTACTGGGCATCATCATCTTCGCGCTGGGCGGCATCGGTGATCTGACCTGGCACGTGCTCTTTGGCATTGAGAAAGGCGTCTCGGCGCTGCTGAGTCCAACTCACCTGATACTGGCACTGGGCGGCACATTGCTCATCCAGGGCCCATTCCGCGCGGCCTGGGCGCGTACCAATCGCACCTCAAGGCCCAGCCTGGCCACGCTGCTGCCAATGATCCTCTCGCAGACGATGCTCCTCTCTGTATTTGCGTTCTTTAGCCAGTTTATCCACCCATTTGTCTACGTCTGGTCCGTAGTGCCTGCGTCCTCGTTGCTGCCGTTCTACAGTCAGGCGTTAGGCGTCGCCAGCATTGAGCTGCAAACGGCACTGATGATGGGCTGCATCCTACTGATGATACGGCGCTGGCGGCTACCGTTTGGGGCACTCACGCTCGTCCTGACCATCAGCCTCTCCCTGATGACAGTCCTCAGCGACCACTACTGGCTGATCCCTGTGGCGGTGCTGGCAGGCCTGAGCGCCGATCTCCTGCTGTGGTGGCTGGAACCATCTACTCAACGTGTGTTTGAACTGCGCATCTTCGCGTTCACCGTCCCTGTGATCCTGTTTATGCTGTATTTCCTGGCCGTGGACCTCGTCTGGGGCATTGCATGGACCATCCACCTGACATTAGGCTCCGCGGTCATGGCCGGCATCGTTGGTCTGCTGCTGAGCTACGCATTTGTTCATCCACATATATCTATTGACAGGTAGTGCTCTGACACGCTTCCCCCATCCCGCGTAGGGATTCGGCAAGCCGAATCCCTTGTATATTAGAGGGAGAACGAGAGAATCTGATACACTACGAAGGAAACGGAGAAGAGAGCACGCGGTGGTGAATCTGACCGAATCCCTGAGCAGCAAGCTCGTG
>JALYTT010000388.1 GCA_030854145.1 Chloroflexota bacterium | reverse complement strand
GCGATGTATCGCGCGGGTCAAGCCAACCAGCGTGTCAAGCCAGCACACGCGCGATACATCGCGCAGCTACGAAGAGGAGATGCCCTCTTTCCAATTTGTCACATGAACTGTGTCAGAGCAGTAGAGGCACAACGCTTCCACCATAATTACATCGGTACCGAGCATTTACCGTTGGGGCTGGTACGCGAGGGGGAGGATGTGGCGGCACAGGTGCTCCGTAATCTGAACGTCGACCTGGAATAGACGCGTGCATCCTGTGGTGCTCAATGTTCTGCCTACTTCCGCTATTGCTTCAAATGCGGCCAGGCGCTGCCCAGCGAAGCAGCGGAACAGCACGGGGAGAATTAAGCGTTTTATGGGGAAAGGTCTCCCAAAAACCAACCTCCTATGTAAAATGGGAGGTTGGTTTTTGGGAGAGGGGAATTTACCAGGCAGGGGCCCAGACGCCGAATTCGTTACCGTCGAGGTCGGTAAACTGCGCCCATTTACCCCAGGGTTCCGTGTTCAGCTCTTTGGAGATCGTGACGCCACGAGCCTTGAGCGTCTCGCAGGTGGCTTCTATGTTGTCGGTATGCAGGACGAAGCCGGTGAAGCCTGTCTTGTCGCCGCCACTCTGGCCGCGTAGACCAAGTATGATATGGGTCTGTGCTCCGGGGGGCGCGACTTCTAGCCAGCGCTCGGTTTCGCTCATGGGCTGGTCGTCGACCTTTTCAAAGCCCAGCTTGTTGACATAGAAGTCGAGGGCCTTGTCCTGGTTGCTGACGCCTACAGTAACGGTGCCGATTTTCGTGAACATATCTCTCTCCTTTTTGTTGATCACCAATAGCTGTGAATAGTATACCCGTCTGAACTCAGAAAAACTTCTCGGATCTTGCTCATTTGCCATAGTTGCCCTCTCCCCATTCACAACGACCAATCCTTTACGCCGTGCTGTATAATAAGACAAAGGCATTTCGTGTAGGGGCGCCGCTGGCCTGCGCCCTGCTGGGTCGTGTAGGGGCGCCGCTGGCCTGCGCCCTGCCGGGGGTAGAGACGATGGGGCATGATATCTTAGTGGATGGCTACAACGTCATCCGCCGCAACACCGCGTTTCGGGCGGCGGTGACGAAGAATATAGGCGTGGCGCGCGATTTGCTTGTCACGCAGCTTGTGAACCGTTACAAGCATACGCCGCACCAGGTGGTAGTCGTCTTCGATGGCGACTCCGTCAGCGAGCAGGTCTGCTATGACCGGCGCGTGCGCATCATCTATTCGCGCCACGGCGAGACTGCCGACAGCGTGATCGCGCGCCTGTCGGCCGAGGCGCGGGTGCTGGGGCGCGAGGTGGAGATGTATAGCGACGATGGAGAGGTGCGCCAGGCCGTCGCCAGCCAGGGCGGCGCTGTACGCACTACCGAACAGCTCACCGCGCAGTTGAACGCTGCCCCCCGCGATGTCGCGCGCCGCTCTCGTCACCGGCAGGCTATGCGCCTGCGCTACGGCCTCGATCCCAACTACGATCCCGACGCCGAACCCGAGCCACCCTCACGCCACCACAAAAAACGTAAAAAAGCCCGCCACTAGGTACGCTATGCTGTTTTCTCGCGTAATACTCTATCAAGCTTCAATTGACGGCATCAGGGCGCTCTCTGGGTCGCGTAGGGATTTGGCTTGCCGCATCCGTGTGAGGCGTCCTTTGGGGTGTCTGTGGGGCCTCCTGTCTGTCTGCGCACGCGAGGCTCCCCACGGACGCGGTATTTCGTGTAGGGGCGCCGCTGGGCTGCGCCCGGTCCCTACGCCGAGACGTCATCCTGATTGACTGTCTTCTTTACCAGCCGCAATCCCAGGACCTGTGTATAGAACGCCACGTTGCCGGGAGCATTGCTTGTTGCAACCGATCACCAACCGCTTCTACCTACTGATACGCTCGCTACACTCTTTTGGATCATATTTTACTAATAGCTATTGGACACGAACCAGCTATCTCATTTACTTGAGGCCCTCAAACCCATGTCCCGCTCTGCGCGCTCTGCACAATGGCCTCGATCACTTTCATGTTAGCAACCGCATCCTCAAGCGGTGTCGGCACGGACGTGTTATCGAGGATCGCCTGCGCGAAGAGGTCGCCCTGGAGCGTATACTGGTCGCAGATAGGCAGCGTGATTTCCTCGATCTTATCATCCTGTTGCAGCCAGATTTTGCAGTGTACGTCGGGCGGGGCATTGAAGGGGATCTCGATCTCAATCCGGCCCCGCGTGCCAAAGATGTTGACGCGTTGATACGACGTAAGCTGCGTCGAGCAGGTAAACGTGGAAGTTCCATTGCCGAAGTCCAGGATACCGGAGGCCAGGCGGTCAACATGCAGGCGCGGGTCATATTCCACAATGCCACACACGCGCCTGGGCTCGGCGCCAAAGATAAACCGCGCCACGGAGATCGTATAGCAGCCGATATCCAGCATTCCTCCGCCCCCTGTGCCAGCCATGCTGCGAATGTTGCCTGGGTCGTCAAGGTAATATGAGAAGAACGAGTGGACCGTCCGTAACGCGCCGATGCGCCCTTCGGCCACCAGCCGTTTAGCGAGCTGCCATTGTGGATGGTGCCGGTACATGAACGCCTCCATCACCTTCAAGTGCGGGTATTGACTGGCGGCGTCAACCAGTTCCTGCCCTTCGGCGGCGCTCAAGGCAACCGGTTTTTCGCACAGCACATGCTTGCCGGCTTGCAGCGCCTTGATCGACCAGGGGACATGCAAATTGTTGGGCAATGGATTATAGATTGCATCGATCTGCGGGTCGGCCAGCAGCTCCTCGTACGAACCATAGGCCTTCGGAATACCCAGCCGCCCAGCCACGGCCTGTGCCTTCGTGAGATCGCGTGAAGCCATAGCATCAACCTGGCAATATGTCCCGTGCTGCATAGCCGGAATAACCTTCTCGGTGCCGATAGCCGCCGTGCTTAGAACACCCCAACGAACTTTACGCATAATCCTACTCCCCTATTGAAAACACAACCAATCATACCAATACAGCTCGCTTATTTCTCCCCAATGAGGATAAGCACCCTCATTATACAATCTGCGCTCCTCTCTTTCGTGTAGAGGCGCCGCAGGCCTTCGCAGGGGTAGGTTTTTTCAGAGCGCTTTCCACAGCATCCATCTGGCCGAGAACGAGAGGCACGAGGGGTAGGGCTTGTAAACGGCGCCCTACCCCTCGTGCCTCTTGTATCTGATTGTCCCTCATCCTTCCATCGCCTTTTCCATGCGCTTACAAAAACCTACCCCTGCGAAGGCCTGCGCCCCTACGCGGCCCGAGGGAGTTCAGTCTGTCTCATCTTGCCGCTATTTGTTATACTTCTAGATAGGCAGATCGCCATGAAGGAGCACCACATGACCGAGACAACGCACTCGCACAATACAGATCCCGCCCAACCTTCTTCCCATGATTACGACCTGGCCATCGTCGGCGCCGGGATCGTCGGGCTGGCGACGGCGCGGGAGGCGTTGCTGCGGCGCCCAGGATTGCGCGTGGTGGTGCTCGAAAAGGCCACGACTATCGCCAGCGAGCAATCGAGCCATAACAGCGGCGTGATTCACAGCGGCATCTACTACGCGCCCGGCTCCCTCAAAGCCAGAGCGTGTGTAGCCGGCCACCGGGCCATGCTGGAGTTCTGCCGCGAACAGGCCATCCCCTTCGAGCTATGCGGCAAGGTGATCGTCGCGCTCGATGACAGCGAACTGCCGCGCCTCGAAGAACTCTACCAGCGCGGCCTCGCCAACGGGGTCGAGGGCCTGGAAATGATCGGGCCGGAGCGCCTGCGCGAACTGGAGCCTTATGCGGCGGGCATCAAGGCCATCTATTCGCCCAACACCGGCATCATCGACTACAAGCTGGTCGCACAGGCCTACGCGCGCACTATCCAGCAGCACGGCGGCGAAATCATCACAAGCTGCCAGGTCACATCGCTGACCACCAGCGGCAACCATACCATCATCGGCGCACGACAGTTTTCCCAACTCGATCAGGCCCCGCCATTTCATGTAGGGGCGCCGCTGGCCTGCGCCCCGGCCCCTACACGAAATGGCGAGGCCTACGCCCGGCCTTCCCACGCCCTTGAGATCCAGGCCCGCTACATCATCACCTGTGGCGGGCTACACGCCGATATGCTGAGCAAGATGAGCCAGGAGCACAGCGCGGTGCAGATCGTGCCCTTCAGAGGGGACTACTACCTGCTGCGCCCGCAGAAGCGCCACATGGTGCGCTCCCTGATCTACCCGGTGCCCGATCCGCGCTTCCCCTTCCTGGGAGTCCACTTCACACGCCGACCCGATGGCGAGGTCTGGGCTGGCCCGAACGCCGTCCTGGCCTTCGCGCGTAATGGCTACCGTCGCTGGCAGATCAATCCACGCGACCTGTGGGAGGTGCTGAGCTATCGCGGCTCCTGGAAGATGGCGGCACGCTACTGGCGCATGGGCCTGATCGAAATGTACCGCGATTACGTCAAGGGCGCCTACGTCAGGGTGTTGCAGCGCTATCTGCCGGAGTTACAGGGCAGCGACCTGCTGCCCGGTCCCAGCGGAGTGCGGGCGCAGGCCATGACCCCTGACGGCCGGCTGGTCGATGACTTCCTGATCCAGCATGGCGAGCATGTAATCCATGTCCAGAACGCCCCTTCGCCGGCGGCGACCTCTTCGCTGTACATTGCGCGCATGATCGTGGACGAGGCGGCGCGCAGCTTTGATATATTCGTCGACAGGTGAGACACTCCTGTCCGCATCATGATCGTGGATGATGCCGTCCATGGATGCAGCATTTCGTGTAGGGGCGCCGCTGGTCTGCGCCCCGTCCCTGCGCGATATGATACACTTTGGTGAGATAACAACGCATCAGCAGCCTGAAAGGAGCCGGACACATGGTGACTCCAGTTGGAGAAGGGACACCCCTCTGGGAACCCACTGAGGAACACAAGCAGCAGGCCAATATCACGACGTATATGCGCTGGCTTGAGCGCGAGAAGGGCCTGCATTTTCGCGACCGCGCTGAGCTATGGGCCTGGTCTGTCAACAACATCGCAGATTTCTGGCAGTCGCTGTGGGACTATTTTCACATCCAGACCTCCAGGCCGTACACCACGGTGCTGGCGGACCGCAGCATGCCAGGCGCGCGCTGGTTCGTGGGCGCAGAACTGAACTATGCCGAACATGTCTTCAGAAACGCCACCACCGAGCGCCCAGCGGCGCTCTTCAGTTCAGAACGACACTCGCTGGTAGAGGTCACCTGGGCCGATTTGCGCTATAAAGTCGGCTCGGTCGCCAACGCGTTGCGTAAGATGGGCGTGCAGCGCGGCGATAGGGTCGTAGCCTATATGCCGAACATCCCCGAAACCCTGATCGCCTTCCTGGCCTGCGCCAGCATCGGCGCTGTCTGGTCGAGCTGCGCGCCCGACTTCGGCACCAGCAGCGTCATTGACCGCTTTAAGCAGATCGAACCCCGCATTCTCTTCGCCGTCGATGGCTACCAGTATAACGGAAAATCTTTCGATAGACGCCCCATCGTCTCCGAACTGCAACAGGCCCTGCCGACGCTTGAGAAGACCGTGCTGCTGAACTACCTGTTCACAGATACCAGCACTGGTGGTCTGGCGAACACCACCCCCTGGACGGAGTTGCTAGCGGAGCACGCCGACCTGACGTTCGAGCAGGTGCCCTTCGATCATCCCCTCTGGGTGCTCTATTCCTCAGGTACCACCGGCCTACCCAAAGCCATCGTACAGGGCCAGGGCGGCATATTGCTGGAACACATGAAGAACCTGGCCCTGGAACTGGATATGCGGCCCAGCGACCGCCTCTTCTGGTTCTCCACCACTGGCTGGATGATGTGGAACCTGCTCATCGGCGGCCTGCTCATCGGTACCCCTGTGCTGCTCTACGACGGTAGCCCGGCCTATCCCGATATGGGAACGCTCTGGAAGTTCGCGCAGGACAGCCGTATGACGCTCTTTGGAACCAGCGCGGGTTACATCGCCTCGTGCATGAAGGCCGGCATCGAGCCGGGCCAGACCTACGACCTGAGTGCCTTGCGCGGCCTCGGCTCAACCGGCTCGCCCCTGCCGCCCGAAGGCTTCCAGTGGATCTACGAGCATGTCAAGAAGGACCTGTGGCTGGCATCTATCAGCGGCGGTACCGATGTCTGCTCGGCCTTCGTAGGCGGCTCTATCCTGCTGCCCGTCCGCGCCGGCGAGCTACAATGCCGCGCCCTGGGCGCCAAAGTAGAGTCCTTCGACGAGCAGGGTCGGCCGCTGATCAACGAAGTGGGCGAACTGGTGATCACGGAACCCATGCCCTCGATGCCGCTGTTCTTCTGGAACGACCCCGACAACAAACGCTACACGGAGAGCTACTTCGAGATGTACCCCGGCATCTGGCGTCACGGCGACTGGATCAAGATCACGCCCAGTGGCAGCGCCATCATCTATGGTCGCTCTGACTCGACGATCAACAAGCAAGGCGTCAGGATGGGCAGCAGCGAGATCTACCGCGTGGTAGAGAGCCTGCCTGAGGTGCTCGATAGCCTCATCGTGGGCATCGAACTGCCGGGCGGGCGCTACTATATGCCGCTCTTCGTGGTGCTCAGAGAAGGCGTCGAACTGGATGATGCCCTCAAGGCGAGCATCAAGACGCAGCTCCGCGCGAGCATCTCGCCTCACCATGTCCCTGATGAGATCATCGCCATCACGGAGGTGCCGCGCACCCTGAGCGGCAAAAAACTTGAGGTGCCCATCAAGAAGCTGTTCCTGGGCGTCCCCGCCGAGAAAGCCGTCAGCAAGGATGCCATGAGCAACCCTGACTCGATCCAGTTTTTCGTCGACTTCGCCCAGCAGGCCGACCCGCTGAAACAGCAGGCATAACACTATTGAAGTGGTGGAATATGGCCCCCGCAAGGGAGGCCACTACACATAAGGCCCCGTCACTCGACACAGGAG
>JALYTT010000387.1 GCA_030854145.1 Chloroflexota bacterium | reverse complement strand
GCCCGCAGGGCGTGTGCGCTGACTGGCGAGGCAAGCCACGCCCTACGGATTCGCCCTGCAAGCGCTTTTTTTGTCTTACGTTCACGCCTATGAGGCAAGCCATCGTCCCGACGCGGATCGGGTGGCAAGGACAGCTCAGGGCACCCGCAAAGGGGCAACCCTCTCTATTTCAAATTTACTCAATAACCATCGCCTCAACCATGCCCGCGCCGAGCACCTCTTCCAGGCGGGAGTGGAGGTCGTGGCTGTACTGCATGGTGTTGTTCTGCGGCGTCAGGCGCACCTGCCAGCTCCCGTTGGCGACCAGGATCTCGTAGTGATCGCGGCCGGGACGCTCCTGGATATAGCGGTAGATATCCTGCACCTTCATGATGTCATTGGAGACCGCTTTCTCGTCGTCGCCGCTCAGGTGCAGCGTCAGCCAGACCTGGTGCTGCTTGCGGTTCATCTCCTCCTCCACCTGGTGCAGCGGCTCGGCGCTGATACATTGCAGGCTCACCTCGTCGCGAAAGATCTGCACCTCGCCACGCACGATGATCACCGTATCCTCCACCCACAACTCCACCGTCTCCTCGTAGGTGCGCGGGAAGACCGTCACGCTGACCGAGCCATACATATCCTCCAGCTTGACGACGCACATGGTGTCGCCCTTCTTGGTGGTGATGCGCCGCGCCTCAGTGATCGTGCCGCCCAGCGTGACCTTCTGTTTGGCCAGCTCTTCCGTCACGGCGGCCGTGGTGTGGGTGGTGCGCTCCTTGAGCAGGTCGCTCAGGTAGGACAGCGGGTGCTTGGAGATATAGACCCCCACCAGTTCCTTTTCCCAGGCCAGCAACTGCTTGCGCGAGATCTCCCCGTTTTTGGAGTTGAGGGCGAACTCAAAGGCGTTGTCCACCTGTGCCAGCTCGCCAAAGAGGCTCACCATGCCGCGCTCTTTGGCGGCGCGCTCGCTTTTGCCGAACTGCATCGCGCGCTCCACCGAGTCGAGCAGCAGGTGTCGTTGCCCAGCGGCCAGCGAGTCCAGCGCGCCCACTTTGATGAGCGTTTCGATGGCGCCCTTGCCCACGAAGCGCGGATCGACGCGCGTGCAGAAGTCGGCCAGCGAGGTGAACGGGCCGCCCTCCTGGTGCGCGCGGATGATCTCGCCGATGGGGCCTTCGCCGATGCCCTTGATGGCCAGCAGGCCGAAGCGCACACCCTGGTTCTCGACGGTGAAGCCCATGCTGCTGCGGTTCACGTCGGGTCCCAGCACCTCGACGCTCAGTCGCTTGCATTCGGCGGTGGCGGCGGCGATCTTCTTGGCGTCGGAGGCCTCGGTTGTCATGGTGGCCGCCATGAACTCGGCGGTATAGTTGGCTTTGAGGTAGGCGGTGTAGAAGGCCACCACCGCGTAGCTGGCGGCGTGCGCCTTGTTGAAGCCGTAGCCGCCGAAGGGCAGCACCAGCGTGAAGAGGTCTTCGGCCACCTCTGGCTTCATGCCGTTGGCGATGCAGCCGGCGACGAAATCGCCTTTGTAGCCCTCGACCTCGTGCATGATCTTTTTGCTCAGGGCTTTGCGGAACTTGTTGACCTTGCCCCAGGAGAAGCCCGCCAGGTGGACGGCAATGAGCAGCACCTGGTCCTGATAGACGATGATCCCGTAGGATTCTTCCAGCCACTCTTTGAGGCGCGGGTCCAGGTAGGTGACCTTCTTGCGACCGTGCTTGGCGGCGATGAAATCGGGGATGCTGTCCATCGGTCCCGGCCGGTAGAGGGCGATCATGGCCATCACGTCCTCCACGCAGGTGGGCTTGAGCTGCTTGATGTACTCGGTCATCTTGGCGCCCTCAAGCTGGAAGATGCCGGTAGTCTCGCCCCTGGCCAGCAACTCAAAGGCCTTCTGCCGTCTGGCGTTCTGCTCCTCGTCATCGTCCACCGGGTCCAGTGGGACCTTCTCCAGCACCAGGTCTTCACCCCGTGCCTGCTTGATGAAGGTGAGGGCGTTGTCCAGGATCGTCAAGTTGGAGAGGCCCAGGAAGTCAAACTTGATGAGGCCCAGTTCCTCCAGGTGCGACTGCTCGTACTGCGTGACGCGTCCCTGGCTGGGATCTTTGGGGTCGCGCAACTGCAACGGCACAAAGCGCTCCAGTGATTCGTTGGCGATGAGTACGCCGGCGGCATGCACCCCGGTGGAGCGCACGGCCCCCTCCAGCTTGAGGGCCTGGTCGATCAGCTCCTGGGCCTCCGGATTTTGCCGGTAGAGGTCGCCCAGCTCGCGCACCCCGTCCAGCGAGCCTTGCAGCGTGACTTTGGGGCCGGTGGGAATGAGCCGGGTGATGCGGTCGCCCACCTCCTGCCGGCCCATGACGCGTGCCGCATCCTTGACCGAGGCTTTGGCCGCCATGGTGTTAAAGGTGACCATCTGCGCCACGCGGTCGGCGCCATAGGTGCGCGAGACATACTCGATGACCTCTTCGCGTCGGTCGTCGGGGAAGTCCATGTCGATATCGGGCATGTCGGCGCGCTCGGTGTTGAAGAAGCGCTCGAACAGCAGCGTGTAGCGTAGCGGGTCGACGTTAGTGATGCCCAGCGAGTAGGCCAGCAGGCTGCCGGCGGCCGAGCCTCGGGCGGAACAGCGGATGCCGCGCGAGCGCGCGTAGTTGACAAAATCCCATTCGATGAGGAAGTAGGAGATAAAGCCCTTCTGGGCGATCATGTTGAACTCATAGTCGAGCCGGCTCTTGATGGGGTCGGTGACCTCCCCGAAGCGCTCTCTGATGCCCGCCAGGCACAGGTCATAGATATACTCTTCCTGCGAGCCATACTGCGGAGGAATGGTGTAGGCGGGCAATTTGGCTTTGTAGGCCAGGGGATCGATGCTGCACTGCTCGGCGATGCGCACACTGTTGAGCAGCGCCTCGGGCAGATCGGGGAAGAGTCGCGCCATCTCATCGGGACTCTTGAGGTAGTAGGCGTTGCTATCAAACTTCATGCGTTTGGGCGAATCAAGCTGCTTGCCGGTCTGCACGCAGAGCAGCACATCGTGCGAACTGGCGTCGTCGGCTTCCACGTAGTGCAGGTCGTTGGTGACCAGCAGGGGAATCTGTAGGTCGCGATGCATGGTGTAGAGCAGTTGATTGAGCTTGCCCTGGGGCGATGGCTGGCCATCGTCGAAGGTGCCGTGATGCTCTTGAATCTCAAGATAGAAGTTTTCCGGCCCGAACACGTCCCGGTACCAGCGCGCCGTCTGGTAGGCCTCATCTACCTGCCCGGCCAGCAACATCTTAGGGATCTCGCCGGAGAGGCAAGAGGAGGTCACCACCAGACCTTCGGCATGTTTTGCGAGCGCGGCCTTATCGATACGCGGCCGGAGATGCCAGCCCTCGGTATGCGCAATCGTCGTCAACTTGAGTAAGTTATAGTAGCCAGTATTATTTTTCGCTAATAATAGCAGGTGATGGTAGTCATCTTTGTAGCGTTTCGAGTGATCGGCCATGTCCTCGGTCAGGTACGCCTCAACCCCGATGATCGGGTTAATGCCGCCCGCTTTACATGCTTTATAGAATTCAATGGCCCCGTACATCGCCCCGTGGTCGGTAATTGCCAGGTGGCTCATGCCCAGGTCCCTGGCCTGCTGGACCAGTTTCCTGGTGCGGCTAAAACCATCAAGCAATGAGTACTCCGTGTGGACATGCAGGTGCGCGAAATCCGCAGTCATAGGTCGCCTCCGCCAAAAATATCATTATTGCAAGCATAAAGAACGTGCGTTCGCTCTGTCAATGTGGCTATGTGCAAGTTTGCTCCCATTGAATAAAACGCACTGCGACAGATTTGGTCATGAAGCAGGCTTTATTGATATAGGATCAAAAGTGGAGGGCTGCCATCGGTTGCATGCTGTGTTCAATGATTTACGGAAAGTCACAAAGACTCCCAGGTCGTTTTCAACCTGGGAGTCTTTGTGCTGTTGGCACTAAAAGCTGTATAACTGCAGCTTGCTTGACTACAGAGACAAGGTTAGAGTTTAAGTCGCCATGCGCCGCGACCATGGGTTGCCGCGTAGAGCAGGTGACCGGACTCAGAGATCGTCAGGCCGTAGACTGCCACAGGTGGCAGGCCAGATGCGGCAGGATCCCACTCATTACCATGCATGAGCTTCATCACGCCGAAGTCGGTCGAGGCATACAGGCTTCCATCCTGACCGTCATAGGCGATGCTGGTGATCGGCATGTCCCCCAGGTCAAAGCTGATGTCTTTCCAGGTGGCTTTGCCCGTTGTGGGATTGTATTTCACATCGAACACATGCCCTGGTGTGGCAGGTGTATAGGCATTGTACCCGGAGAACGAGACAAACGCGTGATTCGTGTCATGCGGGTCAACCGCAATCCCGCTGATAAAGCGGTTGGGCTGTGCTGCTGTGTCGATGCGCGTAAAGGTAACACTCCCTGCTGGCGCATCAGCATTGGACGAAACGAAGAGCCGCCCACGTCGTGTTGCGGTCCATAGCGTGCTATGGTCGCTCGGCGCGCGCGAGGTGGCTACAACATAACTGCCGCTTTTATCGGTGCCGAAGGTTGTATCGACCAGGTTGGGACCCAGCGGAACCCAGTCGCCACAGGTTGTGGGAACCGTTGGCAGGAACTCGCTACAATTCGCATCGAGGAAGGCCTGCGAACCGCCATTATCCTGGGTGCGCCAGACGTGCTCCAGGCCAACGAACATCGTGCCACTCACCTGTGGATCGCCGATCAGCGGTACATAGAACGATGCAGCCTCGCCGCTCGCCAGGAGCGGAGCGGCCATAAAGTCCCAACCGGTGGGACTGTTACCGTGGAAGTTCACGTCACCGTTGGGACCAAAGTACGTGTGCATCCGAACCTTGGGGTTGCCCACATCAATGACCGACTGGCCGCCATCGCCGCCAACGGACTCAAGCCAGTTATTCGGGTCTCCGCTGTATGCCAGCGTTCCGTTATCCTGGGTGCCGCCGATCACATCGTGTTTCGGATCCTTCGGGTTCACTGTCAGGCTCTGGAACTGGAGCGTCTGCAGGCCAGCATTCAGGCTATAGAGACGCGTCGGAATAGCTTTCAGCCACATCTGACAATCGGCCAGGTCAGCGCCTGAGAGGCCACGCGTGGCGCATTGAGCGGATGTGTCGGTGAAGTTGCCGCCGGTGCGAACGATGCCGCCATCCGAGCCCATGAAGGCGATGTCCGGGTTGCTGCTCGCGAAGGCGACCGCGTGCTGGTCAGGATGCAAACCGACGGGTGGGGTTTGCGCGTCGTCGGTCATGTCGGTGAAGCTCACGCCAGCGTCGGTAGAACGCTGAACCGCTCGTCCATTCGATGGAGGATTGGCAGTGAAGATCTCCGCATATTGCATCGAGCCGCCAAGCCAGACGGTATCAGGACGCCCAGGAGGAGAGGCAACCCACATATCGTACGAACATTGAGCATTACAGAAGTTGTACGAGGCGAAGCCAGGGGTGCCAGGATTCGGATTGGAAAGCAAGGTCCAGCCCGGATTATTCGTGCCATCGGTCAGGGTGGTCGCCGGAACGTTGGCATTATCAACGCGGTAGAGGTTGGCAGTCACGCCATCCGTATCCCCGACGTAGATGCGCAGTGTCCCATGATTAGGAGCCAGCGCGAACTCGGTGCGCGAGCCGGCGCTATTGGCGACGCTGCCGCCACCGGCGGAGGCGAAGACCTGCTCGAATGAACCATTGGCGCTGCGGAACAGTCCGTAGTCGAACATTGAGAAGTAGATCTGCGATGGCTGGCCAGCCGGGATACCCACGCGATTGAAGAGGATCTTGGTCACGCCGCCCCGGAAGAAGTCGCTGCCGTTGGGCGAGCCAGGATTCACTACGTCCGATCCCTGGCTGAAGACGAGCGAGAAGGTTTTGCCACCATCGCGCGACTCATACAGGCCAATAACCGGGGCATGAGGAGGCGTGAAGCGGCCGCCATTTACTGAAGACGAGCCATGGCGCGCGACATCCGTCCCAATATAGATATGTTTGGCATCCTTCGGGTCGATGGCAACGGCACCAATAGAACGGTCCTTCGCGGCAGCTACACTGCCAACAACGAGATGCCAGCTCTTGCCACCATCGGTAGATTTGTAGAGGCCAACGCCAGCTTCAGAATCGCTTGAGCCATTTGGCTCGCCGGTACCAACATACAGGGTCTTGCCCGATTTGTCGTTGGGGTCAATGGTGATTGAGCCAATGGCCTGAGAAGCAATACCGTTGTTCGTTGAGTGCCAGTTGGGATTCTGTGAAATGCCATTATCTGCTTGCCAGATACCACCACCCGCTGCACCAAGCCAGATGTGGCAGCTCTTGGGAGTGCAGGAGTCGGCAACAGCGAGCGCCGTGATACGGCCAGAGATAGTGGTGGCATGTCCTGTATAGGTGACGACACCTGGCACGTTGGTCGTGTCGGGACCAATGGACTGCCAGGCCTGCCCGCTCTGACGGAGCGCGAAAGGATGCTTCGCGACCGTCTGGAAGGCATTGTTCGCCCCGATCACTTGATCATAAGTAACGTACTTGTTGGGATAGGCGCGGTCATCATATTGTTGCTGCGCCCCACCAGGAGCGCTGTTATCATCGTACAGCGCATCATCTGCATAATGGGTTCGCAGGAAATAGTTGTAGTTCGAATGAACTGGAACCGCGTGCGCTGCTATGCCTGATAATAAGGTACTTGCGAGTATCAGCATGATGGCTGCGCAGCTTCCGAGGAAGGCAAAACGCGCTTTTAAAGAGAGACGTGACATACTGATGGAGACCCCCATTCAATAGTTGTATCAACGGCAACCTTACCGCACTTCTTGAAAATGTGAAAAGAAGATTTGCGAGAGGAATATCTATCTGATGTGTGCGGGCATCCTCCTTTCTATTAACATATTTACACACAAAAATAGGCGCATTAAAGAAACATCACTACTATGTCTAAGGTATCTGCCTGTAACCAGTATCATCT
>JALYTT010000386.1 GCA_030854145.1 Chloroflexota bacterium | reverse complement strand
GGTTTGACTTTCCATTGCACTCCCGCATCCATCGATAGAGAGCATCTCCAAACAGCGAAAAACCTATACAAAAAATGCTTCTCATACCTGTATAACCATTTTTTACATTTCTCTTTCCTCTATGGAGTCGCTAATGCAATGGACCACCGCAAAGCGTGCAGTGGAAAGTTGATGGTTACACAAGCAAACGAATTGAGTGCTGCTGCAAAATACCACCACACGATTTTCAGGATGAGATATGACCCATAGAGAAGAAACCATTCCAGTTCGAGAACGAACTGCCGAGCTTCTTCGTGACTCATTATTTTTCCTTCAACAGAGGAAAGGAGGAGTGAAGATCTATCAACTGCGCATCTGAATACGCATGATCAGTTCTCAGATCTGGTCCATCTGCTTGCGCAGCGACAGTACAATAGCCAAACTTCATGATATCCTGCACATTGCGTTTGGTTGGGCAGACGACCATGGACACTCGTCTCTCATTCGCGGGAAGCCATAAGGAATCGGGAGGAGATGAACTTCGACACCTCGCCTACTGGGTTATCCACAAGGACTTTGATCGGGGAACAGCCAATTGCCGCTTGACCGAATATGGTGCTAGCTGGACAGTATAATACTTTTATTTCGGAACCCTCAAGCGGGAATGTACCTCGCGGTCGCACTTTGGTACCCATGAGGAGGTCCGCACGGCCCTCTTTGAGTACATCGAGGTCTACTATAACCGGGCGCGCAAGCACTCTACTCTGGGCTATCTCAGCCCGGTTCAGTTTGAATGAGTCAATAGTTGACTTTTCGCTTCGTAGAGTCGTTCAAAGCGGGACAACAACATTCGCCAGCGGCTCCGACAAAGTGAGCAGCGGGGAGCAGAGGCCCCCTTGTTCTTTCCAGAGATGCAAGAGCCATCGTTTTCCTTTGAGCGTGCCGACCATCTGCACATCCAGTCGTTTCTCGAAGGAGGGTTCCCAGGCAGGGTCGTAGGGATTAGCCTCTGCACGAATTTTCGTGTGCCGCTCGATGCAAATCGAGGAGGCTGCGAGCAGGCGCGCCACTTTGATCTGCCCTTCCTCTCCCTTGAGAACGCCAGTGAACACCCACCGATTCGGGCCAGTGGATGGCCAGTATTTCTCCTTGATCCACCAGCGCGTTTTGTGGCGGTGTCTTCGTTGCGCCCAAGCCCAGGGGGCTTTGAAGATGTCATGATCGACCGCATGAAAGACATCCTTGCTGACCGCATGGCGGTGATACAAGGCCCATCCGCGAATCTGCGGATTCAGTTCGGCGATCAGTTCTCCTGCCGTCAGGTCTCGGCTCTCCGCGAAGATTTCACGAGCGCAGGTTGAAATCTCATAAAAGAGCTTGCGCACACAGACGAACAGGCACACGCGCTGTCCTCCACAGGGCAAATCGGTGAGTTTTCGGGTGCAATGGCTGTGAACACGCGAGGCGCTGACACCACAGAGTGGACAGCAGGGGCACAGCTGCAGGGAAACCACAGTCAGAGTGAGAACCTCATCGATCATCTCGATCTCTGTTACTGCCAATCCATTCGGCAAAGCCAACACAACAGGCACTTTCATCTTTTTCACGCGATCCTTCTACAATTTTTTTTGTCTTCTGTAGAACGATCTCTCAGCCTAGAGAGTAAGTAAGCATCACCTAAAGTGATACCGCTGGCGAACCCCAAATCCTTTTTGAAGGCGATAGGCAAGGAAGAGCCTGTCTGGTATGATAGGCAAAAAGTGATCACGGAAGCGCACTCAGTACAGAGGAGGAAAGCAATGTCACTCAAGCCAGAGCGGATCAATCCCGTTCCCGAAGAAACGGCCCGTATTGCTCATGCCGCCTATCCGAAAGGGAACATCTTTATGCACATGCGCGATGAACTGGGCACGATGTATCAGGATGAAAGCTTCGCGGACTTGTTTTCTCACACTGGGCAACCCGCAGAAGCACCTTGGCGCCTGGCATTGGTCACCATTATGCAGTTTGCCCAAGGGCTTTCCGATCAGCAGGCCGCCGATGCGGTACGCGGTCGCATCGATTGGAAGTATGCCTTAGGGCTTGAACTCGCCGATGCTGGCTTTGATGCCTCGGTCCTCAGCGAATTCCGCACGCGGCTGGTGGAAGGCCACGCCGAAGAACGGCTTTTGATGGTGATGCTCTCCCTGTTCAAGGAGCGAGGCTGGCTCAAGGCCCGGGGGAAACAGCGCACGGATTCAACGCATGTACTGGCCAAGATCCGTGCCATCAATCGACTGGTCTGTGTGGGAGAAACGCTACGCCATGCCTTGAATTGTCTGGCCATCGTGGCGCCGGAGTGGCTACTGACTCATAGTCAGCCCGAGTGGGTGGATCGCTATGGCGTGCGAATAGAAGACTCGCGACTGCCTTCTGGCGAACAAGAGCGTCAGGCCTGGGTCCAAAGCGTTGGACGAGATGGAGCGACCTTACTCAGCGCCCTCTTTGAGCCAGACACCCCTTCGTGGTTAGCACACGTGCCGGCGGTGGAGATTTTGCGGCGTGTGTGGGTGCAAAACTATCAGTGGAGCGAAGGCCAGCTGGGCTGGCGTTCCGCAGAGAACATTCCTCCTGCAAGCTTGTATATTAGCTCACCCTATGATCTGGATGCCCACTACAGCAAAAAGCGCACCACCAGTTGGGTGGGGTTTAAGGTTCATTTGACGGAAACCTGTGAGAAAGACAGTCCGCACTTGATCACCCATGTCGAAACAACCACAGCCCCGGTCTCCGACGATGCGAGAACGGCCAGCATCCATGAAGGACTCAAGCAGAAGGAACTGCTGCCCGAGCAACATATCGTCGATACGGGCTATGTCGATGCCGGGTTATTACATAGCAGTGCGCAGGATTATGGCATCGATCTGGTTGGTCCCACCCGTCCCGATGTCAAATGGCAAGCCCAGGAGAAAAAGGGCTTTGCAGCGGGTCAGTTTCAGATCGATTGGCAAACAGAGCAAGCGACTTGTCCCGAAGGTCACACGAGTATTAGTTGGACCCCAGCCATCGACAATCGCCACACAGAGGTCATCAAGATCAAGTTCTCCATCAAAGATTGTCAAAGCTGTCCCAGTCGTTGCTTATGTACGCGCTCCACCCGCTATCCCCGTCGCACCATCACCGTGCGTCGTGAGCAGCAGCATCAAGCCTTACAACAGGCCCGCGCACGTACCAAGACCGAGGAATTCAAAACGCTCTATGCGCGCCGCGCTGGGGTCGAAGGCACCATTTCGCAAGGCGTTCGGGCCATGGGGTTGCGCCGTTCCCGGTACATCGGTCAAGAAAAGACGCATCTTCAGCACCTGGCTACCGCTGCTGCCATGAATATCGTTCGGTTGATGCGTTGGCTCGATGGGGAGCCTCATGCTCAAACCAGACGCTCGCCTTTCGTTCAATTCCTTCGCCCGGTCGCTTAACCGCCTTGAAGAGTTCGCCAGCGGTATCTAAAGTGCGCCAGACCCAAACAAACTTCTCGGATCTTGCTCTTTCCCGCAACCGTCTTTGCAAAAAACTGTGGCGCACCCCTTCTTTGTTTACGGCTGAGGGCGCCCATCGCAGAGACCACTAGAAGCTCTACCGCTGGCATGCATGACGGCTTTACCTTCGATGGCTCTACGCAAGGTGTAGAGCCATCTTGAAACGTTCTGAGCAGATATAAATAAACCGCTCAGAACTTTATCTGGCGCATGCTGCCGGCTGTGACCTCGTTGATATTAGGCCCTTGAGTACGAACGGAACGGTGCGGCCCGTTCGTACTCAAGGGCCAGAAGCACGTTGGGCTACTCCACGTCGAGTAGTCCGGCGTGCTTGTCGACCGCGATCTTTACGCGACGGGTGTCCCCGGCGATGATGGCATTGACAAGCTCCTCGTGCGTCTCAATGCGGATGTGCAGCCACTCGATGGCCGATTCGGGGGCGGCAGCGTGAGTAGCGGCCACAGCGTGCTCGCGCACGAACCTTGTCATCGACAGGTAGAGCGCCGACGCCGTCTGGTTCGGGGAGATGAGCGCAATGCGTTCGTGCAGGTCCCAGTTCGCCAGCAGGAACGTGGTCGTACCCTTGGCTGCCGCTGACTTGAGTTTGGCAAGCAGTTTCTTGATATCGGCGACGTCGGTGGCAGTTCGGTGTTCCGCAGCGTCGACATCGATCAGGACCTCGAGCGCTTCCCGCACAGCCACGGCTTCGGCAACGGCGGTGGGGGCATCGGTGACCGCGAGGAGGGTGTGCCGGATTTTGACCATCGGTCCCGCAGCTGTTGCAAACAGCCCGCCCCCACGCCCGGGGCGGATTTCGGCGAGCCCGCGATCGGCCAGGAGCCGAATGGCTTCGGCGACAGTCGACCGGGCGAATCCAGAGCGCTCCCTCAGCGAGTCAATGGTGCCGATCAGCTCGCCGGGCTTGAACTCTCGGTCGAGAATCTGCTGTTCGATCTCGCTCGCAAGGACATTCGCGCGCGTCAGACCCACAAAAGATTTCATGTGCTCAGACTCCCAAGAAACATCGCAACGATTACCTAGGTTGGGTAGCGTCGACACCGGGTGCGGGGATCACCAGGACCAGTCATGTGCTCGAAGCTCGGTGCCCTCGCTCGACGTGGTGCGAGTCGAGAGGTGAGAGCCGTGCTCGGCCAGGTGCGCCGCATTGTCACGGAGAGAGTCGTGGGCGAAGTCGTGCTCGAAGTCCCGAATAACAGAGTGAAGATGGTTTCCGCTGTCGACAGCATTCACCATCTCGATGAGGAGTAAGCGCGTCTGTACACGGAAGTAGTGAGGTTCACCTCGCACCAGCCCACCTGCCCATGCGAAGTGGGTTTCGGTCGGTCCGTCAGCATCGATCTGCGCGCGGTACTCTCCGGCCGCGCGCGCAGGAAGGCGGGCAAGGTACGTGTCGACCAGACGGGTAAGCAGAGCCTGTTGGGTCTCCACGAGACGGTCTGCCGAAATGCCGGACGGCTGGTCACGCACCAAAGCAAGCGCCTTCCGGTCGTCGGTCGTGATCTGGTACTGCGGCATTCCCAGGTCGTAGTGGTCGGGATACTCGAGCGCGCCGATCAACGGCACCTGTCGTGACACGAAGTCGGCGGGTGCCACGTCATGGATGACAGCGAGACTGCGCTGGTCGTCATTCAGTGAGTCGAGCAGCTCGAAGCCGAGTCCTTCGTCATCGGACATCGGATTCAGCACACCGGAGCCGATCATAGGCTGCTGGCCAAGAGCGCTTGGAGTGGTCGAAATCCAGCGCTGGTTCACGATGGTGATATTGAGACACACGTGGTGACCGAGGAAGCGCAGTGACCAGGTGTCCTCGAACCCGGGTCGGCCGAAGATGCTGAGGAAGTAGGAATCGGAGGTGCGCCATAGTGGCGCGGCGACCCCCAGGAAATCCGCCTCCCGCGCCCGTAGTACGTGCTCGAGCTGCATAATGGCGAGCACCTTGGTGTAGACCTCGTGTGAGACCGCGAGTCGCACGAGTTCGAGCACCACGACCTTCTGGTGACGATCAAGGTTATGCATCGAGATTCCGACGCGGTCGGGCTTCGGAATGATGTCCCAGTCGAGACGACGAGAGTCATCGAATCCGAGCAGGGCTGCGCCGCGCTGATCGGCTGAAAACGTATCGATCAGGCCAATCACGCCAACGAGCAACTTCTGGATGGTCTGCGCGTCTTCGTGTGCCGGCTGTGTGGTTGAGTTGCGGGTCGTCATTTGGGTCTCCTCTTTGATCATGAAAAGATTATAACATTATGTGTGTTTATTGGCAATGGCGCGGACGTCTTGACATCCTCTGCACGAGGTGCGTATAATCGACAAAACATCTCAACCATATCGATGTTTAGTAAGGGAGATTACGTGTCGTCGATGGATGCTCGCTTTGCTCACCACGGCCCGCAGATTGTCGGCGGGCAAGGGGAGCCGAAGGCGGACGCTGTGAAGGTGCTCGCGGGGATTGTGAACGCCCCCGGAGCAGAACCCCTGGTGGGCTGGCTTGAATTGCCCTCGCGCTCGCCCGGCACCACATCGCTAAAAGTGATTGCCGCTCCATTAAACCCCCTCGACCTGCTCATCGCTTCGGGGACATTTCATTCCATACGCCACAAATCTCCATACGTCCCCGGCAGCGAATGCGTGGGAGTCGTGATCGACTCAGACCGATTCGCGCAGGGAACCCTCGTTTATGCGGAGTGTCATGCGTCGCCGGCCAGGCCGGGAGCTTTTTCAACCCAGGTACTTGTGGACGACGAGAACATCCTTTTGTTGCCCGATAGACTCGATCCGATACAGGCTGCCGCCATCGGAAACTCTGGAGTTGCGGCATACATGCCGTTGGTCGAGACCGCCAGAATAAGGCCAGGCGATAACGTGCTGATCCTCGGCGCGACCGGTGCAGTCGGCCAGATTGCAGTCCAGATCGCAAAGGCAAAGGGTGCGGCCCGTGTGGTCGGGGTCGGCCGCGACCGCGCTGTGCTGGAGCACCTGAAATCACTCGGCGCCGATGCTGTCGTCGAGCTGCGCGCTGGCGAAGAGGCAGTCGAGCTCACGGACCGATTGCGCGACATGGCCGACGCGGTGAACGTCATTTTGGACGGCCTGTATGGAATGCCGCTGGAAGCCGCGCTGCCGGTGTGCGCATCACAGGCTCGTGTGGTCAACATCGGACACTCGGCAGGCGCGACGGCGTCGATCCCCGCTGGCATCCTTCGCGGCAAGCAGTTGGCCCTATTCGGATTCGCCGGACTACACACTCCGCTCAAGGAGAAGCAACCGGCGCTGTCCTGGCTGTGGGCTGCCCTAAAGGGGGGCACGCTTCGTGTGAATGCCAAGACAGTATTGCTCGAGGATCTCCCCGAGGCCTGGCGCGGGCAGGCAACGTCGCCGCACGCAAAATACGTCGTGCTGCCCTCGCAGGCCAAGGAAAGTCGGCGATAGATGTGCCGAGCCAACGCAATGAAGT
>JALYTT010000385.1 GCA_030854145.1 Chloroflexota bacterium | reverse complement strand
CTACCAGGCGGGCTTGTAAACGGCGCCCCTACATCTGATGTACTCCTATCCATGCTGGTCCTCATCGTATCGTACGTAGCTCGCACATATATTCTTCGTATGTGGCGATAGCTTCAAAGCCCAGGCGTGTATAACTGGCGATGGCGCTGGCATTGTCGGGCTTGACATTCAGGCCGATATGCTCTACCGATTGGGATAATGCCTGGCAGAGTTTCGCGCAGACGGCTGTACCCAGGCCGCGCCCGCGCCAATCGGGATGGGTGGCAACGTTTCCGAGCGCCGCCGCGTTGTACTGGCGCGAATAGACGTGAACCCCCGCGACGCTGACGATAGCGGGGCCGTGGCGTATGCCAAAGTAATACCCGGTCTCCAGCATGCGCGGATCGAACCAGTTGCCGGGATAGCTCGCGCGGTACATGGCTGCCAGGGTGTCACGGTCGGAGACGGATAACTGCTCAACATGCGATGTATCGACCCGGCCTGGCAGGGTCCTGTCGCGCAGCGCCATCTTGTAGTGTGGGCCATGTGAGTCCAGATGGTAGTCGGTGGTCAGGGCCTGTGTTACATTCGCGCTCAGGTGAGCGTAGAAGCGCCTGGGGAGCAGGTGGAGAATGGCGATCAGCAACTCGCGCATGGGGGCCGGCGTGTCGCTGATTGCCAGGAGCACCGGGAGCGCTGTACCTGTGTACAGCAGTGCAAGTTGCTGGACCCGCTGGGCATCTTTGAGCGCGTACCAGGTGGTATAGGGCCAGAAGAAATCGTCCAGGTCCCCCAGCTCGTAGAGATGGAGTAGTGGTTTATCCAGTAAGAATGCCTCTATTTCGTGTTTGTTATGAAGACAGATGGGCTGCATCTTTCCGTTCCTTCTTTCTTTTCCTCGCAATTTTGATCTTACCATATCCAGATGATTGACCAGAAGAAACGCGTCAGGGAACGTTTCAGAAGCGGCGCCCCCATTCGCACCTGTTTACGGTGCGCGTGTGGGAGGAAGAGGTGGGGAAGGGGCAGGTTGAGTGGCGGGGCAAAGTGCAACTGGTGAGCAGCGGTGAGGTGCGCTACTTCCGCGAATGGACTGCCCTGGCGCCCCTCCTCTCTACTATGCTTGCTCTATTGCAGCGTTCACCAGGGGATGACCCTGACAATCATTATCCAGTAAGGGTAACCCCGGTTCGTAGTCGCGTGAGTACGCGGTTACTAACGACAGTGTGGTATTCTAAAGGCCAGGGAAGTGCCTGGCCTTATTGGAGAAGCCTTTTAGCCTTTACCTGAGGCGCCAATGGTCATGAGTAGTGCAAAGGACAATATAGGGAGCGTTATGAAGAGCGAAGAGCGAGCCCTCAAGCCAACAGTATACCAGCCCAGACCTGACGGGATGAGGAGATGGTCGAGATTGCAGACGCGCATGGCCATCTCGTATGTGGGAACGAGCCTTGTCATCGTGCTTCTGCTGGAACTCCTGGTTGGTGGGGTCATCTTTTTCGTGTTGACACGCTCGCCTTTGTTAGATGACGTGATCTTGCACGCGGCCAAACAGACGGCGCAGGTCTATGCGTTGCAAGCGGCGCTCCAGGCGGGAGACACCGCTCTTGATCCGCGAGCCACCTTTCAGCCAGGACAACCCTCGTCGTTCACCGCGCCGGATGATCTTTTTGCGAAGATCCCCTATCTCTCCGAGAGCGTGCCCTATATCGACAGCAGTACACGATCCGTCCGCACGGTCTCGTTTGCGCTGCTTATTGCTCCCAATGGCCGGGTGCTTGCCAGTTCCTACCCGGCGCGCTACCCTGTCTCAGCGCCGGTTGCCAGATTGTTGCCGGGCGAAGCGGGGCTGATTCTCGGCGCGCTGGCGGGGAGAACGGCAAGCACGGTGCAGGATACCTCGCAGGAGCGCGTCGCCTCTGCTGCCGATACCGTCTGGAGCCGGACAAAGAGACCGTTGGGCGCGCTCTATGTACAGGTGTTGTGGACAACATCAAATGACGCGATCCTCTCAGCTTTTGGCTGGGGCTGGCTCAGGAGTGGCATGCCCTGGTTTCTCATCATGGCTCCCATTGGGGGCGTCTTTGGGGTGGTGACGACGCGGGGCCTTGTGCGACGCATCCACAGATTAGCAAAGACCACCACACAGTTCGCCGCCGGCCAGTATGAGCAACGCATCCCGGTTGTCAGGAAGGACGAGGTCGGGCAACTGGAACAATCCTTTAATCAGATGGCGGAACAACTGGTCGAAAGCATGGCGCAGCGCCAGGTCTTGATCGAGCAGCAGGCGCGCATGGAGGAGCGCGCGCGCATCGAACAGGAAATGCATACCGCGCACAATATCCAGCAAGCGCTCCTGCCTAAAGACGTGCCGGATCTACCTGGATGGCATATCGCTACCTACTATCAACCATCGCGCGAGGTCGGCGGCGACTTCTACGATTTCCTGCCGTTTGAAGACGAGCGCCTGGGGATCATCATCGGCGATGCTACCGATAAGGGCATGCCAGCCGCTCTGGTGATGGCCACCACCTGCACTATGCTGCGAACCGCTGCGCAGGGTACGCTCTCTCCGGGCGATGTGTTAGCGCGGGTCAACGATCTGCTCTACATGAGGATTCCGTCGCGCATGTTTGTGACCTGCTTCTATGCCATTCTTGATCCGCGCAGCGGTAGCTTGCGCTACGCCAATGCCGGCCATGAATGGCCGTATCGACGACACGATGGGGGCATCTCAGAACTCCAGGCCACGGGGATGCCCCTGGGGATGATGCCGGGGAGCTGCTACGATGAGCAAGAGGTGATCCTGGCGCCTGGAGAGAGCGTCCTCCTGTATAGCGATGGCCTGGTGGAGGCACATAACGCACGGCGTGATATGTTTGGGCTGCCACAGATCGCGGCGCTGGCCGGGGCGCATGCGGGCGGCTCCGCGCTCATTGATGACCTGCTCCACGCGCTGACAACCTTTACGGGTAAGGGGTGGGAGCAAGAGGATGATGTGACGCTGGTAACCCTGCAGCGAGCGCCTGAAACGAGCACTATGAACGAACAGCAAGGAAATCTCGATCTTCTAATGGAAACCACGCTCGCGAGTGTTGCGGGCAACGAGCAACAGGCGTTGAAGCGGGTGGCCGAGGCAGTAGATCCATTGCACCTGCCTGCTGAGCGACTCGACAGCCTCAAAACGGCCGTGGCCGAGGCCGTGATGAACGCCATGGAGCATGGCAACGGCTATCAGCCCGACAAAGTGGTTGTCGTCCAGGTCCTGGTCTCGGATGCCTCCATCGTGGTTCGCGTGCGCGACCAGGGTGAAGGCCGGCCCATTCCCGATGCGGTGGTCGCGCCTGATCTCGATGCGCAACTGGCCGGGCTACAGGCGCCGCGCGGCTGGGGCTTCTTCCTCATCAAGAACCTGGTCGATGAGCTGTATGTGACCAATGATGAGCATTCCCATACTATCGAGTTGATTATGCACCGGGAGGCAGGAAACGCCGGCGATCAGAAGATATGATCAGGGACATCACGGATGTTTTTTACAATCCACACTTTCAGGAGGAAACCATGCCGCAAGCGAATGTTGTCATGAATGTGCGTAAAGCCAACGCGACAACCAGTATCATCGATATTCAGGGCGACCTCTCCGCGGCCGCGGAAAACACGTTGATGGATGCCTATACCCAGGCCAGTGCCTCTACCACCCGCGTCATCGTGTTGAACTTTAGCGGGCTGGCCTACATGAACAGTAGCGGGATTGGCCTGCTCGTCACCTTGCTGATTCGCATGAACCGGCAGAAGCAGCGTCTCCTCTGTTGCGGTCTGAGCGAGCACTACCAGCACATCTTTAAACTGACGCGCCTGAGCGATGTCATCAAAATGTACCCGAATGAACAAGAAGCTCTGGCCGCCGCCGACATGCCTTGAGGTTGTGAACCCTGAGTATTAACGGGTACACATAGCACCTATGAATGGATTCTACCGAGAGGAGCAAGCAAATGACCACTCCCCCTACACTCCCTGATGGCGAAGAGAAAGAGCCGCGTGATGCAGCTTACTGGGCCCAGTTGACCTCCCTGTTGCAGGTATCGCGGGTGCCGACGGGGGCGCTCAACCTGAACGTGGAGGGCCGGCAGATGGTCGGGCCGCTGCAAGGCTTCGGGCAGATGTGGAAGAAGACGTACACGCTTCGCCTACCAGAGATCAGCATGACGCCTGCCGAGGTCATGGAGATATGGAAAGCTAACTTCGCGCGTTTCCAGCCCCGGCAAAATCGCTTTTTCCCGGTCATGAAAACTATCGAACCAGGCGACATCGTGCTCATCAATGCCTCGATGACGGGTATGCCGCTCTCGACCGGCGTCATGGTGCTCTACGCGGATGATGAGTCCTTCACGCTGATGACGCCCCAGGGACACCCGGAATCTGGTTGGGTGACCTTCAGCGTCTCGACGGATGACGATGGACTTGTCTGTCAGGTGCAATCCATTGCGCGCGCCAATGATCCAGTGTATGAGATCGGATTTCGCACGTTTGGTTCACACACCCAGGAGCGCATCTGGATCCATGTGATGGAGGCCCTGGCCGCACATTTGCAGGTGCCGGGGCAGGTTCAGGTTGACAAGATATGCGTAGATCCGCGTGTCCAGTGGTCGGAGACCAGAAACATCTGGCACAACGCGGCGCTGCGCACAATGATCTATACGCTCGGCGCGCCGCTGCGCTGGCTCGGGCGCGGCCGCGCTCGCTATCAGAGATAGCTCATTTCGCGCGTGTTCAGCAGCGTGCGTGCGAGGGCCTCAAAAGAGTGCTGACGCTGCCATCCTTCCAGCATGGAGGCAGGTCTGGTCTCCGCGCGAGCAGGGTGGGTACAAGGCGTGCTATCTCGGTGAGCCATACCAGGTTGGAGTGTGCCTGGGCCTCGGTCGAATCGGGCCACAAGAGGTAGGCCAGGTGAGAGCGGTCCTGTGGGCTACTTCGATGGAGCACAAGGTAGGCAAGCAAGGATTGCACGCGAGAGACATTGACGGTTGTCACAGGGGTATCGTCCGAAACGAGTAGGAAGTCGCCTAGCAGATACATGTGGAGGGCCGGAATCACGAGGAGCCTCCTGGATAGATACATTCTCCGTTGCGTGCCACACTTCAGCAATTGTGGCTACTATGCTATCGTAGGAGCGTATAGCATAGTTGATGGGCGACTTTCATAGGGACAGGTCACTGAGCGGATGGAGCGACCTCAGTCATGGACTACACTTTGAAGATCATCTATGCAGGCAATCTTCACAATCTCGACGGCATAGCCGCGTTTCTTCCACTTGCCGACGCCCCTGGCCAGGCGCACATCTAAATTCAGACGTGTAGGAGCTTCTACCAGCCCGGTAGCGGTGGTCGGAGTATGTTCAGGATGGGTGATACAGTAGGTGATATAGTACTTCATACGCTCGCTTTCTGCGTTTCCAAATCGCCTGTATGTAGACATCGCGTTTAAAGGTATTTGCCCATACGTCTATGTACCACACTCTCATCATACTTTGCCGATTCAGAACTCAGTTGCCGCAGGTAGTTGGCAAGATGGGCGCTGAATGTCACGCCTTCATACCATTCGGGATAGATGGTATGCAGTGATTGGAAGGCCAGGGTGATGACATGCTGGGCAAATAGATTCACGTCCATAGTTGTCAGGAGGGTACGCAAATGGTGAGGGGAAGGGGCCTGCCATTGGCTGGGTCGGGCGTCTTCGGTTGCTGGCGTGTTATCCTGCGTGTGTAAGAGTGTTTCGGTCTCTGAGCCTTCGCGGGTATAGCCTAATACCAGGAGCGTGTCCTCGGCAACATCGAGAGATGCCCCGGAAGCATTTTCCCCCCCAACCCACTGGTGGATTGTGCGGAAGAGGTCAGCATCATTGAGTGCGAGTAAATCCACCTGGACCTGTTTGGCAAAGGTGCGGAACTGGCTGTTCATCTTCATGGCAAATCCTTCCTGACACCATGTTTGCATACGAGGACAAACGTGGCTGCGTGGGAAGAGTAGTTGTGAGCCGTGTGTATCACTCTGCGGAGGGATGCAAGCCCCTCCTCCGCAGAATGTGTGATAGCGATTTTCTCCCACCACTCTTCCCAGTGTTACGCGCTCGCGGCCTTTTCGTTGACCAGGTTAACGGGCGCGCCGGCGTCTGCGCCGCTGGGCCTCAGCCTTGCGTTTTCGCCGCGCCTGTGGATTCTCGTAATGTCGCCGTCGCCGTGCCTCTGAGAGGATGCCAGCATCCTGGACCTTTCGTTGGAACCGTTTGAGCGCAAACTCAAATGAATCGCCTGGATTCACCACAATCGCTGTCATGCCTACCAGCGCGATCGACGGTCATTTGAACGACCGGTATTTTGCGCCTGGTAACACTCGCTGCAGTACACGGGTCTGTCATCACGCGGCTGGAAAGGCACCTGGGCCTCATTCCCACAGCTCGCGCAGGTGGCGCTATACATGGGGCGTGAATCGCGGTCGCGCGAGCCACCACCACCGAACGAATCTCGCTGTCCACCACGGCCGGACTGCTTGCGCGCAGCGCGGCATTCTGGACAGCGGCCAGGGGTGTTGGTCAGGCCACGACTGGCATAAAATTCCTGCTCACCGACGGTAAACGTGAACTCTTGATTGCAATCGCGGCAATACAGGGTCTGATCACTCAATGACATCTGTTCTACTCACTTCTGGGGTCTCCCCCTAAGAAAAAAACTCTCTGTATCGCGCAGCTTTCAATAGACCATCTACTCAGAGCAACAATGCACCATACAGTATTCTCTTAGTATACCACAGGAGTCTACCCCCTGTTTGACAATGGTACTCCGGTACTTGTGAGCTATGGATGGGCAGGAAAGTAGGGGCGCCCGTGTTTCGCAAAGGGGAGGTTTTTTTCAGGACGACCGAAAAGGCATGGGAGGCACGAATGGGCGTGGGAGGTAGGGGCGCCGTTGACAAGCCCGCCTGTTCGCCGAAGAACATTCGCCGAGGAACAGGCG
>JALYTT010000031.1 GCA_030854145.1 Chloroflexota bacterium | reverse complement strand
TCTTCACAGGTACATCCGCGTAGTGCTCTGTCAAAGTTCATTCGACACGTGAGTCGCCCCCCCACCCGCGTAGGGATCCGGCTTGCCGCATCCGTGGGGGCGGCCTCGCTTGCGAGGGCGGGAGAGGCCTGCCAGGCCCAAGGGCCTGCCACACGGATGCGGCAAGCCGGATCCCTACGCGGATGGGGGAAGCGCCTGCTCCCTTGCCACATGAAGATTGTCAGACTACTACGAAGGATGCTTACGTGTAAAACGCTGGCCGGCACGCCGTCTCTGGCCAGATCTCCAGAAGAGCCAGAGTATCGCCAGTAAGCACGCTGCGACCAGCAGCCCCGAGACGATGAGCAGGAGGAGGCCGCTGGATGGTGCCGACAAGCGCGAAGGTACCGTTGGTTGTGGAGCAGGTGGAGGGCTATTTACGGGAGGGTAGAGGCCGGTGATGATGAAGTGTGGCGTGCCGCCGACCGCGATGCTGGTGACAACGCTCCGGCCGGGGATATCGAGCATCAAGACCTGGCCATTGGCGAGCGCCACGAAGCCGAGCTGACCGTCGTTGGTGATGGCGACTGATTGCGGGGAACTGCTCAGGCGCAGAACGCGCGCTGGCTCTTGCGATGTGACAGGGGTGCCCGCTACTACAGGGGTCAGGACATCCAACCGGTTGTGCTGGCGGTCAGGCACATAGACCTCGCCGGTGTTCGCATCATAGTCCATGGGGCCGAATTGCCCCCCACTGAGCAGTGTCTGGACTACGCGCCGCGTGTTCAGATCAAGCGCCACCACGCTTCCTCGTCGCGTGGTCACATACGCCGTAAAACCGCCGGGGATGCTGATATATTGCGGTCCTCCGGCGACGGAGACTGAACCAAGCAGGTGGCCGTTCACCTCGAAGACCATGAGCGAGTCGGTTCCGGTGATCCAGAGCTGGTTGGGAGTTGCAGGGGTGGCATCCGGCGCCGTCGACGCTGCCAGCGCCAGTCCATAGACCGGCTCATGGGTCTCGAAGGTCCGTTGGATGGCACAGGTCTGAGGATCGAGAGCGCGCACGGCGCTGTCTCCCTGGCCCGCCGCGTACAGAATGGTGTTATCCAGGCTGAGCACCAGCAGCGACGGTTGACCTGGCAGGCTGGCCACACACAGCGTCTTCCCGGTTTTCGCAGTGATCACCGCCACCCGTCCAAGCGCCGGCTGTGCAACATACAGAGCCTGCCCATCCGGACTCAGCAAGACGGTGCGTGGGTCCCCAGCAATAGCCAGCGTCCCGGTGACCCGCCGCCGGGCGATATCAATGATGCTGATGCCTGGCCCGCTCCCTGCTACATAAGCGAGTTGAGGAGCACCCCCGTCCGCATAAGCTGCCGGAGCACATAATCCCGCAGGCACCAATAGTATACATAGAAAACCCAACCAATAGCCGTATATGCGTGCAGTCGAAATCACCCTCATGTTTTCCCTCCAATGTATCGCGGCTGACCTACCTAGTATACCCCGATTTGCGCAGGAGCAAGGTGAGACATAGCCCTACGTGAATCAGGTAGCATCTATTGTCGAGGTAATGGAAAGATTACTTACTTTGTGTACGCTACAAAAATCCATATATTTAAATACTTCATTTTATCTTCATTCTATGGTATGCTTATACTGGGGTAGAAGGGGGGAGTAGCGCTTCTAACCAGCCCAGTCCTTGCCTGTTGCGGAGTCAGGTGAAGCATCCAGGGAGTTGAGAAGTTTCTGACTACAGTGGATGTCTGTATTTTGACAGTTAACAGGTAAGACATCCAACTGGTGCAATGCATGTAGCCACGATCATGAGTCGGTAGAAGGGGGTAAAGGTGCTCCCGCTGGCTTTTGCATCATAACCATGGAAAGGGGAGGACTACATTGAAAAGGCATTCATCAGGCTTTATCATTGGGATCATTGCATCACTTATCCTGGGTTTCGGCATCATCGCTGGAATCGCACTGGGCCTGCAATCGATGAAAAACCTTGGTTACGAACCCGATCAGGTGGTAAAAGCAACCAAGACAGGCGCCAATAGTGCGAACATTGAGTTCGGCACATTTCCCGATAGCCATCTATGCCACAGCGATGCAGGAGAGCCGCAAATCGACTGGGTAACCTACTGTCCGACCACGCAATTTGAGGTCCCCGCGAACAGCCTCATTACTGTGGTCATCAATAACTACGACAGTGCAACGCCTTTAATCAATGATTACTTCCGGCAGGTGCATGGCACAATTGGAGGTACCATGCTGCTCAACGGGAAGCCCGTTACCGAGGTTGATGCCGGAGCTCCGGGTCACACGTTTACCCTCCAATCAACGCCAGACGCTGCCTATCCCTTGTTCGTCAGTGTTCCTCTGGTAGGGGTGCCGGACGACGCTCCTAATGTAGATGTAGATGGTCAGAGTTACCCGAAGCCCAACATCATCAGTTTTCAGTTCCGTACTGGAGCGCCTGGGACCTATGTCTGGCACTGTTATGTTCCTTGTGGCATTGACCGCGCCCCCCCCTATGGTTTTAGCGGGCCGATGGCTACCACTGGATACATGGCAGGAACGATGACTGTCGCGAGTTATTAAGGGGGGTAAAATGTCTGAGCCTAATCTCATCCAGGGAGATACGACCAGTGGCGCAACAAAACAGCGGGAGCCGCATCATCTGCGTCGTGTTCTCATTATCTGGGCTATACTTTCTATTCTTGGGATTGTAGTGGTTGTGGCCTTTACCGGCTTCGTGCTCCCAGCGCCCGCGAGCGATATTGGCACCAGCAGTAACTTCACGCTGCTTCTATTAACAGCGCTGGCCGTACCGGTAGCCATGTTCGTCTTTGTTTTTCTAGCCTACAGCATGATCGTCTTCAGGGTCAAGGAGAGGCCAACAGAGGATGGCGCCTTCTTAAAGCCCAGGCCGATGCTCCAGATCGGTTGGATGAGCATCACCGGCGCGCTCTGCCTCTTCCTGCTCATCTGGGGCCTGTTTGGCTTTTACCAGAACACGGTTGCGGCATCCGCTAACCCCTTGATTGTGCAGGTTACCGGGCAGCAATGGTTGTGGACCTTTTACTATCCGCAGTATGGGGTATCCAGCCAGGGCCAGGAGCTTGACCTGCCGGTGAATCGCGCGGTGCAATTCAATGTCACCTCCAAAGATGTGCTGCACGGCTTTTCCATCCGTTCGTTAGGGATACGCATCGATGCTAATCCGGGGCAAACAACCACCATTCCCGCCTTCACTCCAACACAGATTGGAAATTACTCGGTAGCCTGCGTGGAATTGTGTGGACTCTATCACTCCTATATGTGGTCAGCAGTCCATGTGGTCAGCGCGCCAGCGTTCGATACCTGGATCACTAATCAAGGAGGACACCTATGACCCAAGTCAGTGTGACCGAAACCAGACGCCCAACGCTCCTGCAGAACCTCTTCCCAAGTGTGGTTTCTGCGATAGTTCTTGGCGTTGCAGGCGCTGTTATCGCCGGCTTGATTGTGCATAGCCTGGTGCCAGACAACCTTGACGCGACCATGGCCGCTGTCTACACGGCCTGGGTACTCTTCTTCTTTGTGGGTATTGGGGCCTTCAACGGCGTCTGGAAGTGGGGTTTTGCGCGCCACGAGCCAACACTCGACGAAGAATTGCAGTTAGCCGGAAAAGATCAGGGCATCTGGCGCTACTTCCGTTTTACCACTGACCACAAAGTCGTCGGAATGCAGTACCTGTTCACAGTGCTGGTGCTCTTTTTCGTCGGCTCTATGGGCGCCTTCATGATCCGGCTGGAGCAATCACAGCCCGGTGCCATCTTCTTCAATCCCGCCACGTACAATACCATCGTGGGCATGCACGGTATCATCATGGTGGTGGCCTCCATCGTTATGATTAGCGGCCCCTTCGGCAACTTCGTGCTTCCCATCATGATTGGGGCGCGTGACATGGCCTTTCCCCGGCTCAATGCACTGAGCTACTGGCTGCTGTTCTCCGCGATTCCTGTCTTCGTTTCTACCCTGGCCCTTGGCGGCTTCCAGACAGGGTGGACCGGTTACGCACCGCTTTCCGATCAGTCGCTAACACCCGGCATGGATGCTTACTGTTTCACCATCATCATCTTTGCGGTATCGGTCACTGTGGCAGCCCTGAACATTGTCACAACTGTGCTGGTGCTGCGCACGAAGGGTATGACTCTGGACAGGCTCCCTGTCTTCGTCTGGGGCGTGCTGCTCTCGGTGGTCCTTGGTTTGACGGCATTCCCTTCGTTCATCATATCGCAGATCATGATCTTGCTGGACCGGGTTTTCCAGACATCCTTCTTTATCGCCGCCTTCGGTGGTAGTAACTGGCTGTATGAGCACCTGTTCTGGTTTATGGGCCATCCTGAGGTGTATGTGATCGCGCTGCCTGCAATGGCGGTCGCGGCCGAAATCGCGGCGACTTTTTCCCGCAAGGCGGTGTTTGGTCGTCGTATGCTGCTCGGTAGCATGATCACCATCTGTATCCTGAGCGTACTCGTGTGGGGGCATCACCTCTATACAAGCGGGTCAGCCACCGCGTTGAACGGCCCTTATATGCTCGATACAGAGTTAATCTCTATCCCCACCGGTTTCTTCTTCCTGGCGCTTATAGGAACTTTCTGGCGGGGTAAACTCTGGGTCACGGTCCCGGTACTGTTTGTGGCAGGCATGCTGGTCAACTTTGTCATCGGCGGCATCACCGGCATCTACCTGGCGGACCTGCCTACCGATCAGATTCTGCACGGCGGCATGTTTGTCACCGCACACTTCCACTTCACCCTCGTCGGCAGCATGGTCTTTGGATTTTTCGCGGGCTTCTACTACTGGTTCCCCAAGATGGTGGGGCGCCGGCTGGACCCAACGCTCGGCAAGATCCATTTCTGGCTGTTTGAAATCGGTTTCCTGGGGACATTCATATCGCTGTTCTATGCCGGCATCGAGGGCGAACCCCGCTGGTCGGCGAATGTGGCGCCTGCGTTTGTCACCCCCAATCTGATCGCCAGCCTGTTTGCTATCCTGATCGCGGCATCTGTGTTTGTGACCGTGTATAACGTGATTATCACGCTCAGGAGCGGCGAGGTTGCCACGGCCGATGAGTGGGGTTCCAAGACACTTGAGTGGACGATCCCAACACCGGTACCGCTGGAGAATTTTGAACACCTGCCTGTGATCACGTCAGATCCCTACGGCTACGGTCTGCCTGAAGCAGCAACGAATGGGAATGGGCATGCCGCTACCGGAGATGGCATGGAGACGCCCGCACAGTCAGAGCCCCAGCCACAATTGGAGAGTTAATAGCGCTAAGGGGGTATGCTATGAGTTCGGTCTTTGAGGAAATGCACCACATAGAGCCGCACATTCAGGTTGCGCGCGCCCGCATAGGCGTGATCATGCTCATTGTGTCGGATGTATTATCGGTGCTCGCCATCCTGGCCGCGGGCGGCTATCTACGCTCACTCGATGTGGAGCGTCAGTTTGGGGGAACAGATCACCCCCCCGCCTTTCTAACTGGATTGCTGCTGGCCGCGGCTCTCCTTGTGAGCGGCCTCTGCTACTTCTTATGGGAGCGCCGGGCGCGCAACGGAGGGAACGGTCAACGCGTCTTCTTCTTTGTGGCCTTGCTGCTCTTGATTGTGGCCACGGTGGGCCAGATCGTGGTGGCGCGCACTCTGGGCTACGAAGCCCCGTTCCATGCCTACGCGAGTCTGATCTTGCTGCTTTCATGGTATTCGGCGGCTCACACTTTTCTGGCAGCAATTATCGGCGTGCTACTTTTAGGACGGATGCTGCGCGGTCGACTGGCCGAGCATACATACGTTGTTGAAGTTGTCGGCTACTGGTGGTACTACACGGTGATCGCTGCCGTGCTTATGTGGATTTTCGTTTACCTGATTGCCTAATTGGGTCCGTATTGCTCTGATCCACTTCATGTGGCGGTCTATATGTAGTGGATCAGAGCAGTACGCGGGAGGCGTTTCAATGAACATCTGGGTTGATGCGAATGGGTGGCCTTTTCCACCTATCATACTGCTTGGGTGTTTTGTTGCCGAAATTCTGTACTTCCGTGGCTGGCGTCTCCTCGTAAAAGAGGCGCCGGCCACGGCATCTGCTGGGGTCAAGACGCCTCCCCTACTCCCCGGCTTCGATGTTGCTGCTTATCAGCAAGATGGCCTGGGCTGGCGCTGGCGCGGTACCTTTTTTCTCGGCGCTATCTTGACGCTTCTTGTGGCAAGTTCTGCTCCCATTGATAACCTCTCCGGTCGACTCTTCTGGGTTCATATGGTCCAACACCTGCTCTTACTGGTCATCATGGCTCCACTTCTGGTGTTGGGATCTCCGCTGATATCGTGGTGGCTGGGGTTACCGGCCTGGGCGCGCAGGTTCGTGCAGTCGTGCGCCAGGCTGAAAGCTGGACGCATCCTCGCCCGCATAGGGCGCTGGCTGCTGCACCCGGTCATCTCATGCCTGCTCCTGATCGCCGGCATCTGGGTCTGGCACTGGCCAGGCCTCTATGATCTTGCTCTGACCAATGACCTCATCCACGATTGGTGCGAGCACTCGATATTTATAATCGTGAGCGTTCTCTTCTGGTGCCAGGTGATCCCAACGTCTCCACTCCGCCTTCGCCTGGGCTACATAGGACGTATGTGCTGCGTGGGAGTCGCCATAGCCCAAAATTTTGTGCTGGCAGTGCTGCTCGGATTTGCCCCGGTCCCTCTCTATGCGCCTTATGCCCAACTGGCCCATGCGCTAGGTGGCCTCACGGCCTTGCAAGATCAGCAACTTGGAGCTGGCATCATGTGGACATTCGGCGATGTCCCTTTCGGGATCGCGGTGGCCATCCTTGTCCAACAGTGGCTGGCTTCGCAATCTGATGATACACAAATAACCGCCCCAGTTCAGGTGAAGCCTGCCATAGAGGGCACTCACGCGGGCGGAGCCGGACCTGACGCGTAGGGATGCCGTCAAATATTCTCTCGCTACCAATTCATCTCTATTGAAAGGAAACGACCATGCGGCATCCAGATGGTTTTCAGAAACTGGTTCTCGCTGCATTTTTAGCCACTTCGGTGCTGCTGATCATTACCGCGACTATCTGGGGTGCCAGGCTACTCATTACGCATCGCGCCCAGATAACCCCACCGCCGGTTGCCAACGTCATGCCCGGCGTTCCCATCGGCGGTCATCCCGCGCCTGACTTCAGCCTCACCAACCAGTTTGGTCAGCCAGTCTCCCTGGCCTCCCTGCGTGGCCACGAGGTAGTGCTGGCTTTCATAGACTCACGCTGTACAAGTATCTGTCCTTTGACGGCGAAGATTATGTATGATGCCAGGGCGCGGCTGAAATCCTCGGCCAGCCAGGTAGAGCTGGTTGCCATCAATGCCAACCCTGCCGCCACCAGCATACCCGATGTGCAAAACTGGTCCATCAAGCACGGAATGTTGCATCAATGGTTATTCCTTACAGGGACGGCACCACAACTCAAGGCCATATATCATGCGTACGGTGTATACGACGGGGTGACCTCTGACGGGCAGGCGATACATGATCCCGTGATGTACATCATCGACGCACAGGGGCGCGAGCAGCTCTATTTCGAGACCCTCAACTCAAACATAACAGCCGATATTAGCAGTCAAGAGACCGGGCTGGAGATCGGCATGCGCCAGTGGCTGCCTACAGCCACCACTGTAGGGACGCGATAATCACGCACCTGCTCCAACACATTCGTTGGAATCAATGGCCAGGTCGTCGTCACTACGCGGTTCAACATGAAAAACATCGAGCGGCAATAGCTACAGAATTATGCTATTATATACAAGGCCGGGCGTGATCTAGCGTGCGGTACTCGCATATCCATTCTATTATAGAAACTACAGAAACAGAAATTATCGATGACAACGCAGGAGCAGGAGCTATTTTGTAACGAGTGCGGCGCGGCGAATGCGCCCACGGCGAGGTTCTGTCAGAATTGCGCCAGCCCGTTGCCTTTTACGCATATAACCGGGACGCTCACAGAGAAGACCATCCTTGGTGGGCGCTATCAACTGATCAGTTGTATCGGCCAGGGAGGCATGGGCGCGGTCTACAAGGCCGCCGATACGCGCTTTAACAATCGCCCGCTGGCCATTAAAGAGATGAGCAAAACGGGACTTTCGCCCGTGCGTGTCCAGGAGGCTGAGTCGGCCTTCGAGCATGAAGCGCTCTTGCTTGCTGACCTGCTGCACCCCAATTTGCCGCGTATCTACGACCACTTCGCCGAGAACGAACGCTCCTACCTGGTGATGGACTTTATCGAGGGCCAGACGCTGGAAGAATACCTGGAACACGAGGGCGGCGGCCCTCTGCCTGTAGAGACGGTCATCACCTGGGGCGAACAACTCTGCGATGTGCTTGGCTACCTGCATAGCCGCCAGCCACCGATCATCTTTCGTGATCTCAAGCCCTCAAACGTCATGCGCGACGAGCGTGGACACCTCTTTCTGATCGACTTTGGCATCGCACGCCTCTTCAAACCAGGGCAGTCGCACGATACCACCGCGCTCGGCTCGCCGGGCTACGCCGCCCCAGAACAGTATGGCAAGTCACAGAGCACACCGCGCTCGGATATCTACAGTCTGGGCGCGCTCCTGCACCACCTGCTCACCGGCATCGACCCGGTTGACCAGCCCTTCTTCTTCAGGCCGGCGTCCCAGGTGAACCCCAGGGTCGATCCCCGGCTTGAAGACTTGCTGCGGCGTATGCTGGAGATGGACCCGAACCTCCGGCCAGGCAGCACGCAGGAGGTGCTGCAGGGCCTGCGCGACCACACATCGCCCCTGCCCCAGCAGGCTTCGGAGGTTGAGCGGCTGCTGAAAGAGGCGCGTACACTGCAAACGCAGCACCGGCTGGATGACGCCCTCAAGGTCTACGATGAGACCGTGAAGCTCGACGCCACCAATCCGCTTGGCTGGCAAGGGCGTGGGCTGACCCAGGGCCTGCGCGCGCGCCACAAGGAGGCCCTGGACGCCTTCAATTATGCCCTGGGCCTGAACCCGGCGCTGGTGGTCTCCTGGAATGGCAAAGGCACGGCCCTGAGCGCCCTCCACCGCTATCATGAAGCCCTGGATGCCTTCAACCACGCCCTGCAACTGGACGCGCGCAATGCCGCCGCCTGGAATGGTAAGGGGGCGGTCCTCAGTTCGTTGAAACGTCCAGATGAAGCGATTACCGCCTTTGATAATGCGCTGCATTATGACCCACGCATGGCTCAGGCCTGGAACAACAAGGGGCTGGTGCTCAGCCAGCAGGGCAAGACGCACCTGGCCCTGGATGCTTTTGAGCAGGCACTCAGGCATGATCGCACCATGGCATCATCGTGGAACGGCAAGGGCAATATGTTGCATGAATTGAGCAAGTTGCCGGAGGCGCTGGATGCCTATGAACAGGCCGGCCGCTACAATCCTGCGCTCGTTCCCGCCTGGAATGGCAAGGGCTCGGTGCTCTACGATATGCGCCGCTACCCGGAGGCGTACACCGCTTTTGACCGCGCCAGGAGCCTGGATAAAGGCTACGCGCCCGCCTGCTATGGCATGGGGCAGGCGCTCTACGCGCAGCGCAAACTGAGGCCGGCGCTCACGCTCTTTGACCAGGCCATCAAGGTCGATGCGAACTTTGTCAAAGCCTGGACGAGGCGCGGCAATGTCCTCGATGAACTGGGCGACCGCCAGCGTGCCCTGGAGTCCTATAACCGGGCGCTGGCGCTCGACCCTCACCACGCGCTGGCCTGGCAGGGCAAAGCCGCCATGTTATACCACCTGCAACGCTATTCTGAGGCGCTCAGTGCCTACGACAACGCTCTGAAGATCAACCCCACTTTCGCGCAGGCCTGGAACGGCAAAGGCAATACCTTGTATCGACTGGGGAGATACATACAGGCGCTTGATGCCTATGATCGTGCCCTGCGCTTGAACCCGCGCATGCCCACCGCCTGGCACAATAAAGCCCTGCTCTACCACCAGTTGGAACGCTACGAGGAGGCGCTGCACGCCGCCGAAGAGGCTATTCGCCTCGACTCGCACGACCCCGATCCCTGGCAGCGCAAAGCCGACGCGCTTAAACGGCTGCGCCGGCGGAAGGATGCGCGGGAGGCGGAGGCGGAGGCCATGCGGCTACGTGGCCTGTCTGTACCGTAGGGGAGATATACCAACGATTCCTAATCTTCAGGACCATTTCCACCTGGATTATTTCCCAGGCATCTGACGTTCCTTTTGCAGCTATCACCCTTGCTAAGAGAGGCGAGTTCCTGCTGCTAATTAGGATAGCGGCCAGGGTTGATTCCCCAGTCAAGCCACGTTCACCGGAGAGCAGACGTGAGGGGACGCTTGTAAAGCGTCTGTAACGTTTTCCCTGTCAAAAGCCAATATACTACAGCGGCACATGCATACAAAAATACATACCGGGAGCAAAGAAACGTGCAGGATGATCGCGAAGCGGCCTCCACTCGCGATACGGCAAAACCTGTGACCTCCGTGCGAAACCAGTTGCTGGCCTTCGACGAAGGTCGGTTGAGGTCGCTGAGCGGCATTATCTGTTCGTATGTACAGAACATGGGCCTTGCATCGGCGGACAAGGGGAGTTCGATTGCGCAGGACATCTTGCAGGAGGCCTTTGTCGAGGCGCTCGCTCATGCCGATCACTTCGATCCTGAGAGGCAGGTGACCGCGTGGCTGCTGGGTATCGCCCTCAATATTATTCGGCATAAGAAAGCGCAAGCGGCGAAACATGGCCAGCGCGAATTTTCGTTCAACCAGCTCTCCCGGCTGTTTGCGGAGCCGATGAGCGAGGACGAACTGCTGGATAGGATCAATCCAGCGACCCAGGCCGGGCCGGAAGAGCTTGTGGTATCTGATGACCAGGTCGCGACGTTGCTTTCGCTTGTTTCTGAGGAGGATCAGCAGGTGCTGCGACTGGCATTTCTGGAAGATTTTGGACGCGAGGCGCTGGCGCAACGCCTCGGAGTAACCACGGGTGCCGCGCGGGTGCGCTTACACCGCGCGCTCGTACGCCTTCGCGCCGCCTGGGTTGCAGGACAGGCACAAACGTGGAAAGGAGACGCCCATGAGTGAGCGGTTTGCTCAGCCTTTTGCAGCACGCATGCAGGCTCTCTATGCCTACACCATCGCCTTAGAACAGGGAGACGCGGAGACCCTGGCACGCGTGCTGCAAAAGGCTGAGCAAGATGCAGTCCTGGAGCGGATGATCCTCGAATTGCACGATGCTTCCCTGGCGGAAGCGTCTGAGCTGGTCGTTGAAGATAGATATGTGCTGCCTGAGCGTAATCATGCGAATAGGGAAAGGATAGAGAATGCTATGGCGAGTGATATTGGTCCCATGACTTCTTCTACCCGTGATGAGCCAATTTTTGCGAAGGCCAGGAAACGTTCTCACCTGGTGGCTGTGTTACAGACGATGGTGGCAGTGCTGGTCGTTGGCGCACTGGTGGGCAGTTTCGCGCTGCTGCTGGCGCATCGTCCCGGTTCTCCAGGCCACACAGGTATTGGGCCGGGCACGCAGAATAAGGGGAAGGGTTTTATGGTCGTCGTTGCTGACAGCCGGGGAATGATTTATGGGCTGCGCTCCAAGGATGGCGCTGTTCTCTGGCGGTACAAAGCAGGCGAATCGGAAGTTGACACGATGGTGCAGCAGAGCGGGGCGGTGTATGTGGCCACATTGCCTGGCGTAAACGGGAATGACCTGTACAAACTCAGGCTGAGCGATGGCAAATTGCTGTGGAAGAGGAATTTTCCTCAGTTATCGGGATTTTCTATCATCGTAGTGGACGGGAATGCCATCGCCATCAGTGGCGGTGAAGGCGATGGATCGATGGATGTGGTCAGGACGACAGATGGTTCCCTGCTGTGGCGCTACGCCCCCAATTCGATCTGGTCCCATCCGATGGTCGCAGAGCGGAATAACGTGATGTATATCCGGATCAATCACGGTATGGAAGCATTTCAGTTCGACACCGGTAAACGTCTCTGGACATCCGGCGCAATAGCTGAAGTGGACACGCTTATCTTTTCCGGCAATGTCATGTATGCCGTCAATATGCTGAACGGCTTTGATTGGGTAATTACTACCTTAAATGTGCAAAGCGGTAAGTTTCTCAAAGAGATCCATATACGCTCTTCTTCGCAAAGTACGCTATATCAGCATGGCTATTCTGCCGACGCCCTCTATGTCACTAAGCAAACAGTCAGGCAGGAGGTAATGCACGATCAGACCTGTGCGCTACGTATAGGCGATGGCACAGAGGTATGGTGTACTCAGGAAGCAAACGATGTGTCTATCTTATACCCCCTGCTGACCATGAATGACAACATTTACTACATGCAACTTACAACGAATAATCGCTGGCAGATTGATGCCCTTCAGGCGCGCACTGGCGCACCTCTCTGGCACTGGACGCACCCGGGCGGAAATACAGTAAACGTAACAAACGATGTGACTATTGTAGGGGCAAATGGCATCGTCTTCGTCACCTCTCCCCAGGGTTTCTTTGCTTTATCCGGCAGCGATGGTCACCTCCTCTGGAAGACCTTGCCAGGGTTTCATCCTCCACTGTTCGCGCTTCCTGCTGTGCCGGATCAAGAACAGATGCTGCCAAGTTAATGCGGCTCCAGGCTTAATAAAGCATTGCTGAGAAGCATGCATGTGGTTTTCTTCAGAAGGCCGCCCCGCGTGATCCATCGCCCAGCTATGAAAGGCGAGCGAGGTCTCACGCGGATGCGGCAGGCCGAATCCCTACGCGGAGGGGGGGTGGAGCAAAAGCTGGCCACAGCGTATGGTGCTTACAAATACCAGCAACTGGTCAATGCCTAGATCGCTGGCCGCGCGGCAATCGGCCCACAGCGCACCCTTGTCGTTTTCAAACCATTCGATGATGTTCTGTCCGGCGTCTGTGCGATCCAGCCACATCCTGGTCTTGCCCACATAGGCAGCGTGCAGGCCAGGGGGCGTCGGCGCTCTCGCCTCTACCTGGTCAGTCGCTTGCACCAGGAGATACACATGATAGTAGTTATCAACCAGGTAGTCCGCCTGGTATAAGCCAGGCAGCGCCGTGCTCGTCGCACCGAGTTGATTGGGGAGCAAGATCCGATAAGGGCCGCCATCAAGTATTTGCACATCATTGGGGATAGGCGTAAAGGTATTTGTGCTGGTGGGCGCATCGCCAGGAAGGCGCCAGAAACCCTGCCAGGCATCGTTCAAGGCTGAGGGATTTAACTCAAACATAATGCCGGGACCCAGGATCAGGAAGATGAGCACCGCCGCCACCATCGTGAAGACCTGCTGCCAGCGGCGGCGACGCCTGGCCGGGGGAGCGGTCAGCAATCTGGCGTGCAGGTGTATGCCCAGGCGCTGACGCCGGTCTTCGGCAGCGTCGTCCAGTTCGTTCAACGGAGCGAGCACGTTTATAAGCTGCCCCGCCACGTGCAGCAATTCATCGTCGGTAGGTGATGGTACGTCGCCCCCTTCCACTAGCGCATCCAATCGGTCCACCCACGCATCGTCGTAACCATCACGATTGTATCTCATTACCTCTCTCCCTCCGCAACGCATCGCGCAGCCGGCCAAGGGCGCGATAAAGAGTTGAACTGACTGTTCCCTCAGGAATATGCAGCACCCGCGCGATCTCCCTGTTGCGCAAGTGTGCGACAAACTTCAAGCCGATTATTTCACGCTCGCGCTCAGATAAACCATCGAGATGCTTCAATAAAATAGCTTGCTCCTCATGAGCCAGGACTGCCTCTTCCGGCGAGTTGACCCACGGATGATCCACGTCGATCAGCAGATCGAGCGACACTTCCGCCTGGCGCCGGCGGAAATAATCCGTGGCGCAGTTGCGGGCCACGCGAAAGAGCCACGCGCCGGCGGCATCCAACGCCTGCAAATCCGCCATGTGTAGCAGGGCACGCTCAAATACGATCGATGTCAGATCCTCTGCTACATCAAACATGCCGGTGCGAAAACGTAAGAATGCCAGCACACGCGGATAGTACCGCTGGTACAGCGCATCAAAGGAGATCTGTTGTTCTCTCTCTCCAATGACCGGTGTACACTGTTCTTCCTGGCTAGCGGGTAACGACCAGCTTGAGGAGATACCAACTCTCCCCATTTCCATACGCTATGTCTCCGCCGGATATTCTGTATTATCTAACAAAACGCAGTAAGATGAAAAGTAGTGCAAAAATAGTGGCACAATAAAGCATTCGATAGAGGGTCGCGGATAGCCCTTTTTATGTACTACGTTTATGAGCGGCGATTCTTCTCAATGAAAGTTGATACGCGCCGTTCGTCGTAGGGACCTCACAAATTTTTTAACGTGCAAACGTGCATCCCTCCCTAGCCGCATACGCGACAGGCATGGTATAATAGCCTACACTGCCCTTGCAGGCAGTGGGGGATTATTGCGAGAGGAATTGCGTGAGGCCAGGATGCTTCATTCATGAGTATGTTTCGTAAGATATTGATCGCCAACCGTGGTGAAATTGCGCTACGCATTATTCGGGCCTGCCGCGAAATGGGCATTCGCAGCATCGTAGCTCATTCGGAGGCGGACCGTGACTCGCTTCCTGTGCGCCTGGCCGATGAGCGCATTTGCATCGGGCCAGGGCCGAGCGGGAAGAGTTACCTGAACATTCCGAACATTATCAGCGCCGCGCTCATCTCAGGCGCGGATGCTATCCATCCCGGCTATGGTTTTCTCTCCGAGAACACCAGCTTCGCCGAGATCTGCGCCGATGTGCGCCTGACATTTATTGGCCCCTCGGCAGCGGTCATGGCAATTATGGGAGACAAGGTATCGGCGCGAGAGGCCATGGCGGCCGGCGGCCTACCTATGCTGCCGGGGACGCATATCCTGCGCACGATGGCCGAGGCCCGCGAGGCAACGAGCGATGTGGGCTTTCCGCTGATGCTCAAAGCGGCGGCCGGAGGTGGCGGGCGCGGCATCCGCCTGGTCAAGCGCGCGGATGAGTTCGAGCGTGCCTTTACGCTGGCGCAGAACGAGGCCCGTGAAGCGTTCCGCGATGACGGCATCTATCTCGAACGCTACCTGGCGCGCGCGCGCCACATCGAGATCCAGGTGCTCGTCGATAACTATGGACATGGCGTCCACCTTGGCGAGCGCAACTGCTCATGCCAGCGGCGCAATCAGAAGCTGCTCGAAGAGTCGCCCAGCCCCCACCTGTCGTCGGAATTGCGCCAGGAGATGGGCGCGAAGGCCATCCGGGCGGTGTGCGAGGTCGGATATCGCAACGCCGGCACGCTGGAGTTCCTGGTTGACGAGCAGGACCGCTATTATTTTATGGAGATGAACACGCGTTTGCAGGTAGAGCATCCGGTGACGGAGCTGGTCACCAGCACCGACCTGGTGAAGGAGCAGATCCGCATCGCCGCCGGTATGCCCCTACACCTCCAGCAGGAAGAGATCCGCTTCCATGGCCATGCCATAGAGTGCAGGATCACAGCGGAGGACGCGGACCAGGATTTCCGCCCGCAAACAGGGACCGTCGAGCGCTATCTGCCTCCAGGCGGGCCGGGCGTGCGCGTCGATAGCCATCTCTATGCTGGCTACGAGGTCCCGCCCCACTACGATTCCCTGCTGGCAAAGCTCATTGTGTGGGCTGAGAACCGCGATGCCGCCATCGCACGTATGCAACGCGCACTTGATGAATTCGTTATCGAGGGCCTGCCGACCACGATCCCATTCCATCAACGTCTGCTGAAACATGAGGGCTTTCTCCGGGGCGATACGTACACACGTTTCATCCAGGAAGAGGCCGCCGCGCTAGGGATTTAATAGGAGGTGATGTTATGTCTCGTGTAGTTGTAACCGGTTTAGGGCTGATTACCTCCCTGGGGAACGACCTCGCGTCATCCTGGGAGGCACTCTGCCAGGGCAAGTCCGGTATCGATGAGATTACCAGCTACGATACAAGCCAGTTTCGCGTCCACTTCGGCGGCCAGGTCAGGGAGTTCGATTCGTCGCTCTACATGGACCGCAAGGAGACGCGCCGCGCCGACCCCTACGAGCATATCGCCATCGGCGCTAGCATGCAGGCCTTGAAGCAGGCGAACTTGCAGATTACCGACGAGAATGCCGACGATGTTGGCGTGTATATCGGCAGCGGCATCGGCGGCCTGATCACCCTGCACGATCAGTTCAAGGTGCTTTTTGAGAAGGGGCCGGACCGCATCAGCCCGTTCTTCATCAATATGATGATTATCGATGGCGCCCCCGGCCTGGTCTCGATTATGACGGGAGCCAAAGGACCGAACTGGGCGGCCGTCTCCGCCTGCGCCACCAGCGCCAACACGGTTGGAGAGGCCTGGGAGACTATCCGCCGCGGCGACGCCAAAGCTATGATCACGGGCGGGGCCGAGCGCGGCATTACCCCCATCGCCATGGCGGCCTTCGATAACATGCACGCCCTATCGCGCCGCAACGACGATCCCAAAGGGGCCAGCCGTCCCTTCGATGCCACGCGCGACGGTTTTGTGATGGGTGAGGGCGCCGGCATACTCCTGCTAGAAGACGAAGAGTTCGCCAGGGCGCGCGGCGCTACCATCCTGGCCGAGATGGTCGGCTACGCGGCAACCGGCGATGCCCACCATATCACCGAGCCGGCTCCTGGCGGCGAGGGGCTGGTGCGTGCAATGCGCCGCGCGCTCCAAAAAGCCAACTTGCGTCCCGACCAGGTGGACTACCTCAACGCGCATGGCACCTCGACAGCCTTCAACGACTCTACGGAGACGAAGGCCATCAAGGCCTGCTTCGGCGAGCACGCCTATAAACTGGCCATCAGTTCCACCAAATCGATGACCGGGCACACGCTGGGCGCGGCCGGCGCGGTAGAGTCCGTCATCTCTATTATGGCGATCCTGACGGGTACGATCCCGCCAACCATCAACCTGCATCATCCCGATCCCGACTGCGACCTGGATTACGTGCCCAATGAGGCGCGCCATACGACCGTAAACGTGGCGATGTCGAACTCGATGGGCTTTGGTGGTCACAACGCCTGCGTGATTTTCAAGCGCTACGAGCCGTAAAATAAAATAATGTTAAGAGTGAAACTGTATGGACACACACGAGCAGAAGGCGCCATGGTTAGCACGCGTTGAAGAGATCATCAACGTGCTTGAGGGCAGTTCCATTGGCGAGTTGGAATTGACCGAGGGCGATACCGAGATCATCATCCGGCGCCAGCCCGGCATGGTGCTGGTTACGGTCCCTACCCAGCAACTCGGCCAGGTGGGGATGACGCTGGCCTCTGGTTCTGGCGCTCGCATGGCAAAGGAAGATCACAGTCTGCCCATCATGACACCGATCACCGGCGTCTTCTATTCGTCTCCCTCGCCGGCGGAGCCGCCATTTGTCTCCCTCGGCGATATCGTCCAGGTCGGGCAGGTGGTCGCGCTGATCGAGGCGATGAAGGTGTTCAACGAGATCCAGGCTGAAGTCGGGGGCTGTGTAACCGAGGTCATCGCAGTCAACGGCAACGTTGTGCAAAAAGGCGATGCGTTGCTGCGGGTTGAACCTGCGTAGGCCAGGGGTAGGGGTGCGGCCCCTCCTCGCGTAGGACGCAGGCCAGCGGCGCCCCTACGCGGATGAGGGCGTCTGGCTACCTTCTCCTGTACGCACCTTCCTTTGGCCCGGCACATGGGCAGGCGATATTGTGTGGCACGCTCGCATTGCCTAGCAATTGCAAGGCTGTAGTGCGCGAGATGATCTTGTAACGCAGTTTCAGTTCCAGGATGCGCTGGACGGAAGCATTGATCTGGTCCAGCGCGATCTCGCCACTCTGTACAGCCTGGCGTAGCCCGGCCAGCATAGTCTGCGTCTCGTGCAGACCGCGCGGACCCAGCAGTAGATCGGTGCCGGCTTTGACGGCCAGCACCGCCGCCTGCGACAGAGTGTATGTGTTGCTGATACCGCCCATCCACAACGTATCGCTGATAATGACACCTTTGAAGTTGAGTTGATCGCGCAACAGCTTCGTGACCACGTTGGGCGATAGCGAGGTGGGTAGCTTCGGGTCAAGCTGTGGATTGAGAATGTGCGTCACCATCACCATCGGCACGATACCTTCCGCGATCAGCGTGCGATAGGGCGCCAGGTCAACCGCGTTCAAAGTGGCCAGGCTGCGATTCATGTAGGGCAACGAACGATGGGGATCAAGATTGGCGCTGCCCAGGCCGGGAAAGTGTTTCAGGCAGCCAACCACCCCGCCGTCAGTTAGCCCCTTCAAATAGGCGCGGCCCATGTCCGTCACCAACGCCGGGGTAGAGCCAAACGTGCGCATAGGCAGACCAGGATTGTTCGGGTTTGTCAGCACATCGACGATCGGCATGAAGTTCACGTTGAGCCCCAAAGCCGTCAGGGCGGCCGCTGCGTTGTGCCCGGCGTTGTAGGCCACCTGTGGATCGCGCGTCGCGCCAATGGCGGACTCCGAGATCCGCTCGCCCGTGATGCGGCGCAACTCGTTGACCAGCCCGCCCTCGAAGTCGGTCGAAATAAAAAGTGGGATATGTGCCTGGCTCTGCATGCTCCGGTTGAGCGCGACAAGCTGACTGTGCGTCTGCGCGTTGCCGTTCTTGTTCTCGATGAGCACACCGCCGATCTGGCTGGCCTGGATCATCTGCGTGAGGTCAGCATTGGAAGCCGGGCCATAGAACTCGACAATCACCATCTGCCCCAGCTTCTGATCCAGGCTCATCGTGTTCACCATGGCCTGCGCGATATCGCTATCCGTCAGGGGAGTGGGCTGCACCGTGGGGGTCGGCGTTGGCATGAAGGTAGTCGCCGTTGGTCCTGGCGCGCTGCCGCTCGTGGACGGCGACGAACAGCCGCTCAAAATACATAACAGGCACACTAGAACGATGCATAGTTCTCTATACTTCATAAGTTATACCTCAACCGTGTGTTCTTGATAGTATATAGAATATAACGAACGAAGAGGTACAAGCGTAGGACTATGCTTGCCCGGCATAGCCGTCGCCCCTACAGCTATGCCGATCTCTATGCGCTGGTCTTATTGAGGGAGCAGGCAGACCACGGCAGTGCAGTTGTGGAAGCCGCTGAGTTGTCCTTCGGCGCGCGCGATCTGACCATGCGAATTGCAGCCGATATAGCGGATAGGCCCAAGGGTCTGGCGCAGGGCCTCCAATTCATTACCAAACTGTTTGCCCATCCTGAGGCGGGTCGCGACACAATCAAAAAAGATAGCGAGCGCGGGTTGAGCGCCAAATAGATTGCGCTGCGCCGCCTGTGCCGCCCGCTCGGCTGCCTCGATTGGAGAGGACGGCGTCGCATTCATGATGTACACCCTGGAGTTAGGTGGGATGGGAGCAGCGCAGCGAATGGAGCCGCCCGCGTATACCTCCAGGGGCACGCGCAACACGTAGCCCGCGCATTCAATGCCAATGAGGTTGTGCAGGAAAAACGGTATGGGGGCGGCAGGATCAAATACCTGGTTGCTGGCCTGAGCATGCGCCTGGAAAGCCTCAACGGCGGGTCGATCATCGAGATGCACCAGACAGGTGCCATTCACCCTGGTGGCGCGCATCGGCTCGCTGGCCGGGGACCAACCGTGATACACCCCGATGCCTACCGGCTTCTGTGAAAGGATTTCCAGGGCCACTACGGCATCGGAGACCACTTCGGTGCCGTAGAAGACCGGGGTATGCATAAACTGAGCATTGTCGCCCGCGCCGCCACCAAAAAACTGATAGGTCCCGCCGGTAAAGTGTGTGAGATGCTCGACCAGGACATCGGCGTGGCCAGCAAGCGCATCGGTCAGGACCAGGGCGGAGCGATAGCGGTAGCCGCCAGGCGCGTTCCAGCGAAAGGACGAGAGCACCTGCTGCGCCGCATCGCGGCAGTGGTCACGCACCCCGCGTCCGATAGCGGCCCTGAACTTCATGGTAGTTGAGTGCAGAGCAAGCGCGCACGCCATGCCTTCCCCCTGGATCATGCTGGTAAACTCGCCGGCGGAGGAGCAGCCCAGGAGGATAGCAGAAGGACAGGCCTGTTTGAGGGAGTGCAAGAGGCTGGCCTGGTCATAGGTAGGCGCGGCAAAAACAATCACCGCGTCCGGAACGTCAAGCATGGCCTCCCTGATCTGCAAGCCCAGCGCACGGCCCGCGGCACAACTCTGAGCAAGGTCGGTGTAGACGATAGCCGATTCAGTCATATCTGCCCCCTTCCACGTACTTCACGAAAACCTAGCAAGCGGTAATTACAACAGCTATCCCATGTAGTTCTTTGAGGATGTATAGATGCCTATTTTGAGTATATATTATTGAATATAGAAAGGCAAGGGGCATAGGAGAGAAAAATGCGGTTCACTTGACACCTTCTGATCCTACCACTATAGTATGATGGCAGTGAAAAAAAGGTCCATGCAGGGATGGTAGCAGTCACAACATATGCAGAATCAAGCCACGAGCCCGCTCACGCCGTACGTTGAGCGCGCGCGCAAAGTCCTACAACACGAGCAGCGTACCAACCACCAGGATCAGACGGTCAAGCCGGGCGGGTTGGAGATGTTCGTGGCGCGCTGGGCGGAAGAGGTCAGCACCTTCTGTAAGAGCGCCGGGCTGGACCTGCGGCCCATTTATCATTTCGCCGAGTACTTCGAGGGCTATCGCCGCCAGGACCCCTTGCAGCGCGCCGCCAACCTGCGCGCCGCCCTCGCTCTCCTCAAGGAACTGGAGGGCGAGGGGCGTGAAGCCAGGCCTCAGCCCGTAACGGCTATGCCCACGAAACCTGCGCGCGTGGATAGCACTGACCATAAAGCAGAGCTGGCGCGCCCTGCTCCCAGCAGAACTGCCGGCGCACTTCTTGAGAGCAAGACCGCTGGCAAGGTTTCCGCCGCTGCGTCGCGAACAATCAGCGCAGCTCCTGAGAGCAAATCCAACGACAAAGTTTCCGCCGCTGCCTCCAGTGCTCCCACACCGCCTGTTCAGCAGAACCCGGTGCCTCTGGAGGCTGGAATGTCGGCGGGGCATACCGCGCTTACGTTGCTGAGTGCCGACATTACCGCCGTACCAGGGGTGGGGCCGACGGTCGCCACGCGCTTGCGCAGCATAGGCGTGCGTAATGTGCGTGAGCTGCTCTTCTATTTCCCGCGCGATCACCGCGATTACAGCAAACTCGAAAAGATCGCCGACATCCCCTTTGGTGAATTAGTCACGACCAAGGGCATGATCTGGGATGTGAAGACCAACCGCACCGGCGGTGGACGCTCACGCACCGTTGCCACTATCGGCGACGAGACCGGCAAACTCAATGTTTCCTGGTTCAACCAGCCCTATCTCCAGAAGCAGTTGCTGGCTGCCAAAGGAGACATCCTCGTCGTGACCGGCATCAAACAGCGCTTTGGCAATAAAGTCGACTTCTCCGTGCGCAGCCACGAGCTGCCCGATCAGGGCGACCTGCTGAACACCGGCATCCTGGTACCCATCTATCCGCTCACCGAGGGGCTGAAAGCCAAGGCGCTACGCCGTTTCACAAAATGGGTCGTCGATAAATACGCGAAGATGATCCCCGATCATCTTCCGATGGTGGTGCGCTCCAGGGGCCAGTTCATGACGCTGCCGGAGGCGATTGAGCAGATGCACTATCCCGAAAATGCGCAGAAGCTGGTGGAGGCCAGGCGCCGCCTGGCCTTCGATGAACTGTTCCTGATGCAGCTTGGCATGCAGGAGCGGCGCAGTCGCTGGCAGCAGCAGGCGCCACAGGGCAACGCGTTTCATATCGACCCGCGCAAAGTTTTCAGCGAGCCTGAGGATGGGGACATTCCGGCTACCATCATGGACACTGGAGCCACACACGAGGACGAATCGCTGGCCATAGGCTCGACACTCTGGTCCACCATCGCGCCCGACAAGCCATTTGAGGCCACGCTGCCCTTCAGCTTTACAGGGGCACAGCGTCGCGTTATCGGCGAGATCTTAAGCGACCTTGCCCAGAGCAAGCCGATGTGCCGGCTCTTACAGGGCGATGTCGGTGCCGGCAAGACGGCGGTGGCTGCCGCCGCGCTCTTCGTAGCGGCCCTTAACGGCTACCAGGGAGCGATTATGGCACCCACCGAACTGCTGGCAGAGCAGCATGCGCGCAGCATCAGCGCAATGCTGGAGCCGTTCGGCATTGGTACCGTCCTGCTCACCGGTAGCCTGCGCCAGCGCGAGCGCGCCACGGGCCGGGCAGCTCTTGAGAGCGGGCAGGCCATGGTGGCCATCGGGACGCACGCGCTGATCCAGGAGGATGTGAGCTTCCGCCGCCTGGGCCTCGTGATCATCGATGAGCAGCACCGCTTTGGCGTGGAGCAGCGCGACATCCTGCGCCAGAAGGGCTACCACCCACATATGCTTGTGATGACGGCCACGCCTATCCCACGCACCCTCGCGCTCACCCTCTATGGCGACCTGGACATATCAGCTATTGACCAGCTCCCTCCTGGCCGCCAGAAGATCATCAGCCGCTGGCGCTCCGGCGCCCGGCGCGAGGAGGCCAACAAGCTCATCGCCGAACAGGTCGCCCAGGGCCACCAGGCCTTTATTATCTGCCCGCTGATCGAGGAGTCCGAGTCGTTGGCGGTGAAGGCCGTCACCGTTGAGTATGAGCGCCTGAGCCGTGATGTCTTCACCGACCTGCGCCTGGGCCTGCTGCACGGCGGCATGAAGGCCAACGACAAGGACACGGTGATGCGCCGCTTCCGCGATCACGAACTGGATATCCTGGTGGCGACCTCGGTCATTGAGGTTGGTATCGACATTCCTAACGCCACAGTGATGGTCATTGAGGATGCCGACCGCTTTGGCCTCTCGCAACTGCATCAGTTCCGGGGGCGTGTCGGACGCGGCAGACACCAGTCGTACTGCTATGTGCTCAGCGCCGACGCCAGCTTGCAAGCGCAAGAGCGGCTGGAGGTGTTCCAAGCGACCGACGATGGCTTCCAACTGGCGGAGCAGGACCTGCGCCTGCGCGGTCCCGGCGACTTCTTCGGTGTGCGCCAGAGCGGCGTACCCGAACTGCGCATCGCCGACCTCGGTGATACCCGACTCATCGAGCAGGCGCGCACCCTGGCCGCCCAGTTGTGGGAGAGCGACCCCTATCTGCGCAAGCCGGAACACACCCCCCTGCGCCAGCACCTACACATCTTCTGGCAAAATTTTGTGGCGCATTAACCCGTAGCG
>JALYTT010000384.1 GCA_030854145.1 Chloroflexota bacterium | reverse complement strand
GCTCCCCTTGCCCGCCGACAATGCGGTGCCCTGTTACATGCCGACAGGTGCTTCCTATGTCGTAGTAACGAATGAGACCAGTAGCATCCCTCTTTCGTGTAAGGTGCCGCTGGCCTGCGCCCTTGTCTCTACCATATTGGTCATCCACTTGCAAATTGACGCTGCATTGGATATTATAATGAAAAGGGGCAGAATGAGTCTCAAGTGGAAAGGAGTGCGCCAGTGCCCAGCATCTTCATTCGGGGTGTGCTGTTCTTCTGCTCGTACTTTCCGCTGACACTCATCATCTGCGTCTTGCAGTACGATCAATGGCCCTGGTGGGTCATCGCGTTGCTAGGCGGCGTCCTGGGCTGCGGCAGCCTGGCGCTCACCGCGTTCTACTTCTGGTGGATGCGACGCACGGCCTATGTTGAGCAGAAGAAGGTTACCAACTTCAGCAAGCACGACTCGGAGGTTATGAGCTATATCGCCTCGTACCTCATCCCATTCGTGACCTTTCCGCTGGGCTATGTGAAGCAGATCCTGACGCTGGTCATCTTTGTTGGAGTTTTGCTCGTCATCTACGTTCACTCTAATATGATCTACATTAATCCAATGCTTAGCCTGTGCGGCTACCACCTCTACGAAATAGAGGTCGAGCATAGCGAGCGCACGCACTATTACATAGCGCGCAAGCCGCTTGAGCGCAATCGCGAAATCCGCTTCGTCGTCCTGAGCGACGACATCTACCTGGAGAAATAAGGACCATATCCCACCTACGGAGGCAGGAATGAGGAATGCATGTCACTGGACCTCTCACAGCCGGCGGACCTTCTCAGGTATATCCTTACCCTCGATCTTAGCCTTTGTCATATCACGATCTGTATTGCTTCGGGCGATGCCGACGCCAAAGAGTCTACGTTCCGGCGCGTGAACCAGACGCCGGCGCTGGGACGCAAGTTTTGCGAGGCTGTTGAAGAGGCGCTGCAAGAATATCGCCAGGACCTGGAAGACGATAACATCGAGTTGCGCGACTTCGCCGCCGAGAGCAGCAAGCCTGAGCAGGAGATCGAGTACCTTGATCTGTTTCCCTATGACTCGATCAAGCAGCAGGTCGCGCCGGTTGCAGACTACCTGGACCTGCCGTACTTCCAGCATACTGAGCGCGACTTCATCAAGAAGATGCGCTTCTACGTGATTCGCATCCAGCCGCCGGGCAAGCCGCCCATCAACTTCTACCAGCACTACTCGCCCACGCGCATGCTGAGCCAGTCGTCCTTCTTTGCCATGTGGCTGCAACAGGACCTCTACGACGACCTCGATCAGCCCACCTTCCTCTTTGAGAGGCACATCGACTGCTTCAGTTGCGAAGAGCATATGTTCATCCTGCAAAAGAACAACTTCTTCAAGATCTTCAACATCAGCGAATTGGAAAAGGTGGCCCGCGAAACGCTGGAGAAGCTGGAGCGGAAAGGCTTCATTCACAACTTCCAGCTTTTTAAGAAAGATAGCCTCAACGACAAGAACAAGATTTTGAAGCTCAAAAACATCTCTAGCAAGCCCTACCTGGATACGCTCACCATCGACGACCTGCACAAGACCATCAGGACCTACAATCTCCCCATCCAGGTTGACATAACCGGGGGCAGGAAGAAGCTGGTCTACGATCCCAAGCAGCGTTGGGCCATCCTGCACCTGCTCGACGATGCTTACGCCGACTCATCGATGACCAAGTATAGTTACTATATCAAAGGGAAGCGTGAAATACGAAAGAAGTAGCACATGCAGAGAAGTAGCGGTGATGCACTGGCGCGCCAGCGCGCCATCCAGCAATTTACTCGTCTTGGCTATAGCATCCTCGATGGCGCACAGGAAGAGCGTGGCCCCTGCGTCATCACCGGTCGGCGGAGCGCCATTGAGGTTGTGTTGCTGCCCCGGCTGCGCGCCGCCCTGCGCGCGCTCAATCCGGGCTGCGCCGCCGCCCTGATAGAGGCGGCCATCGACGCGCTGACCACCAATCGCAGCCTGCTCGATCTCGCGCATGCCAACGAGCAGATTCACACTATGCTCACAGACGGCATCAAAGTCGACGCGCGCGGCCAACTCGTGACGAGCGACAGCGAGAGCGCTGGCCAGGAGGGCGGCGACAGGCAGCAGGATACCCATAAGACGCTGCGTATCGTGGACTGGCGCGAGGCTGGCAATAATGATTTCACGCTGGTGTCGCACCTCTGGGTTGATGGCAAGCTGGGCAAGCGCTGCCTCGACCTGGTGGGCTTCGTCAACGGCTTGCCGCTCATCCTGCTGGAGATCGTGGATAGCGAGCTGCCACATATATTCGACAACATCGACAGGGACTACAAAAGCACCCTTCCCGCGCTCTTCTGGTACAACGCCTTCATCGTAGTTGCCGACGCCTTCACCTGCAAGATGGGTAGCCTCACCACTCCCTGGGAACGCTTCTTCCAGTGGAAACGTATCAAAGACGAAGGCGAGGCCGAGAGCAGTCGTCTCGATAGCCTGATCGAGGGCACCTGCCACAAAGAGCGCCTGCTCGACATCATCGAAAACTTCACGCTCTTTAACAAGGCCAGAGGGCTGAACAAACTGATTGCCATGAATCACCAGTATCTGGGAGTGAACAACGCCATCGCCTCCCTGCGCGCCTGGGAACAGGAGCGCCGGCAGCGGCGGCAGGCGGGAGAGGCGCGCGGCGCGCACGGCAGGCTGGGCGTCTTCTGGCACACACAGGGCAGCGGCAAGAGCTACTCCATGGTCTTCTTTGTGCGCAAGGTCCAGCGCACCATCGCCAACAACTACACGTTTGTCGTCGTCACCGACCGCGAAGATCTTGACAGGCAGATCTACGAGAACTTTCGCCATACCGGCGCCATCGCCGAAGACGCCGGCGAGGTGCGGGCCAGAAACGCCAGCCACCTGAAGCGCCTGCTGAGCGAAAAGCACCTGCTGCTCTTCACCTTAATTCAGAAATTCTATAGCGATGTGCCGGGCCAGGACTACGACGAGATCTCAGATAACGAGAACATCATCATCATGGCCGACGAGGCCCACCGTACACAGTACGACACCCTGGCGAAGAACATGCGCGCCGCCCTACCCAGAGCCTCCTTCATTGGCTTCACCGGCACGCCGCTGATGGACGGCGAGGAGCAGACGCGCGAGACCTTCGGCCACTACGTCAGCATCTATAATTTCCGTCGCGCCATCAACGACAGCATCACTGTGCCCCTCTACTACGAGAACCACACGCCGCAGATCGAGCTTATCAACGACGATTTTCAGGACGAGATGAGCGAGCTGCTTGAAGAGGCCATGCTGGATGAGCGCCAGGAGCAGCGGGTCGTTGAGCAGTACGCCCGCGCGGAGAATATCGTTGTTAAGGGCGAGCGCCTCGACCAGGTAGCCGCCGATATCGTTGGGCACTTTATGAACCGGGGCTATATGGGCAAGGCCATGGTTGTCTCCATCAACAAAATCACCGCCGTGCGCACCTACAATCGCGTGCGCGAGCAGTGGCAGCGCTACCAGGAGGAGCTGCGCGCCCAACTGTCCCTGGAGAGTGATCCCGCTGTCAGGGTCGAGTTAGCGCACAAGATCAACTACATGGAGCGGACCGAGATGGCGGTCGTTGTCTCACCTGCGGATGGCGATACTGAACGCTTCGCGCGTTTCTCGCAGGAGACGGGCGAGCAGATAGAGATCGCCACGCACCACCAGCGCTTCAAGAAGGAAAAGCTCGCCGAGAACTTCAAAGACCCTGAGCATGTGCTGCGCATCGTCTTCGTCTGCGCCATGTGGATCACCGGCTTCGACGTGCCCCCGCTCTCAACGATCTACCTGGATCGCCCGCTGAAGGGCCACACCTTGATGCAAGCCATCGCGCGCGCCAACCGCGTCTACCAGGACAAAATCAACGGCCTGATCGTCGATTATGCCAGCACCATTCGCGCGCTGATAGCCGCGCTGGTGGTCTACGCGCGCGAGGATAGCAGCGGCTATCGCGAGGGTGACCGGCCCATAGGCGATAAAAGCGACCTCGTGCAGGCGCTGCGCGACAAGCTGGCAGAGACCGCGCAATTCTGTCGCGACCAGGGCATCAATGTGCAGGACTTACTACCAAAGCTGGCGGCTGAACGGGATAAGCAGCAGCAGCAGGACCGGCTCTGGCCGACTATCGATAAGCTGGTGGCCTACGATGACATCAAGCTGCGAGCCTTGCTCCTCACCAGCGAAGTAAGCAAGCTCTACAAAGCCATCCTGCCGGACGCGGCGGAGAGAGAATTCACGTTGCCAGTTCACCTGTACATGCTTATCAAAGACGGCATTTACAAGACCATGCGCCCGACCGGCTTCAGAGAGACCCTGGGCCGGGTCACCAGGCTGGTGCGCGAGTCGCTGGAAGTGCATCAACCGGAGGAGCGCCTCTCGGCCGACACGCTGGCGCCGCGTGGCAGCTTTGATCTGCGCGACATCGATCTCAATGCCTTGAATACCAACCTGCGCAGCGGGCACCGCCACATCAAAGCCGAGCAGATGCGCAACCTCCTCTATGAGCGCATCCGGCGCATGATCGAAGTGAATCCGAGCCGCGTCAAATACATGGAGAAGCTCGACCGCGCCATCGATAGGTACAACGAGGGCTGTGCGAACTTCGCCAGCGATCCACGACTGCTCAATCCGCAAGAGAAGGTTACGCAGTTACCCTCCCTTGCTGCCCAACAAGATCAATTGCAAGATGAGTATACCAATGCCTTAGTTGAATTAACTGGTGAAATAGCCCAGGAGGAGCAACGCTCCCAGCAGGAGGAAGTGAGCGAAGAAGAGCTTGCCATCTTCGACCAGCTCGCCCTCAATGTGTCTCTATCCCAGGAGGAGCACACCCAGGTCAAGCAGATCGCGCGCACCCTGTTAGCGGCGCTACTCCCCACATTCAGCGTGCCTGACTGGCAGAAGAAATCCCAGACATTCAGTCGCGTGCGTATAACCATCGAGGATGAGCTACTTAACCTACCAGCAATATACAGCCAGGAACTCGCAAACCAGAAGTGTGACGACCTGTTTCTATACGTGCAGGAGCGCTACAGCAACGATGGAAGCGCGTCGGTGGCTTGATATATGGGCAGGAAGGCAGGGCGCAGGCTAGCGGCGCCCGTACACGAAACCAGGAGCGCCTCGGGTTGCGGAGCGCAGGCCAGCGGCGCCCGTACACGAAAGAAGCCGTCCCTCTGGGAGGGTAGACTTTTACCGTGTGTACGGATATAATGATACCGCACTGTTAAAACGTGGTAGAAGTCATCGAATTCTGACGGGAGGTGCAAGGATGGTAGTGGACCCACAGCGAATGCGCATGTCAGTAGACGAATACCTGGCATATGACCGGGCCAGCGAGGTCAAGCACGAATATGGTGATGGCGAGGTAATCGCCCTGGCTGGCGGCACAATTGCGCACAATGATTTTACCGTGAATATGGTCTTGCTTCTGAGGGAACAGCTTGGACGCAGGGGGCCATGCTACGCGTATGCCAGCGACCTGCGTGTGCTCGTGGCCAAAAATCACTACTTCTATCCCGATGTAGTTGTCTCCTGTGACATTGCAGACCGCCAGGAAGGCAGTGATATTATACGCACGCCCCATCTTGTGGTTGAGGTGCTATCGCCGAGTACGGAGGCCAAAGATCGAGGCTACAAGCTGCGTTGCTACCAGCAGTGTTCCAGCATCCAGGAATATGTCCTGGTCAATACGCATGTCCAGCGCGTCGATATCTATCGCCGCCAGGCAGGCGGCACATGGCTGTATCAGAGCTACGGAGCCGGCCAAGATGTGATGCTGGATAGCCTGGATATCCACTTCCCCATGACTGCGCTCTATGGTGGACTGCGTATTCCCATTGAACAATCCGAAACCGGGTAGATGGCAGGCGCAGGCGGGCAGGGCGCCGCTGGCCTGCGCCCGTCAGTCTCGTCGGCGTCCTGGCTGTCTCCTACGCCCTGCTAGCCGCCGCCAGCGCTTGATCCAGGTCCCACAGGATATCCTCCACATTCTCAATGCCGATGGAGAGGCGAATGAGGTCCGGCGTGACGCCGCCCGCTAGCTGATGCTCCGCGGAGAGTTGCTGGTGAGTGGTGCTGGCTGGGTGAATGATGAGGCTGCGCGCGTCACCAACATTGGCCAGGTGCGAAAGTAAGCGCACGCTGTTGATCACCGCCTTGCCTGCCTCGTAGCCACCCTTGACGCCGAAGGTGAAGATCGCGCCTGCCCCGCGGGGCAGGTAGCGTTGCGCCAGGTCATAGGAGGGATCAGCGGGGAGGCCGGGGTAGTGAACCCAGCTCACGGCGGGATGTTCCTGCAGGAACTGGGCCACACGCACGGCGTTCTGGCAGTGCCGATCCATGCGCAGCGACAGGGTCTCCAGGCCTTGGAGCAGGAGAAAGGAGTTGAAAGGACTGATGGCCGGCCCCGTGTCGCGCACAGTCTCGCACCTGGCCTTCATGCAGAAACAGAAATCCCCAAAAGTCTCGTAGAAGCGCACGCCATGGTAGCCTGGCGAAGGATCAACAATATGGGGGAACCTGCCATTGTCCCAGGGAAACTTCCCGCGCTCAACGAGCACGCCGGCAATCGATGTGCCGTGCCCGCCGATGAACTTGGTAGCCGAGTGGACAATAATGTCCGCGTCGTAGTCAAATGGACGGCACAGGTAGGGTGTAGCAAACGTATTATCGATGATCAAAGGCACACCAACCTCGTGCGCGATATCGGCCACGGCCTGGATATCAAGCACATCACCGCGTGGGTTTCCTATAGTCTCTCCATAAAACGCGCGCGTGCGCGGCGTGACGGCCTTGCGGTAGTTCTCGGGGTCGGTGCTATCGACGAAAATAGTGTTGATACCCCAGGTGCGTAGCGTGATGTCAAACTGCGTATGTGTCCCGCCATACAGACTGCTGGAGGAGACCAGCTCATCGCCGGGGCGCAGCAGTGTCATCATCGTCGCCATCTGCGCGGCCATGCCAGAGGCCGTGGCC
>JALYTT010000736.1 GCA_030854145.1 Chloroflexota bacterium | reverse complement strand
GCCGGATCCCTACGTGGGAAGAGGGGTTCATATATGGCTATAAGAGAAGACCCTAAAGCCGTTCTTGTGCATTCTGGACTACCGATTCCGTCCGTGGGTTGACAGGTGGAGCATTCCGGGCCGGTGGCAGGGGAAGATGGAGGATAATGGTTGTGCCATGCTCGGCCTGAGAGCGAGGAAGCGCATGAATGACGAGTGTGCCCCCGGCCTCGCGTGTCTTCAGGCGGGCCTTGAAGAGGCTAGTTTTTTCGGGCGAAATCTTGCTGGCATCGAAGCCGCGGCCATCATCGATGATATAGATCTCGATGGAACCGTCGGTGCAGACAGCGCGCACTGTGGCGAAGCTGGCATCGGCGTGGTTATAGACGTTCAGTAGCGCCTGCGTCACGGCATAGGAGATGGCCTCGGCCACCTTCTCACCCTCCGGCGTCTGCTCCAGGTTATGATCCAGGGCATCCAACGGCCAGACATCGGCTCTGACCTTCAGCGACGACTCTGGATGGAGCGCTGGCAGGTCCTCGCGAATCAGCTTCTCCAGGTGTAGACGCAAGCCCAGGCTGCGGCGCTGGTAGACATCTTCGACCAGCAGTTGTAGCCCGCGCAGGTCGTCCTCCAGCTCCTCGCTGATCTTGCGCACTTTGCCCAGGGCTTCAATGATGGGATAGGCCGGCACCATGCCCGCTGAATACTGCTCGGCCTCCACCTTCAGCTTATGTTGCCAGTGGCCCAGGAACGAACGGATACGCAGCGCCTGCTGTTTCGGCTGATCGTGGATGCGCTGGGAGAGCAGAGAGCGCAGGTGGGCATCGGCATGCAGTAGGAGCGAGGTGGCCTGCTGGAGTTCGCTGTTGGCCCGGCGCAGATCCCCGGCGGTCTTCTGCTGCTCAAAGAGGGCCTCCTCGCGCTGTTCCAGAGTAACTTGCAGCCGGTCGATGAGGCGCAGCGAGCGAATAGCATAGCCCAGGAGGAGCGGGTAGACCGCCGCCAGCACATAGAACATCTGGAGCGGCAAGAGCGGGCGCCCGCTCAGCAGGATGGGCAGGATTCCCAGGCAGAAACCGAGGCCAACGCCGCCAATCCAGAGCGTGAGCAGGTCGCCCAGGCGGCGGCGCACATGCTCAGGAACGCGTTGACCGGGGAACAAGCCACTGATACGCACCAGCGAGGTAACGCCAATACCAAGACTGAGCACGCCCCCAAAGACGGCGTAGCCCAGTGATAGCAGGACGCTGGGACGCGTCGGAACCGCGCCGTAGAGCAAATAGGAGCTGAGTTCAAAAGCCATCAGTGCGACGAGCGGCAGATAGGGAAGACCATCTACTATGAAGCGGAACGCACGTGGCGTGCTGAGCACCTCTGGCCGGTACGTCAGGCTCAGGTGGATAAAGGCCGCGCCGAGCAAGGCAAACGCGGGTATCCAGAGGAACTGGACGACAGCATCGGTGGGATAGGCCTGCTGGACCGCCCCCCAATGACTGTAAAGCAGAAAAAGGAACGCCGGCGGTAAGAGCGTAATAGCCTCAACGGCCCCTACCCACTCACGGGCAGTCAACAGCAAAATTATGCCCATCAGCAGCCAACTGCACCCGGCCAGCAACGCCAGCCCGTAATTCTGCCACCACATCTCCCAGGTAAAGAGGAGAGCCGGGCGCGAGAGCACCTCTATCTGCTGGCTATTTACATGCTCGACAAAGTATGTCACGGTATCACCGGGCCGGACATGCCGGTAGGCATCCATCAACGCGTTGCCCCCGGTATAAGTCGCGATCCCGGTGGGAGCGTGCGGGTCTCTCACCTGAACTTTGACGATATAGTCCTGGTTTGTCAGAGAGCCAACGACGATACCAAATTCGGGCAATGAGGGTGGCGTAGAGATCACAACAATGCGGTTATTGCTATCGATGGCCCAGAAAAAGCCGCCAAAGGTATGACCGACCTCGCCTAAGAGGCGCATATGTCCGATAGCACTGAGAATAAGCACGATCAGTGCCACCAGTACATAGAGCGCTATAAGCCGGGGGCGTAGCCGCTGCCACCAAACATCAGTTGTAGGTATAAATGAATTTGCCACACTCCAGTGTAGCACGCAGGTAATGCCTATGCAAGGCAAGGCCGTTTAAAAGTCGTGCGCCCTGACCCGCGTAGGGGCTATGGCTTGCCTCGCC
>JALYTT010000383.1 GCA_030854145.1 Chloroflexota bacterium | reverse complement strand
AGACATCGAGCAATGGTTTACCACGCGTTTCCGCGCCATGCCCTCGTTGCGCTATACGCCAACAGGGCAGCTTTTTGAGCAGGAGCAGGCGGTTGTGTTCTGGATTGTTCAGGGGCAGACGCCGCGCCTGCTGCGCCAGCCATGGCTCTCGCGCGCGTTCCAGGTGGACGGCGTGAGCCACTTTATCATCCACGATGGGCGCATCCAGAAGCAGCGCGGCTACTATGATCACCTCGCGATCGTCGAGCGCGTGTTGCCGCCGCTGAAATGGCTGCCGTCCAGGCTGTAAGCGTATAGAAGAGGGTTCCCCCTGTGGTACGCCATCCGTCCGCAGTGAGAACCCTCTTCCCTGCGCTACTTTGTCACGCTGCTCTACCTACGAGCGTATTCGGCGCGAGTAGGAAACGCTGCCCCAAATGGAGACCAGCATGATCGCTGCGATGATGGTGCTGATCAGCGGAACCCCTTCGATAGTAGGCTCGCCGATAATGTGAAAGTGGAGAAAGCCCACAATCAGAAAGATAGCCAGCAGGCCAAGAGTAATGGCGCCTATGAAGCCGGCCGGGGCGCGGCGGCCCGCGATAAATTCTCCCAGGAAGCCGATAATGGCCGCGATGACGAGCCAGATGATGAACTGTACCAATGTTACTGCCACTGTAATTCCCTCCTTGTTTAGTGGTATGCGATGTATTTAGATACATCGATCATAGTAATAACACGTATTATAAGGATAAGTGTATTCAAGAGGAACGTGGCCCCGCATTATCGGCGAGCAAGGGGAGGCTCAATCTATCGTGTGATGGGTGTCAGACAAGTAGGGGTCCGCTTTCTTGCACGCCAAGCTTCTCTACAGGGGCATCCATTTCGCGCAACGCGCGATTGAAGAGCGTACTGAGCGTGACGATCAGGTAGCAGGCGGCGATGATGAGGAACGTGACGCGCAGGCCAACCGCGTCCACGAGATAGCCCGCGAGGATCAGGCCCAGGGGCAGCGCGGCAAAGGCCGCCGCTCCGATTGCGCCGAAGACGCGCCCACGCATCTCGGCGGGCACACATTCCTGGCCCAGCGTCCAGAGCAACGGATTGATTGGCCCACTACCAGCACCGATAATCGCCATGGCCGTCATCGTGAAGGGTAGCGTCGGCAGCAGCGATAACAGCCAGAATGGCAGCCCAATGAGGATGAATGCACCAATGAAGGTTGCGCGGCGCGGTAACCTGGGGCCGAGCGCGCTGTAGATGAGCGCGCCTACCAGCGCACCACCGCCCCAGGCCGCTTCGATTAGCCCTAGAGCCAGCGGGCTGCCAAAGCGCTGCTTCGCGTACACAGGCATCACTACCGCACCCAGAGGAGAATCCAGAAAGTTAGTGATGATGATAGTCAGGACGATGGCCAGCATAAGCCGGTTGTGCCGGATAAAGCCCAGGCCAGCGCCCAATTCCGCCAGGTAGCCTCCGGACGCCTTTGTCGTAGCTGGCGAGACCTCTTTGGGCCGCGACCTGGGGATGACAAGCCCAATCAACAGCGCGGAGACCACGAAGCTCGCGGCATCGAGCCAGAGCACCCTGCTGGTCCCCAATAGCGCGATGAGTATCCCGGCCAGCGGCGCACCCAGCAGGCGCGAGCCACGTTCGATGGCATGCAGGAGAGCGTTCGCGCGCTCCAGCGGCATCCCGGCCGGCCCGGCGATGTCCGGCAACAGAGCCACACGCGCGGAGGTACCAGGCGCATTGAAGAGGGCCGCGCAGAAGACCAGGATGAGCAACTGCCAGAAATCCAGCCCAACGCTGTAGTAGAGCAGCGGGATCAGCGCTATAGCCACACCGCTGGCCAGGTCGGCAAGCACACTGCTGCGCTTGTAACCCAGACGATCAATGAGAACACCTCCCAGCAGACCGGCTACAATGATCGCGAGAACTTCGGCCACCCCCGTGAAACCCACCCTGGCAGCACTGCCCGTCGTCTGTAACACGAACCAGGGCACAGCAATCAACGTCAGCGAGCTACCGGTGACTGAGATAGTGTTCGCGCTAAAAAGCGTATATAGCGGCAGGCGTCTGAATGCTGGCGCCTTAAGGTCATGTGCATGCATGCTCATCCTCCCTGCTCCCCGTCCTCCTGCGGTTGCTGCTCTGCAAGCACGCGTGTACGGCGCTCGCGCTGCTGCTCCGCGAGATGACGGGGGTCCTGCACGGGACCTTGAGGTGGGCCTTCCAACTGGATGATCGTCTCCTCGATCCAGGCAAGTTCGGTCTCTAACCTGGCACGAACATACCTGATAGCCAGCATGCCGTATTCACTGATCAGCGATGTGCCGTTCTGCGGCCATTGGATCAAATAGTCACGCATCTCTTTGGATTGCTGCCAACGCATCTGCAAGTGATCGATCAGCGTGGCGCGGTCCTCGGGACGCCCGGATGCCCAGAAGACCATTTTGAGCAACAGTTCGTCATTCATGGGGATAGGATACGCGGAGAGTTCCCCCAGCCACTTCTCCAGCTCTTTCCACCCTCTGGTGGTTAACTCGTAGACCTTCTTGCGCCGTCCCTCGCTGCTGACCTGAGAGGTTTCGATCAACCCTTCTTGCTCCATCTGCTTGAGCCGGGGATAGATGCTGCCAAAGCTGAGTGCGGAGAGGAGCCCGGCCCCACCAATCTCGAACTCAACCTTCATATCATAGCCCGAACAGGGATACAGACTGATAACCCCCAATATACTGTGCTCTACCGACATAGCTTCTCTCCTTCTTCCTCAATATATCGCACTGATATATCATATCGATATATTACGTCGATATATTGAGTTTGTCAAGACGGAAGAAGCTAATGTATCATATATATATCTACCTGTACCGATTTTTCTCCATTGCGTCGATGGCATCTTTGGCCGCTTTCAGGCCAACGCCATAGACTTCGCGGTAGATTTGGATGGCTTTTATTTTATTACCCGACAGCAACGCCTCCCAGATGGCTCTATCCTCTGGCGGATCTTGCGGCGTAACCTCTGCCGGATCTACGCCCAGGCGGATGAGCAACGCCTGCATCATTGCTTCTAACCGCTGGATTCTGGTTTCTAACGGGATCACACGACTGTCATACTCCTGTCCCATGAATAAATCTACCTTTCTGCGCTTGAGAACTATTCAGCAGCACCTTGTTAATAGCGTCCCCTGATAAGTACATTCAGGCACCAGACGCGGAGTGTGGCGTACTCATCAGGCATGGAGCATTCCGCGAAAGGAATATGAATATACTCAATGAAAGGATAGCACAGAACTTCCGTACTCGCTGTGAGCTAGCTCTCCTTTGCCACCGACACGGTCACGAAAATCTGTCCATTCGCGCATATCCTACAGTGTGATCTAAGCGGAGAGGCCAGAAGCACAGATACTCCACTAGAAACAACGCACCTCTTTCATGCGTTGCCTCTAATGGAGTATGTACATCTGATTATGTAAAGGAGTCGGCTAGCCCTGCTGGTCCACCTGCTCAAACTGCTGGGCCGTATTTTGGAGGTGATGGCCGATGTCTTCGCCGTGCTGGACAGCCTGCTGGATGGTCGAGCGCCACTCCTGGTACAACTGCTCATAGCGCTGGCGGCTGATGCCTTGCCAATCTCCTTCCAATTGATTCGTATAGTTTTGAACCTGTTGGGCGCTCTGGTTCTGGATCTGATCGTTCAGTTGGTTAAAGATTTGCCCAAGCTGGCGCATCGCGTCAGTATTTACATGAATAGTTGGCATGGAAATGCTTCCTTTCTTCAGGTGGAGGGAGCAGGATGCTGGTTCTTTCCCAGACATTATGCCCCTTGCATGTCAAAAACGCACATGGTGCGAGCAGCGATCACTGGTCGACTGCTTATAGGTAGTATAGCCTGCCTGCCAAATGTGTACGTGTACCCTGCATAGTGAGATCAAAGCCACATCCCTCTGAAACTGCTGTGCATTGCCTACCGTGTAGAGTGCAGGGGAATCGCTTTATTTCTACATACAACATCGACCCGCGAACAGTGGATGCGCCCGCGTCCGGCTGCATGCGGAGGAGGAGCCTGGATGTACACCCTGGGGATCAATGCTGTCTACCATGACCCGGCGGCCTGTCTCGTCAAGAATGGAGTGGTGATCGCGGCGGCGGAGGAAGAACGCTTCACGCATATCAAACATGGCAAGCGCCCCATTCCGTTTTCCACCTACGAATTGCCCTTCCACGCTATCGATTACTGCCTGCGCGAGGCCGACATCACGCTGGCCGAGGTCGAGCACATCGCCTACTCATACGATCCCTTCCTGCTCCTGGGCAGCCACCGCGACGAGGCCAGCATCACGCTCCCCCTGGAACCAACCGCGCACCCCACGCCCGCCGAATGGGACTCGGCCTGGGATCCCCTGTTCCTGGCCTCGATTGTGAACGCACCACGCCACCTGGCCGGTGGAGCGCCACACCACCTGCAAGCTCGCTTTCGAGGCGCGCGCGCCGACGGCCCCTATCGCTGGCACTTTGTGGAACATCACATAGCCCATGCCGCCAGCGCCTTCCATGCCTCGCCCTTCGCCGAGGCCGCCGTAATGACCCTCGATGGCCGCGGCGAGAAGGCCACCACGAGCTACAGCATTGGCAGCGGCAACCAGTTACGCTGGCTGGGCCAGGTCGATTTCCCGCACTCGCTCGGCATCCTCTATGAGCAGGTAACCGAGTATCTGGGCTTCCTGCACTCCTCGGACGAGTACAAGGTCATGGCGCTGGCCTCCTTCGGCGCGCCGCGCTACCTCGACGAGTTCCGCGAGATTGTGCGTCCTGGCGCGCAGGGCGACTACACCATCCAACCACCGCGTCTTGTGGAGCGCTTTGGACCCGCCCGCGTGAAGGGTGGCCCCCTGGAGCAGCGCCACTACGATATCGCGCACTCGCTACAGGTTGTGCTGGAGGAGACGGTGCTGGAACTGGCAACCTGGCTCCATGAGGCCAGCCAGAGCGAGAACCTGTGCCTGGCAGGCGGGGTCGCGCTCAACTGTGTGATGAACGCTCGCTTACGCGACCGTGGCCCCTTCAAGCGCATCTGGGTGCAGCCGGCGGCCGGCGACGCGGGGACGGCCCTGGGCGCCGCTCTCTGGATCGATGCCCTGGAGCGCGGGGACAACGAGCGCCGCTACCATATGCATCACGCCTTCCTGGGTCCAGCATACAGCGACGACGAGATCGAGCAATTCCTGCGCTGGTCGAAGCTGCCTTATCGCCGCCTGGGCAATGTCGCCGAGGAGGCGGCTGAGATCCTGGCACAGGATAAGGTCATCGGCTGGTTCCAGCACCGCCTGGAGTTTGGTCCGCGCGCGCTGGGCGCACGCTCGATCCTGGCCTCGCCGATCCACGCCGACATGCAGGCCCGCCTCAACGAGATCAAGGACCGCGAGGACTTCCGACCCGTGGCCCCGGTTGTGCTGGAGGAAGAGGCCGCGAACTGGTTCGTCAACGCCGACAACTCGCCATTCATGCTCTTCGTCTTCGATGTGCGACCAGAGAAGGCCGAGCGCATCCCGGCGGTGCGCCACGTGGACGGGACCGCCCGTATCCAGACCGTCAACCGCCAGCAGCACCCGCTCTACTACGATCTCTTGAAAGCATTTCAGCAACGCACCGGCGTGCCTGTGCTGGTGAACACCTCGTTCAATACGCGGGGTGAGCCGATTGTATGCTCGCCGCGCGATGCCGTCGAATGCTTCTGGACTTCGCCGCTCGATGCTCTGGTGATCGGCTCGTTCCTACTGGAAAAATCATGAAGATCAGCGTCTCCGTTGTTGTCCCGACCTTCAAACGTCCTGACCTGCTGAATCGCTGCCTGGAGGCGCTGACCACGCAATGCTTTGATCCCACGGCCTACGAAATACTTATCGTCGATGATGCCGCCTGCGACGATACACAGCTCCTGGTGGAGCACTGGTCTCGCTGCGTGCAGGAGCGCGGCCATACGCTGCGCTACATTCCGGTGCTGAGCGCCCACGGTCCGGCCGCCGCACGCAACGCCGGCTGGCAGGTCGCCCAGGGCGAGTGTATTGCCTTCACCGACGACGACTGCATCCCCACTCCAGACTGGCTGGCCGCCGGGGTAGCGGCCCTGGTAGAGGGCGTGGCTGGCATCTCCGGCCAGATCGTGGTCCCCCTGGAGCATACCCCCACCGATTACGAGCGCAACGCCGCCCATCTTGAACATGCCAAGTTTGTGACCGCCAATTGCTTCTACCGGCGCGCGGCCCTCGCGGAGGTCGGTGGCTTCGATGAACGCTTCACAGCAGCCTGGCGCGAGGATAGCGACCTCTTCTTTACGCTACTGGAGCGCAATGCCAAGTGCAAACACGTGCCGGAGGCGGTGGTGTACCATCCCGTGCGTCCGGCGCGCTGGGGTATCAGCCTGAAGCAGCAACGGAAAAGCATGTTCAATGCCCTGCTCTATAAAAAGCACCCGGCCCTCTATCGTCAACGCATCCAGGCCGCTCCTCCCTGGCGCTACTACGGCATCATCACCGCCCTCCTGCTGGCCCTTGTCGGTGCGTTGAGCGGCCTCTGGCTGCTCGCGCTGGTCGCCGCCTGCGGCTGGCTGCTGTTGACCACCTATTTCTGTCTACAACGACTGCACACCACCTCGCACGCGCCTCGCCATGTCATAGAGATGATCGTGACCTCGCTGCTGATCCCGCCCCTCGCGGTCTACTGGCGCCTCTATGGCGCGTTCAGGTTTCGTGTGCTCTTCCTCTAACTTGCATTTTATTTTACCTGCTGTTTACATAATTTAAGTAGCACATAATATAGCAGCACTATCTTTGCACTTTTTGGAAAGAGGGTAGCAGGAAAGGACACCATGTGGTATGAAACAGGTGAATACAACAACCTGAAACCACGGAGGTGTCCGATGCCACAGCCTATTCTATGTCTGGATGAAGAAGTCCGCCACTTTGCGGAGCGTTTCCGCTCGGTGTTCTCCAAGCCGCAATATCAGTACTTCGTCACCGTCCTGTTGGGGCTGATGGAGTGCGAAGGAAAGCGCACGCTGAGTGGAGTCTTGAGCAAGGTCGGCGACCCTCCCAGTTTGAGTG
>JALYTT010000382.1 GCA_030854145.1 Chloroflexota bacterium | reverse complement strand
GATATCTGCTGCCTGCCGGGCTTGTAAACGGCGCCCCTACCTCTTGTTATGTCCCTATCCTCATTGCATCCTGCCCTCCATGCTCCAGACACAGAGCAGGATCACCTGCTGGCGGGCTTGCCGAAGAAGCCGCCGCGCTTGCGCGTGCTGGACGGCATAAAGCGCTCTGATTGGGCGGCGGCGGCTCGCCCGCTCATGATCATCTCGTGCGCCCAGAGCAGATCATCGCCGAGCACATCGGCGTGCTCCTCCTCCAGAGCGCGCATAGCACCGGCGATACACACCTCGCGGAAATGGCTGCCCGGCTGCTTGAGCAGCAACAAGGCCACGGGGGCGTGCTCTTCTTCATTATAGGCTGCGCCCAGGAAGTGCTTGAGAAAACGCTTCGCAAGCTCTTCATCTTCCACCAGCCCGATCTCGATCAGCACATCGATACGTCCGGGGCGGTCACGGATACGCGGGTCGATCTTCTCTGGATCGTTGCTAGTTGCCAGCAGGAGCGTCCCGGCCGGATTATCCGGTGTGGCCACGCCATCCAGCGTATTGAGCACCATCTGTAGCTCGTGCGGGTCCGCGATAAACATCTCGAAATCCTCAACCAGCACGAGTGCGGGCAGGCGGCTATCGGCAGCGATATGCAGCGCGTGCGAGAGCTGCTGCCAGGAGCTGGGTCCCCGGTTCCTGGGAGGGGCGCACACATAGAAGACCAGCCCACCCTGCTTGGCATGAAAAGCGCCCTCCGCTTTGAGCAGCGTCGTTTTCCCGGTACCAGGCGGGCCAATCAACAACACCTTACGCAGGCGGGGCACGCGTAACGCCGCGTAGCGGTGCAGCATGGCCACATCGAAGATGCGCCGCTGGGCCGCCACCAGGGCCAGGGTCTCCTGGTGCAGGATGACATCGTTAAACGACGAACCTTTAATCACATCCGCCAGCTCATCGTTCCCACCGATAATCTCGATGCGACCGCGACGCTCGCGCCGCGAGATCGTGTCGTGAATGTCATCCAGCAGCTTGAGAAACGTGAGCCACTCGTCCTGGCGCCCATTAGGGATCGCCGCCAGAGCTACCGGGTCATTATTGTCAGTATCATAGAAGTAGACGGATAGCCCCGTCCAACCGCTCTCAAAGGTATAGGACATCCAGTTGTACGGAGCCGCCGGTAAACTCCCGCGATCACCCGCGTCGGCCCGCCGCAGCATATCTGGCTTGAGGAGAATATCCACATCGCCCGTCTCGGCCAGGCCGTGGGCAGATGCAGGCGCCGGCAACGCCTTCCAGCTTGCAAGCTGCCCCAGGCGCGACCTCTTGCGTCGCTTCCCATTTATAAGGAGCTGGTCAAGCAGCGCCGGATGATGCTCGCTCTGCATCCTCCCCTGTGAGGGAGAAGCGAAGATCAGCACATCGTCTCCCAGGTCTAACTCGTACCATAGCGTCTTTAACGCCTGCACTGCTACCTCGCGACGTGATACAGGCAGATGGCGTACTATCCCGTCATTGACAGATGTCGCCCCATTCGTGAGCGGCGGAATCAGTTCATGTCCGATTGGCGTTAATTTCTCTCTTCTCTCCATAGACACCTACGACGCTCCCAAAGCAATATCTAAAAGAAACACTAACAGCTTGCAGCCCCATCGATAATAACCGCTGCTTTGCGTTTTGTCAACAGATTATATTGTAGGAGATTCACCAGGGGCGCCCTGTTCACTTCGTATGCCTGGTGTATTTGCCGGGTATCTGATCTTCAGTTTCAACTCCTGTCGAGGACATGACATGGAGCATAGCAGATCTGGGATCGACGGTCAGCTCGTTGCTTACCGAACGCACGCTGGGGAGGCCACGGATGATCTCTTCAGCCGCGGCCTTCTGTTGGGATGTATGGACGGCGCCACTTAAGCGTACTACGCCCAGGCGAGGATAGACGCCGATGGAGAGATCGCGGGTGCGCGGGTCACGCCCCAGGGCCAGAGCAACATCAGTGGCCAACTGATCATCGCCAACCAGGTTATTTTTGATCTCCAACACACCGGGAACGCCCATTACCTGGTCGCGCACCATATCAGCGCGCAGCGTGCTAGAAATATTGCCATCAAGATACAGCACGCCATCAAGCACGCGAAGCGTCATGCCCTTTCTATCAACATGCAAGGGAGTGACATCAAAAAGAATGGCCTCCACCGCTTGCAGGAGTTCACCGTCCGAGCGGTAGGGGGGAAGTGTAGCCAGCGCGGTTTCCGGTATGGTCGCGCTGACCCGGCCAGGCGCCAGGGTAGTCACATATTCTTCGCGCAGCATAGTATCCTGGCCGGGGCGCAGGTGGTGAGCCACGATATAGGCCAGTTCTCCGCTCTGAGGATGTACCGCGACAAGCGTGAGCATGCCGCTAGCAGCCGCGCCACCCAGCTCCACCACGCTCCTGGCATCAAGCAGCGCGCCACCGGCCGCTACGTTCACAGCGGCGGCAACATCGGCCAGCGTGACACGCAGTCGTACCGCATTACTATCCGCGCTCGTCACAGCATCAAACGGCAGGTGACTGGTCCTGCCAAACAGGCGGCCTCTTCTCACACCAATATGGGTTATGGAACGTGTCGCAGGATCAATGATTACATCTACCAGGTTACCATATTCTCCGTCGGAGCAGAAGATTTCACTGCCAAAACGGAGCTTCTGCATTTCAGATATCAAGCTTGCTTTTCCCATACTACGGCCTCACTTATAATTTCAAATATGCGGATGACGCAGGTCTCTATTGAAGCTCTAGCCCTCTCCATAAAAAGGCTCTTTTCAAAAAGTGATATACAGTAAATGCACTTCTCTCCTGGCCTGGCTTCTCTCTAATCATAGCATAAATGCCTGGTGACGACAATGCGCGTAGAGGCTATGGCAGGGCTATTCGTTGATACAAAATCATGATCGAACGTCCCTGGCGAAGGAAAAAGGGCGAGATGGCAACCAGAGGGCGATCGTCTCCTGGCATGCCGCGTGTCGTTGGAACAGGGCGACCAGCCGGGGGAGAGAGCGGAGCCTAATCTTCCGTGTGGGGGCGCCGCTGGCCTACGCCCTGGAAGCCTGTTCTTACGTATCTCCCCTAGAAAGCACCTCCAATCGTTGTTGCAGAGCAGCAAAGCAACGGCATTCGCAATGATCGCACAGGAGTGCAGTTGGATCGGCAAGGATCATCCGTTCAGTGGTTGCCAGGCGCAATGAGGCATGCACAATGACTGCCGAAGATCTCTGCAAGCCAAGTGCTGTTAACCCCTGAGCGATGTCATTTTCTGTAACGATCTTCATCTGAATTCGGATCAGGCAATACCATCACCAACTATTTCGGCTCTCTACTACTAATTCGTGAGCTACCATCCTTAAAGGAGGTCTGACTATCCTGGCCGCGAGGAAAAGTATAATAGATCTGGGTTGTATTGTTTTCTTGTTTCGTCTCAACCTTTGGTGCCGCAATACCTCGGAAGGGAGTGATTTGCCGGGCTAATGTGGCAGCCACGGTCTCGTAATCGCTTCTCGGTAGGTCGAGGGTTACCATGAATGTGCCGTTCCTATCTCCACCGATGACAGTAACTTCGTTTGACGTTAATGGGCCAAGCTTGACGCTTTTGGCTAGTATTGCCTGCGCAAACTCGTAGCGAACCTGGCCTACTGCTGCCTTGCCGTAACGCACTAAGACGGCAATGCTCATCTCTGCAAGTGTTAGGAATACAGCAAGCAGGCCGCCAAACCACATGCCACCCTTTCTATATTTACGGCAGATGTATACCAAACGTTTGTCGGTGATTATGACCTGAGTGTTGGCTCTAACCTGGGCGACTTTTCGCCAGGTGCCATTTACCATCTGGAGGCCGCTTAGCGCACTCGCGCTGCCCTGCCAGACAATCCGTTCGTTGTCGGTCAGCGTTAGCTGCCAACCATCACTGAAAATCGGGTACTCGCTGGCATCTTTGGGCTGGTCGCTGAGTTTCTGAATGGTAAGTAAACTGTAACCCATACTATCCTTCTTCCTCACTAAGGGGAGGCATTGCTTGAAGAAGTATTTGTGCAGTCACATCAAGATTACAAGCACAGCCTCAATACACTTTTTGGTGTTGCAGCCTCATCAGCAGGTGTCCAAAAGCGAGAGCTTTTGTGATTTTACTTCTCGTCTACAACCACGTTTACATCCTCGCCTGAGCTAATAGCGTTGCCCGGCTGATAACCCATATTTTTAGAGTATTGTAATGATTTTAAATTACAAATCTCTCTATGTAATATAACGTTTGTAAAGCTAAATATTAACAATTTACATCCAAGTAAAATCTAGCAATTTCTGCGATTCTCTATAGTACAGCTTATGTTGAGCACGACAGTGCGCATGACCTATTGACATGCATGCAACTGCACACTATCATGCAGGAGACCAATGATCTGTATGGAGGAATGCTAGATGACGGAGTATACTTGCTATATTGAACAGTTTCCACACAGCCTGCAACACCAGGATGAGGCCGCATTGCGACCTTGCGGACATTACGCCTGCCCGCCGCACACGATCGCGTACTACGGGACCGGCGACGATGAAGAGTTGGTAGGCGATTACTGCATGGTCTGCTACGCGCGTCTGTTCCCGCGCAACTGCCCGGACCGCTTGCTGCGCGAGGCTCTTTTGAAAGAGAAAGGCTAGCGGAATCGCTGCCGGGGACGCCTCCTCTCGCGTAGGGATTCGGCTTGCCGCATCCGTGTGAGGCCTCGCTTGCGCGGCCACGAGGAGGCGAACCCAGCCCAAGGGCCAGCTATACGGATGCGGCAAACCGAATCCCTACGCGAGATCAGGGGATGGCTATCAGGTCACGAGCTATTGGCTACACTGCATAGTCATCTTTATCGTGGCCCAGCACACGGCGCATGATCATTTCCTGCCACCACTCGTCGAGCTGGGGGCACGAGATCAGTTCCCGTGCCAGTGCTACATCCTTGTTATGTCCATGAGTGAAAGCATTGATCAGCGCCATCGTCCAGCGCGGATAGGGACGTTCAACGAGCAGAAGGGGCATGCCCGGCTCGACCATACCCTCTTGCACAACACGACAATACCAACCAGTGCGCCCGGTCGCCGCCACACGTTTCGTCAAGTCCACGATGTTCCAGCGACGGGCAATTTTCCAGCAGGGATAGCGCGGGCCCGTCACCTGAATGCGCGCCTCACCTAACGCGTAGACATCAGCGACGCAGGCCGTCTGCTCGCTGATGCCATCGAGGGTAAAGTTCTCGCCAAAACCGCCAGGACCGATCTCCGGTAAATTCAATTCCTCCTGCCAGAGAGGGTAGTGTGCATCAGAGTAGAGCAGCACAGCCTGGTCAGGCCGGCCATGATTTTTCCTATCAGCCTGAGTATTGCCTTCGAGGTGCGTCGTGTAAAGCCGGCGCGGCTGTGTACACGGCGTGCGGAAAAACGACGTTTCCCAGGCGCGCTCCATGACTGCACGCGCTCCCTTTACGCCATATTGCTGGGGCATACCCACCTGTATTGATCGAAGGAAAGCAACCTGGCTCATGCTGAATAGCTCCAATTTCTCACTGTGAAAAGTGGCCATCAGCCACAGGATGTACACATCTACAGATCAGACGGATATCTGGCGCCTGGCGACATCAGATGAGCCGAAGATGCTATCCATGGCATCAGGAGCATAGCGTTCGACGATAGATTCAGTGATGGCATTGGCGCGGCAGATCTCACCGAACATACTGGCACTACGGCGAGGCGCGCGCTGCTGCGTCTCCGGGTCAAGCTCGATCAGGCCAAAGCGCAGCCGCCAACCCTCGTTCCACTCGAAATTGTCCACCAGCGACCAGTGCAGGTAGCCTCGTACAGGTATGCCTTCATGGATAGCGCGATACACCATCGCCAGGTGTTCCAGAATAGCGCGCGGGCGGCGGCTGTCAACAGCATCGGCGAAGCCGTTCTCGGTGATATACAGCGGCTTGTTACCTCGCGTGCGGCGATACACGGACTTCAGCACGCGATACAGCCCCTCTGGATAGATCTCACCATACTCTTCCTGGACTCCAGCATCGTTGCGAATGGCGCCGGGACGCACAAAACGCCGGCCAAAGACTTCCGTGGGGGTCGAGGCATCGAAACGCACCATATCGCGAGTGTAATAATTCACGCCATGATAATCCCGCGCACCCGCCGCGTGCGCGATGGGAGAGACGAGGGCATTGGCGGGAAAGGTGAAGCGGCCGGTCTCCGCGGCCTGCAGAGCAGCCCAGGTAAAGAAGGTCTCCTGTAACCCCGCGACGCTGCGATCAAGGGGCGAGAACAGGTTAGCAGGCTCAAAGAGCCGGTAGTTGAGGCAGTAGCCGATCTGTGCCTCCGGCTGGAGGTCGCGAATGATATAGAACGCCTCAACATGGGCCTGGAGCAAGTTGCGCAAGACCTGGAATGTGCGCGGCATATCCTGCTCCCCTGGAGGATACTCCCCGGTTTGATAGCCCTGAATGGCATAGACATTCGGCTCGTTGATGGTTACCCAGAAGTCGCAGAGATCGCGCAGCGCCCGCACAACATGCGTCACGTAGCGCACAAAGAAACGAATGTTGGCCTCATTGGCAAAGCCATCGCGGTCCGCGAACCACAGGGGATCGGTGAAGTGATGCAAGGTCACTACCGGCCGCATGCGCCGGCGACGCAGATCTGTCAACATGACGCGGTAACGGTCCAGGGCGGCATCATCCCAGTGCCCCTCCTCAGGCTCGATGCGGCTCCATTCCAGGCCCAGGCGGAGCGCGTTGTTCTCCATCTGCTCCGCGCGCTCAAAGTCACGCTCTGCCATCGTCCACCAGTTGGCGGCCTCCCCGCATTGCTCCCCCGTGAGGATATGACCCTGCTGCTCCCAGCGATACCACTGGTTACGCGTGTTTCCCCCCTCACACTGATACGCCGCCGACGCGGTTCCCCAGAGAAAACCGTTGGGAAAGTCCAGAATACGTTGCCTTGCTGCCATGAATGGCTCCTTGCTTATGTAGAGATGTCGTCCTTATTCTATCACGTTGCCAGAAACGCGTAGGGGCGATGGCTTGCCTCGCCGTCGAGGCAAGCC
>JALYTT010000381.1 GCA_030854145.1 Chloroflexota bacterium | reverse complement strand
ATTGGCTCGAACGATACTGTGACCCTGTTGCCCGCCATGGCCGGCGGCCGGTAGCATTGCGCTTGATCGCATTGCTACCAAAAGGAGAGCGCTATGCTCTATAACAGCATACTGGATACCATTGGCAATACGCCGCTGGTAGAATTAAAGAGTTTCAGTCCGCGCACGGGAGTCCAGATCTTCGCCAAGCTTGAGGGCTGTAACCCCTCTGGCAGTATCAAGGATCGCATCGCCAAAAAGATGGTCGAGGACGCGGAGGCCAGTGGGACGCTGATCCATGACTCAGTGTTGCTGGAGCCGACGAGCGGCAATACAGGGATCGCGCTGGCCATGATTGCGCGCGTGAAGGGCTACAAGTTCACGGCGGTCATGCCCGATAATGTGACGAGCGAACGCCGCCAGATGCTTGAACTCTATGGCGCGCAGATCATCTTTTCCCCTGGGCAACTGGGGAGCAATGGCGCGGTGAAGCTGGCCCGCGAACTGGCGGAGAAAGACCCGCGCTACCTCATGCTCTACCAGTACGGCAACGCCGCCAATCCGCAGGCGCACTACGAAGGCACGGCAGTGGAGATCATCAAAGACCTGCCCGACCTTGACGTGTTTGTGGCCGGCCTGGGCACCGGTGGGACGCTCACCGGGAGTGCGCGCCGCTTGAAAGAATACAACCCCGCCATCAAGATTGTGGCCGCTGAGCCGATGCAGGGCGACGGTGTGCAGGGGCTGCGCAACCTGGAGGACGGCTTTGTGCCGCCGGTGCTGGACCAGTCGCTGCTCGACGCCAAGATCCTGGTGGCCAGCATCGACTCCATTCGCCGCACCCGCCAACTGAAGGACCAGGAGGGCATCTTCGCGGGACCATCGTGCGGCGCGGCGCTCCACGCGGCTCTGCGTATCGCAGCGAGCATGGAGCGCGGCAAGATCGTGGTGGTCCTGAGCGATGGTGGCTGGAAGTACCTGAGCGAAGACCTGTGGACTCGCGATCTGGGCGAACTTGAGGATGATCTGGAGACTAAATTGTTATGGTAGCTGAAGAACGCTTTATTGTGAGTATCCCCGGCCCGATGTACGCCGATATGCTGGCCCATGTCGCGGCTGGCTATCCCAATGAAACCTGTGGCCTGCTGGCGAGCAAGGATGGTCAGGTGGTCAAGAACTACCCGACCGCCAACGCTGCCGAGCAGCCTGACGACTTCTCGGAGATCAGCCCCGAAGATCTGCTGCGCATCTCCTATGATATCGACGAGTACGATGGCGAAATGTACTCGTACTATCACTCCCACCCCATCAGCGAAGCCTACCCCTCGCGCCGGGATATCGAATGGGCTAAGCGTAACAAGCTATACTATATCATCTTCTCGCACCAGTATCATCCCGAACCCCCCTCCGCGCGCGTGTTTCTTATTCACGATGATGATACAATAAGCGAAGGCAAGATCGAAATTGTTTAGCCCTCAATTGCCGTAAAACCAGGCAAAAGCAGCGTTTATTCTCTATGGGCAGATAATTTTCCAGGCATATGCTTGTCTGAAGTATGTGACATTGTTTGAAAAGCCGGGGTATCCTACGCTACTGCCTGGGCCATGATAAAAGTGGATCACCAGCGGCCTTTTTCTTAGTAGTTGAGGTGCAGATTGCACGATCTGTATATCCCGCTCCCTGCTGGCCAGGTCATTCGTGAGCGCTATGTCGTGGAGGAGCTCCTGGGCAGAGGCGGCTTCGGTGCCGTATATTTAGTTCGAGACCTGCGTGTGAAGCAGAACCTCTTTGCCCTCAAAGAGGTTATTTATCTGGGGGAGCGGGATCGGGAGAGGTTCATTTTTGAAAGCGAGCTTCTGAAGCGCCTTGAGCATCCCTCGCTGCCGCGCGTCTACCGCGTATTTGAGGACGAAGAGCGCCACCGGGCCTACATGCTCATGGACTATATTGACGCGCCCAACCTGGACAAATTGCGGCAGCAGCAGCCGCAGAAGCGCTTCTCGCTCCCGCAGGTGCTGACGATCATGGCGCCCATCATGGATGCCGTGAGTTACCTGCACAGCCAGAACCCGCCGATCATTCATCGCGATATCAAGCCGGCCAACATCATCTGCCCGATGGCAGGCGATGAGGCCGTGCTGGTCGATTTTGGCATTGCCAAGGAGTACGAGCCTAACTCAACGACGACCGCCGTCAGGTATTGCTCGCCCGGCTACGGTGCGCCTGAACAATACAGTTCAGGCACGAATATCTGTACCGATATCTATGGTCTGGGCGCCACCATCTATACCCTTCTGACCGGCAGCGTTCCCAGCGATGCCCTCAGCCGGATCGCGCGTATAAGCAACGGTAAGGACGATTCTCTTGAGCCGCTCAACAAGGTGACGCCCGCTCTTCCCGGCTCTATTATCGATGCCGTAACGCGCGCGCTGGCGATCAAAAGCGGCGACCGTTTCGCGTCGGTGGCCGAGTTCTGGCAGGCCCTAAACGCTCATCCCATGTGGCGCCAGTTGACCGCGCCAGTTAGCCCGCTACCCGTTTCGCTTCCAGTTCCTATAGCGGAGAAATTGCCAGCGCGAGAGATCGTGCTTGCCCCTGCCAGGGTGGAGGTAGCCACCCCAGCTCTTACATCATCGCCCATGCCTCTACCTTCTCCATCATCGCCTGCGCCGACTTCTCCACCTGTGTCCACACCGGCATCTGCACATTCTGGGCGGAGACGCCTGATAGTGCCACTCGTCTTTCTACTCTTCCTGGTTGTGGTTCTGGTTGGTATAAGTATTTTCCCGGCTATCATCCGCCAGCCGCAAGCTCGTTCTGCCGTCTCAACATCTCAGCCAGGCAGCACCACAACTGTGGGTAGTATACCCGGCTCTCAATCGACGCCCACCCCTGTTCCTGCTACTACCACGCCATATGCCAAAGCCAGTCCTACCAGTCCGGCAAGCGGGTTTCCTCCCGCTAATCCAACCACGCAGCCCACTTCACGTCCGACCGTGCAGCCTACGCCACGTCCAACGCAGCCGCCTACCGCTACCCCGCTTCCCATGCCTAATGTGGCCGGGAACTATCATGGCTCCATCGACGATACGACCGCGAACATCATTACCGGCATGACTCTCTCGATCCAACAGCAAGCGGGCCAGGGCAGCATCCACGGCAGCTTTACCGTCAACTCCCCTTTGAGCGGCAATGGCAACTTCACCGGCAGCGTCACCACCGGCAAGTCTATCCAGTTCACCGTACCGGGCAATCAAAATAGCCGCCCGCTCTACTTCTGGGGCTCGATCCAATCGGACAGGAGCCTCAACGGCAATTATTGCAGCCTGAATGCTCAGAATCAGTGCGACCCCAACGCGGGCGCCGCTGGGACGTGGAATGTCACATACGGCTGATAGCGCGTAGTGTTTTGTATCGCGTTGGAGCGATGGCTAAAGCAACCAAAATCATCGACCCTGCATCTGTAAGATTTCAGGTTCGTGATAACGTACTTAAAAAATGAGATACATGAAAGAATGTCTGAAGAAAGAGGGCCCAAGGCTATGTCGTCTCTGCACATCGATTGTCCCAACTGCGGCTTCGAGAATGATCCGGGTGTGGAGAGGTGCCATCATTGTAGGCAACCATTGCATCCAGCGACAGCGATGAAGAGCGTACGACGGAGGATGTCGCGCAGAACGGTTCTGGTAGGGATCGCCGCCGGAGTGGGCGCGCTGTCAGTGATAGGAGGTATAGCGTACCTGGCAGATACAAAGCGGCCCGACCTCCATCGTCTTCTCACCTATTCAGGCAATAGTGGCTATGCGCTAGATGCCGCCTAGTCGCCTGATGGAACGCGCGTGGCTTCGATAGGATCGTCAACGAGCGGGACCTCCAGTCCCCAATGGCAGGTATGGAATGCGCTAACGGGGAAGCGGTTGTTGACCGGTGGGCTGGAGACCGAAGTGCCGCCACGGCTCGTTGTGTGGTCTGCCGATGGGCAGCATCTGCTGGTTTTTGTTTGTCAATATGGGAGCGTGCCACCTGGAAGTCGGATGGTTCCCATGGTGCAGATATGGGATGCAGCCACCGGGCAACAGGTGCGCACCATTCCAGTGATGCAACCCGTACCGCTCATTCAGTCGGGAGCTTTGAGCGACCAGCCGAGATTGGTCGCCTGGGCTTTGAATGAAGAGTATCTGGCCGTAGCGAAATCGAGATATGATGTTGCAAGGAGACGGGACGACGCAGTCATAGAGATCTGGGATATAGCCACTGGCCGCGAAGTTGCTCTGCTGGACCCTGCGTCTTCCCCACTGGCCACACGCCAGAGTGGGAGCACATCGACACTGATGTCCGCACCAGGGAATGGCACACCCACACCGTCCAATACACCTGCGCCAACCAGCACTCCTGCTTTTAGTCATGTAGAGGTAGAGAAGCTGGTATGGGCGCCGGAGAGCGGAAAGCTGGCGGTGTGTACTCTCGGTCAGCTTCCTGATAGGTGCCAGATCTGGGACACGCAGGCCGGGAAGCAACTGCGCGCATTCCCAGTGGTGTATCAGGCGGATACCATTATTGCCTGGTCGCCTGATGGGGGTCGATAGCCTTGGGAAATGCGATCTATCATGTGGAGACTGGTCGAAGGATAGCAACATCTAGGGTGGAAGGGAGATTGGAAGCACAGGCCTGGTCCGCGGATGGGAAGCGTCTAGCTATACGTTCCTTTACGGCAACACATGCATACGGGCCTGCTTCCGGCACTATTTTCATCGTAGATGCGTCGAATGGGAGACAAATTGCTCAGTACGATGAAGGGCAGATTGATCCATTGAATAATATGCCTCTCAATCCCAGTACAATGGCCTGGTCACCCAATGGGAAGGAGATTCTGGTGGTGCAGAACACAGGGATAGATATATGGCGAGTGGATTAGAGATGAGTTTGCTGATCCAGGCGGACGGGGTAAGCCATTAACTCTTGACCTATGGAAAAATTTCGTCTATCATATACTTAGACACTCGAAATAATAGAAGGTGAAAGTATGGCCCAGGAAACCGCGCATGAGGAGGCCGACCTTGCGCGTGCGCTGCTGGAGATTACGCCGGGGTTATTGCGGCGGCTGAGCGCCGACCTCCCGCTGGATAGCGAGGCGAGCGGCAACTGTCCTGGTTGGCGCGAAGTCGTGGAGCTGCGCGCGACACCGGGACAATTGACGTTGCTGCGTGTGCTTGCCGATCATGAGCGCTGTACGATGCAGGAACTTGCCGAGCACCTGGCGGTGGCGCCCTCGACGGCGACGGCGATGGTCAAGCGTTTGTTGGCGCAGGGGTATATCGAGCGCAACCATGATGAGGGCGACTGGCGCACTGTCTGGGTGCGGCCCACCGAGGCGGGGCGCCTGGCGGTCTCCACATTCGAGCGCGCGCGCCAGGCCTCGCTGCAGCGCCGCTTAGCTCACCTGAGCGTCGAGGAGCGCGCACAGATCCAGGCGGCGCTCCCCGCGTTACGTCACCTCGTCGAGCTATAGCGGTTACCGAATGTATTTACCTATTCTTATTCAGGAAGGAAATCTATGGAGACTTCTCATAATCCCTCTACAGATGCTTCTGGCGGTCTGCGAGAGAATGTTGGTGAGGTGGAGGCGCTCGCAACGCATCAAGATGGCTATCGCTGGACGGCGCTCTCTGTCACCACCGTTGGCGCGCTTCTGGCCTCGGTTCAGGGATCTGCGCTGCTGATCGCGTTGCCCAATATCATGACTGATCTGCACGCCGGCTTCTTTACCATCATGTGGGTACTCATGGGGTACTTGCTTATAACCACTGTGCTGACGCCTGTGGTCGGGCGCCTGGCGGATATGTGGGGGCGCAAGCGCCTGTATAATACCGGCTTCATTATGTTTACGCTTGGCTCGCTGATATCGGGCCTGGCACAGTCGCAGTTCCACGGCGGTGACCTGATCGCGGGGCGCCTGGTTCAGGGCATTGGTGGGACGCTGCTGATAGTGAACAGCACGGCGATTGTGACCGATGCCTTTCGCAAGGGGCAGGTCGGTCTGGGCCTGGGCATTAACCAGATTGCGGGCGCGGCCGGCTTCCTGATTGGCCCGATCATCGGTGGCTTGCTCACTGAGGTGTCCTGGCGCTGGGTCTTCCTCTTCAATGTCCCGCTTGGCATCTTTGGCGCTCTGTGGGGCATCTGGCGCTTGCGCGAGCCGGTGCGGTTCGCGGCGCACCAGCACCTTGATTGGTTTGGGGCCATCACCCTCACCGTTGGCCTCGCTGGCATCTTGCTGGCATTGAGCATGCTGGCATTCCCCATCCTTAGCCAGCCAGTAATCATCGCAATCCTCGTGCTGGGCATTATCAGCCTGGCGCTGTTTGGAGCGATTGAGCCGCGCCTCAAGGAGCCTCTGGTGCAGTTGCGCATCTTCCGAGATCGCCTCTTCGCCCTGGCAAATCTGAGTGGCCTGCTCAACGGGATCGCGCGCGGCGCTGTGCTGTTCTTGCTGATCTTCTTTTTGCAAGGACCTTATGGGCAAGATCCCCTGCGCGCGGGCCTGTTGCTGACGCCATTTGGTCTGGCCTTCATGATTATCGGCCCACTGAGTGGCCGTTTGTCGGATAGCCTGGGATCGCGCCTGCTTGCCCCCATCGGGTTGGGTGTCTCTTCGCTAGGGTTGTTGGGACTCACGACTATCGGGCCCACCACGCCATACTGGTTGCTGGCAGTCTTTATGGCCTTGATGGGCGGCGGCTCCGGCTTCTTTGTGTCACCCAACACCAATGCCATCATGAGCTCGGTCGAGCCGCAGACACGTGGCGCGGCAGCGGGCATTCTCAATATGCTGAATAACACGGGGCAGATGCTGAGTATCGCGATTGTCTTCCCGCTCGCGCTCAGCGCGGTTCCGATGGCCGCCATGATGCAGGTTTTCATTTACGGCGGGGGCATGAGCCAGTTTCCGGCCGCCCTGGCCCTCTTCCTGCATGGTGTGCATACCGCCTTCCTGGTCTCCTTTGGTCTTAGCATCGTCGCGATGATCGTGGCCGCCCTGCGCCCGGCGCACTGATTTGCTTTCCCACCCGTAGCGCGTGGCTTGCCTCGCCGTCCTGGTTGTTACAGGACGGCGA
>JALYTT010000380.1 GCA_030854145.1 Chloroflexota bacterium | reverse complement strand
CTACGGAGACGCGAGGCGGCTCTCCTTTCCGGCTTACGTTCAGGACGGCGAGGCAAGCCACGCGCTACGGCATCTCACCTGCGATGAATGATGGCCCTCTCTTCGGCGAATATGGTGGAGTCAATGAGCAAGCCGTCGCCCCTACGAGACTAGCGCCAGAGGGCTGAGGGCTTGTAGCGAGTCAAGATCTGGGATGGTCTCGTTTGGGCGCCCTAGCAGATAGCCCTGCACTGCTTGCAGGCCATGATGCTCGACCAGTTCGAGCATCGCTACATTCTCGATGCCCTCTGCAATCACCAGGGCCTCCATCTCGCGCGCAATCGCCGCGATGCCTGCCAGTACGCCCTGGGCCGCTTTATCCGTCATCGCATTGACCACTACCGCCCGGTCAATCTTAATAAAATCGACGGCCAACTGGCTCATCATCTCCAGCCCGGCATTGCCCGCGCCCGCGTCGTCAAGGGCCAGCCGGAAGCCCAGAGCCTGCAATTCCCTGGCATGCTGCACCACCACCGCGATCGGCAGCGTTGAGCGCTCCGTCAGTTCCAAAACCACTCGATCCACCGTCAACCCCGCCTCAATGACCGCCTCTAGCAGTACGGCACCGGTGAGCAGGTCATGGGCCAGCGACTGGGGCGTAAGGTTGAGAAAGAGCAGGACCCCCTCCGGTAACTCATGCGCTCGCTTCAGAATCGCCCGCACACAGATGGCGTCCAGTTCGTGGGCGTGCCCCAGCTTCTCGGCAATGTCGAAGGCCTCCTGGGGACCGTTGAAACCATAGGCGGGCGCGGGCCTCGTGAGAGCCTCAAACGCTAAAACGGTCCCCTGTTTCATGCTCCAGATGGGCTGGAAGGCGACCGTCACCTGCTGTTCCGCCAGCAAACGGCGAAAGGCCTGGACTTTGGCCGGCGCCAGCATAGAGGTGGAGGCTCGAATCTCATCAAAGCTGACCAGCGTGTTGCGGCCCTGTTTTTTGGCTTCGCGCAGGGCGGCATCGGCCTGTTCACGCAGCAGGTCCACCTCGTGCTCTTCCTGTGTCGTGATGGCAAGCCCGATACTGATGGTTGGCCCCAGCAGCCGTCTGGCCACTTCTTTGCGCACCTGCTCGCACGAGACCCTGGCCTGGGAGAGAGAGGTATTCGGCAACACTAGCGCGAATTCATCGCCGCTGAGCCGGAAGGCGGCCCCTGTTCCAAAACTGGCGAGAGCGCCGGCCAGTTCGACCAGCACGTGGTCTCCATAGAGGTGTCCATGTGCATCGTTGACATCTTTGAGTTCATCGACATTGACCAGGACCAGCGCCGCTGGCTCTCCACTCTGAAGAACGTGTTTCATCGTCAGTTGCAGCGCCTCTTGGTAAGCGCGGTGATTAGAGAGTCCGGTCAGGGGATCGGTCGTTGCCAGCGACTGCAAATGCGTATTGTTCTCAGCCAGCCTGACATTTTTCTCCTCGATCTGACGATACAGGCGTCCAATAGAGCGGGTGAAAAGGAGAGCGATCCCTATCCCAAAGAGAGTGGTGCTGCCTCCCAGGCCGATGTTGAGAAATTGAACCAGCCTGGTGATTCCGTTCTCGTTGGCTTCCTCCTGCTTGATTTCAACTTCCACCACGTCTATGTAGGTCTGCATATCCTGGTGGGCTGTAGCGAGAAATGGACTGGTCGCGTATACCTCGTTGGCAGTCACAGCCTGGCTAGCCTGCGTCAGATTAAAGACTTCTTGATTGCTAGCATAATAACCCCCAGTTCCGAAGAAGGATTGGATGAAATCAGCCAGGATAGCACGCTGCTCTGCTGTATCGGTCAGGCTAGTTGCCGAAGCTACCGCTACACGTAAATCCCGCGCTTCCTGTTGGTATGTGTTTAGCAAATCTGCCTGCTGGCCAGGAATGTGGCTCAAGAGGTACCGGGCTACATCGTCGTCAATGGCCAGCGTGAGCTTGATAATTTCATGAGCCTGCCAGCGAGCGGGATACAGATGATAGATAAGATGGTGAGTAATGGCCTGCTGCTGGGAACTGGCTGCCAGATTGGCTCCCAACGTCAGCACCATACAAAGAAGCATCAGGCCAAAGCCGACGCCCAGTTGTTGTGGAAGTTTCATCGGTCGCAAAGCAGAAAAGCGCATAAGAATCTCCAAAGGGTTGACTACCTGACTCCCTGGCCCGGAGGTTGTACGGGAACCACAACCGCAGTGTCCTTCCTCTGAAATGATTCCTAAACCTTTCTCTCTTCAATCGGCACAAAGTGTGTATTCAGCATGCTGGCAAACTGACCCCGATGACCCCTCTTCGTAAGCTGGCGTGTCCCGGATTAGCATGCACGACTTTTAAATGGCCCTGCCCACAGTTCACCTGGAGTTGACAATAGGTAAATCTTCGCATATTATAATTTGGTATCAGCTAGACGCTTTTTATCCACGAACGCCTGTTCTTTCTATTCGTACAATGGTGTATCTGGTAAAATGATGCCTATCTGATCAAAGAGTACCCACCTGCGCTCGTCGATTGCGATAAAGCGATTACACTGAAGCCAGAACATGGCACCTTTTATGAAACGCGGGCTATGGTGTACCTGGGACTGAAGCAACGTGAACAGGCTCAGAGCGATTTGCAAAAAGCCTGCGCGCTCGATCCAGGATTTATTGGTCATGGGTGGCGCAACGAATACCTGCTGCTGTGTCTCCATGGGGCGAGTCTGGAGGCCGCGCAACGCCTGGAGGCGCTCGCGCAGACCGACCTCACAACGGCTATCCTCTCCACCCCCCAGGATCACATCGTGCATATCTGCCGGGGCGTGGCCCACTGGCTGTGCGGCGACTTCGAGCAGGCGCTCACAGAACTGGAACAGGCTATTCTACTGGATGTGTACGACGAGGATACCTATTTCTGGGTCGGGATAGCCTGTGCCTCGCTGGGCCGGGATGATGAGGCACACAAGGCTCTACAAAGGGCGCTGGAGCTCGGCCTGCTGCCACTTTTCCTGGCTCCTCTACACTGGTTGGAGCCGCAGAGACCGGATTTTTATACGCGCTATGCCCTACCGCTACTGAATGGCTCAACAGACATTTAAGGAGAACAGTGCATGAATGCTATGCAGGTCCTGATTGGCATTGCTGTGATGCTGCTTATTGGCGCCATTGCCTGGGGGATAGCGCTCTACCGGCGCACACTCTGGCCGCAACCTGCCCCGCGCAATCGCACCTCCTTCCACGCGGCCAGACGCTTCTCCGGGCAGCAACGCACGATCGCCGAGCTTGATTACGCCCTGACGCTCACTCCCAACGATGCCTCACTCTACAACCGGCGCGGCGCAGTCTACGCTATGCTCAACGACACCGAGCAGGCCATGGCGGACTTTGATCGCGCCAGCCTGCTCAATCCCGCAGATCCGACGGCGTACCACAACCGGGGCATCGTGTACCGGAACCTCAAGAACTACCAGAGCGCGCTGCAGGATCTGAGCCGCGCACTCATGCTCAACCCTGACTATACTTCGGCCTACTACCAGCGCGGGCTGACCTATTACTATCTTGGAGAGCACCAGCAGGCCATCGATGATCTTAGCCAGGCCAGCGCGCTAAACCCCGACGATGTGCTGACCTATATCGCGCGCGCCGCCGTCTTGATCGAACTTGCAGCATACCAGCAAGCTATCGATGATCTTGACCAGGCCATCACCCTGGACGCGCATCTTGCCGGCATGTACGGCGCATACGGCAGCCGGGGCCAGGCACACGCGGCGCTCCACCATTACCCGCAGGCCCTGCATGACTTTGAGCAGGCCCTTATATTGACGCCTGACGATGCTGGTGTGCTCAGCAGGCGCGGCGCGACCTATACCGATAGTGGGCAGCCAGCACGTGCTATCCAGGACTATGATCGCGCCAACGCCCTGGACCCGCGCGATGCCTCCATCTACAACAACCGGGGTGAGGCCTATCGTCTGCTCGGAGAACACAGGCAGGCCAGCGACGACTACGAGCGCGCGCTGGCCCTGGAGCCAGGCCTCGCGATGGCGTACTACAACCGGGGTCTGGTACACTATGCATTTGCCGAATACCCGCAGGCGCTCTCCGATTACAACCGCGCGCTTGAGCTTGACCCGGCGCTCACCCTGGTCTACCGCGACCGTGCCAGCGTGTATCAGCGCCTCAAGCGCTATCGCGAGGCCAGCGACGACTACACGCGCGCGCTTGAGCACACCCCCGATGATGCCACACTCTCCTTCAAGCGGGACGAGGCCTATCTACAGATCAAGAATAGCCGCCAGGCCAGCCAGAACGCTTACCAGAGCCGGCAAGAGGAAAAGCAAATATAAATCGTTGGCTCAGAGAAGCAGCATAGCATCGCCAAAGCTAAAGAAGCGGTAGCGCTCGCGGATGGCCTCCTGGTAGGCTTTCTCGATCAGGGGCTTGCTTGCGAAGGCGCTGACGAGCAGGAGCAGAGTTGAGCGCGGCAGATGGAAATTGGTGATCATGGCATCGACGAGCCGGAAACGGTGACCGGGGGTGATGAATAGGCGTGTGCTGCCATGGTAGGGCTGCACCTGGCCCTCGTAGAGGCTCGCCACGCTCTCCAGCACGCGCACAGATGTCGTGCCAACGGCGATGATGCGGCCGCCGGCGCGCCGCGTCTCGTTGATCAGTTCGGCGGTGGGCGCGTCCAGGTCGATCTCCTCGCTGTGCATCTTATGGTCGGCGATATCCTCGACCTCGACGGGGCGGAAGGTATCCAGGCCAACGTGCAGGGTCACAAAGCCAACGCTCACTCCCTGTCCGCGCAATTGCTCCAGCAGGTGTGGCGTAAAGTGCAGCCCGGCGGTGGGGGCCGCCGCCGAACCGCTGATGCGCGCGTACACCGTCTGATAGCGCTCAGGGTCGCTCAGCGTCTCGTGGATATAGGGTGGCAGCGGCATACGGCCCGCGTGTTCAATGAGTTGGTGGACCGTGGTGGCGGATACAGCCTCGTCCTGAGCAGGCTCGCTGAAGAAGCGCACAACGCGCCCGCCAGCTTCGGTGCGCTGGAGAACCTCTGCTTGCAGGCCTGGGTCGCTACCCTCAGCGCCAAAGGCCATGCGAGCGCCCTCGCGCAGGCGGCGACCGGGGCGCACCAGGGTCTCCCAGTAGTTAGCGCCCAGGTCTGGTCGCTCGGCCAGCAGCAGCACCTCGACCGCGCCACCGCTCTCCAACCGGCGTCCCAGCAGGCGCGCAGGTATCACGCGGCTCTGGTTGGCTATCAGAAGGTCACCGGGACGCAGGTAGGTGCCGATCTCGCGGAAGTGCCGGTGCGCCAGCTCCCCGCTCGCGCGCTCAACCACAAGCAGGCGCGAGGAGTCGCGCGGCTCGATGGGCGTCTGCGCGATCAGTTCGGACGGGAGATGATAATCGTAGTCACTGATGTTGACCCCCATTGATACTAGAACCTCTCTATAGTGTTGGTGGGGGGGGCGCGCCCGCCTGCCACAGGGTCGGGGTGCTGCCATCGCTCGAACCGGCATTGGGCGCATTTTTTCCCAGGTGTTGATAGCCGAAGCGCGTCACGATGCGGCCGCGTGGGGTGCGCGCGATGAAGCCCAGTTGCAGGAGATACGGCTCGTAGACATCCTCGATCGTCTCCGAGTCCTCGCTGGTGCTGGCGGCCAGCGTATCCAGGCCAACGGGTCCGCCATCGAACTTCTCAATGATCGTGAGCAGCAGGTTGCGGTCGGTCTGGTCGAGGCCGATGTTATCGATCTCCAACGCGTTGAGCGCTTCCTGCGCCACCGGCAGCGTAATCACGCCATCGGCCTTCACCTGCGCGTAGTCGCGCACACGCCTGAGCAGGCGATTGACGATACGCGGGGTGCCACGCGCGCGGCCGGCGATCTCGTTGATACCCGCCTCGTCCGCCGGCACTTTGAGGATACGCGCCGAGCGTGTCAGGATCATCTTCAGCGCCTCCGGCTCGTAGTACTCCATGCGATAAATGGCCCCGAAGCGGTCGCGCAGCGGCGCGGTCAGCGAGCCGACGCGCGTGGTGGCGCCCACGACGGTGAAGGGCGGCAGCGAGAGACGCAAGGCCCGCGCACCGGGACCCTTGCCGATCATCACATCCAGCGCGAAGTCTTCCATCGCCGAATACAGGCGCTCCTCGACGGCACGGGCCAGGCGGTGAATCTCGTCGATGAAGAGCACCTCGCCGGACTGCAACGATGTCAGAATAGAGGCCAGGTCGCCGGCGTGCTCGATAGCAGGGCCGGAGGTAGTCTTCAGGTTGACACCCATCTCGACGGCGATGATGTTGCAGAGAGTCGTTTTACCCAGTCCGGGTGGTCCATACAGGAGGACATGATCGACGGACTCGCCGCGCCTGCGAGCAGCCTCCAGCAACACACTGAGATTGGCTTTTATCTTCTCCTGCCCGATGTATTCCGCCAGGCGCCGTGGTCGCAAGCTACCCTCGATTACCTGTTCCTCATCGCTCACGATAGGCGAAACGAGCCGGTCACTCATCTCTGGTCCTTTCTGGATACCCCTGGCCTTCTAGGCATGGGGAGGAAAGAAAGGCAGTCCGCAGACTGCGACTCGCGTTCGTGACCCCTTGCGGGGGACCGTTTTGAATGGGAACGGCCAAACCCCACCGCTTGCACGGGTAATGTGGGCCTCGTCGAGGATATCAGGCGGTCCTTTCTCCTGAGCACGGACTCTGACCCCGTTCGTCTGTTTAACCCAGGAGTTGTAGAGCTGCGGACTGGCAACCACGCATCCACAGGTACGAACTCAAACGCTCCCTGATATCGTAGCCCGATAGGGATTGCTCCCCCTGGCTGGGACTGGTCAGGTCCGGGCTTGTAACAGCCTCCGCTGAAGCGCGGAACAGTTCTCAAGCCCCCGCCCTTTTAGGCGTGGGGTACCTGACAGATTGTCTCCTGCTTGATAGCTGCCGGGGTGAAACTCTTGTTCTATCACCCACCGCTCACATTATACCAGAGCGAGGCAGCGAGGTCGAGAGGCAATTTCAACCACGACAGAGGGGGCAAGCGGCATAGGAGATGTATCGGGATTGGAGCAGGGCGCAGGCCAGCGGCGCCCCTCCACGAAATGCGGGATGCCGCCG
>JALYTT010000379.1 GCA_030854145.1 Chloroflexota bacterium | reverse complement strand
GCACGAGCTTGCTGCTCAGGGATTCGGTCAGATTCACCACCGCGTGCTCTCTTCTCCGTTTCCTTCGTAGTGTATCAGATTCTCTCGTTCTCCCTCTAATATACAAGGGATTCGGCTTGCCGCATCCCTACGCGGACAGCGCGCGCAGCACCTTGTAGCGTGTATCGCCCCCCACCTCCTCGACCACCTTAAAGCTGGCGCGTAGTGCCGGTTCATACTTCAAGAAGCGATTTGCCACCAGGTAAAAGCGCCCGCGTGGGGGACGCAGCACCTGCGCGGCCTCGCGGATGAAGCGTTCGGCAATCGCGGTTGTTTGAATGCCTCCTGTATGAAAGGGGGGATTCGTCACTATCAGGTCAAAGCGTTGCTCACTGACCGCCTGGGCGCCGGCGCTTGGCAGTACCTGTACGTTGCTCTGCCCGCTCTCCACTACACGCTGCCGGGCGCGTGCCACGGCGGCCAGGCTGGCGTCAACCATGGTTACCTGTCCTTTAGGGGCCTGTTGCGCGATATGCAGTCCGATGTAGCCCGCGCCACAGCCGATGTCCAGCGCTACATCCGTGGCTCGTACCTCCAGCACCTCCAATAGCAACCGCGTCCCCTCGTCCAGCTTCCCTCCCGCGAATACATCGTCCAGAGGCAATACTGGCGGGTGGCCTTCAGGCGCTTGCCACCCGGCATCCTTACGCGCGCGCACTACCCGCTGACCCTTGCTGATCTCCAGCGTCTCGACGTTGCCGAAGCAGGCCTGCATGCGTTTCGCTACTGACACGATACCGCGATCTTTCGCCCCCATAACGTAGAGCTGGCCCCCGACTTTCAGGGCGTATGCCGCCACCTCCAACCCATAATGCACCCAGGCATTGCCCGGCTGGTAGAGCAGATTCATCACGGCGACATCCATGCTGCCGGGCACGGCATGTAATGGATAGTCGTGGAAGGGGATATGTTGTACGGAACCTGGCCCCACAAACCTGACTGGTTGCTGGAGTGCGGCGATATTGTCTTCGGCCAGCACCAGTTGCCCGTAGCTGATTTGCTGTGCCGCGAACTCCACAAACGGGTCCGCCGCCGAGTTAAGAATCAGCACACGCTGACCGGCGGCAAGCTGTGCAGTATCTATTAAAAGCGTCATCTCATTTACCCATCAACGATCTGGAAACCTGGCCACCTCTTACGGCTTTTCACCCGCCTCAATGGCCGGCAGAACCCTGCCGTCGCTTCATTATAGCAGATCAGAGCGCAGGCCTTGTCAGGAAATGAATAAATTGTAATGATTCAAGGCGTTCTAAAACTCTGATAGTATGAAAATTATGTAATGTAAGGAGCATCTATATTCATAGTATCGACATGTCTGTATGGTATATTTTAGCATAGAACGAAGGGGGTGAGAGTTCCAAATATGGCGATCTAACAATTGATGGGGGTAGTGCCGGGTGGCGGGTGAAATCGTGTATATACGGGACTCAGGGCATGTGAACTGTAGGGGGAAAGTTCTAAACGTGGCATTTCTCGTTTATGGGATTTGGAAATGTGAAGTGGTGGGGTGGTACGAGCCTGGAGGGGTGCGTTCCCTCCAGGTTCTTTTTGTGTCTCCCCGATGTCTCTGTTTCTTGCGATCCGGAGCCTGCTGGGATGTTGTCGCGGTCCTGTTGCTGTGTGTATATAGAGCCTGGGTGGTCGCGCACCTCCTGCTTGCCAGGTAGCCGGCCCCTATCACCCTCTGAAATTGAGCGGCAGCACGAAGTGTTCAGGATGCATGTCCAGCTCTTTCCACAATCTCTGCAAGTCCAACGCGTACAGCGTCGTGTAGCCGCAGGCGATGCAGACGACCGCTGCCAGGTCAGAGACAAATTTTCCGGCCGCCCTCAGATCCATGTCACTATTGCACCTCACACCAATACGTACCTTGCCACACTGCGGGCAAGGCGTCAGGACACGCTGCTGTATCTCAGTATTCATACGCTGCTCTCTCTCTGCTCTGCGGCAAGGCTGCAAGCTCCACACATAAAAGGATCACTGCTGTTAGTATACAGAACCGAAACGATTTCGAGACGGATAGCAGTTAGGTTGTCTTTTTGCGCAGGCGCCTGTCGGCGTGTTGTAAGAGGAATAATTTGAAGGCGCGCGTCGTGGCGGAGAGGCTCTTCTCCTTCAAATGCACGATACGCCACTGGCGCATGATAGGGAAGCCTTCGACATCGAGAACGACCAGGCGATTCATGGCCAGCTCCATATCGAGAGCGACCCGCGAGATCAAGGCGATACCCAGCCCGGCCGCCACGCTCTGTTTAATGGCGCTGTTCGTTCCCATCTGCATCGAGACTTTCAGTGGGATGTCGGCTTCGCGGAAGACATCTTCCAGGGCCGCGCGCGTCCCTGAACCCACCTCGCGCAGCAAGAAATTTTCACGCCCCAGTTCCGCGAAAGGCACCTCGATCCGACCCGCCAGCCGGTGCGTGGGGGTGGCCACCAGCACCAGCTCGTTCCGCGCGAAAGGCTCGATCACTACGGGGATATCATCGGGCACCCGGCCCACAATGGCGATATCGATGCGGTTATTCACCAGCGCATCCACCAGGGTCGCGCGGTTGAGCACATCCAGGCTGATCTCGACCTCGGGATAGGCCTGGTGAAACTTCCCCAGCAGGTTCGGAATGACGTAGGACCCCACCGTGGTATCGGCTCCCACGCTCAGGCGGCCATAATGCGGGCTGCGCAGCGACTCCATCGTCTCGGTGGCCTCTTCGATCACCGCGAAGATCTTCTGGCTGTAGCGATAGAGTTCCTCTCCAGCCTGCGTCAGGTGGGTCTTGCGCCCGATCTGGTCAAAGAGCTTGACGCCCATCACCTCCTCAAGCTGGCGAATCTGCGCGGAGACGGCCGGCTGGCTGAAATGCAGCTCTTCGGCCGCGCGAACATAGCTACAATGTTTGGCCACCACCTGAAACGTCGCAAGCTGGTGCAGATTGAGGGTGCGCATGAAGTCTCCTGCCAACGAAGATAGCACAGCTACAGATTACTATCATATCCCACACCTCGTTGTTCGTCCATAGGCTACCCTCGGTTCACCAGGGTGCCCCAACCCGCGTAGGGACCCGGCTTGCCGCGTCCGGGTGCCGGCTTCGCTTGCGCGGCCAGTCAGGAGACCTCACAGGCACCCCAAGGGACAATACCGGTCACATAAGGAGAATTACCCGGAAAAATGCGTGAAAAAGCGGAGCACTCGCTGCAAAAAGCTGAACTGTCTACGCTCACAAGAAGCGAATACAGATGTGCTTTTCGAGCCATTTCTCCCACCATTCTCCTTATGTGACCGGTATTGACCCCAAGGGATGCCTCACCCGGACGCGGCAAGCCGGGTCCCTACGCGGGTTGATCGGGCGCACGCAGCAGGTTCTCGGGTAAGCACGCCTTTTCAACAAACCTGACCCTCGGTTCCCCCGTGCTTTTAACTTCGCGTGTAATCTGCTATAGTAGAAGATCGAGAACCTGGAGTACGAGAGAGCGCTATTACGATGCCTGACAAGCAACCGTCACATCCAACACCCGGCGAGGAGCATGACGACCCCTTTGATGATGTGGGGGAAGAAACGGTCAAACGCCCGGCTGTGCCACGGGCCATACCTCCGCGCATCAATACTCCGCATCTGGCCGAGGCCATCGATCTCGATTTTGGCGTTGCCGAGAGGCCCACTGAGAAAACGCAGGTGCCCACCCCCCAGGACGTTGATGCGGCTCAGAACAGCGCCGCCGATCAGCCTACCCTGAAGACGGGTATACCTCCGCTTGAGAGCCGACGCAAAAGTGCTTTGAACGGCTCCGGTAGACCGCCTTCACAGACAAGCAGACTACGGTCTGAGAGCCAGGCTGGCCAGAGCGTCGCTGATTGGTCTCCTCCGAAGGCGCCCCCCACGCCGGCCGGGTCGGCGCAAGCAGGCCTGCCCCCATTGTCGCAGCAGGCGCGTGCCATCATGGCGTGTGTGCTGCTGGCACTTGTGGTTGTGAGCAGCCTGCTGCTCTGGCATGATAGCAGCGATACCCATCTCTTTGCCTACACGCTTGATGCGCGTAGCGGACGCGTTGTGACACAGCAGGATCTTGGCGGCGGCTACCTGGGAACGACCACGATCACGCCCCCCGGCCAGACCCAGATGGGGCCTGTTTTTGGCGTCCACAACGCGTCAAACCGGCAAGGCGTGATCGCGCTGGGCGGCGCTGGTACATGGCGCGTCAATGACTCGCCGGCTGTATCCTCGTCCTACAGTACCCTGGGCGTCGCGCCGGGTGGAGACCTGGTGGCCGAATACGCGGACGGTGTGCAGGTGCTGAACGCCGCCGGGGAACATCTCTGGCGCCTGTACGCTCAGCAGCCGACCCAGGGAGCGCATCGCTTCCAGCCCGCATTCGATGCACGCACGCTCTACACGGCGAAGTCAGCCGGCGCTGGGCAGATCGCGGCCTATGATCTGCACACCGGCACGCTGCAATGGACGCAGGCGCTCAACGACCAGCTTACCTATGCTGCCCCGCTATTGCTGGATGGCGAGACGCTCTACATCGCCAGCAACACCATGCTCTCGGCCCTCAACCGCGTCGACGGTCACATTCGCTGGCAGGTGGCGCGTCCCACCCGTACCCTGCTGCTGCTCAACACAGGTCAGCGCCAGCTCCTCCTCTCGGCAGGCGCGCGCGGACTGGCGGCCCTTGATCCCGCCACAGGCTCCCCGGTCTGGACCTTGAACAGCTCGCCGGCCGCGACACTCACCCCGGTGCAGTTCTACCAGGCCAGCAGCGCAACCTCGCTTGCTGGCAGCACGGTTTACGCCACCGGTATCGCCTGGGATACGCGCCAGGTACGCCCCGAACTCTGGCTCTACGCGGTCGATGCCAACAGCGGGACGGTTCGCTGGACCCAGCGCCTGACCTCCGATGCGCTGGGGGTGGACGCGGGGCGCACATGTACACCCCTGCTGGATAGCGCTGATGGGCAGCTTGTGCTCCAGCAACGGCGCGACAACGGCGACACTGTGATCACGGCCTTCGATGCGCGCGACGGCACGCGGCGCTGGAGCAGCCCACTTGTAGGTATCGCGGCGCTGTCGCCTACCCTGGCACAGACGCCCGGCGGGTCGCTGGTCTTCCTCGCGACGGCCCCCGGTGGCGGCGCGGTCTTCCTGACCTGGACACCGGCGCGCACGCTCCTGGTGGCGACTCTGGTGCTCAGCTTGCTCGCTCTGCTGGTGCTCTGGATATATCCATGGCGCCCGCGACAAACGCATCTTCAGGATTTCAAGTACACGTTATTGCGCGCGCTCATCTACCCGCTTAAGCTGGCTGTACGGTTGTGGCGACTCTCACGCGTGCTTTTCGCCCTGCTGTTCATCGCGTTGCTGGTGGGAGCTGGCTGGCTGGAATACATGCAGCTCGACCGGCCCCAGAGCAGCATGTATCAGATTACGGCGTCCGGCGGTACTACCCAGTGGCAGCATCCCACGACACCGGTAGCGAGCGTGGCGTTTGTCGATGAACACGGCAGCATCGTGAATCAGGTAGCCGGTGAGAGCCTGCATCAACTCGCGGGCTTCGACGCCGGCGGCGGCGGCCAATGGAGCACCTTCGCTAGCGCCGGGAGCTTCTCTGTACCCGGCGCTGGCATACAGCCGGGTACGATCCTGGTTGCGCTGAGCGGGCATAGCACCCTGGACTACCGGTTCGCGCCCGACGATCCGACCTACGCGCATCCCCTCGATCACCAGCTCACCTTCCTGCTGCTCAATCGCCTGACGGGCCAGACTATCTGGCAGCGCACCATCGTTGCTCCCAACGACCAGCAGCAGACCATTGTGCTGGGTAGCGACGTGCGCTTTGCCTACCTTGCCAGCAGCGTACCGACCACGACGCCCGGCGCTTCGGGACCGACAACGCAACTTATGGCCATCGACCTGGCCACGGGCGCCAGTGCCTGGCACATCGCCGGACCCCAGGATTCCAGCGTGTTTCCGCGCGATAATGGCACGTTGCTCACGCTGGGTCGCCAGCTTATCTGGCAGGTTTCTAGCAACATCTATAGCATCGATGTAACCCAGGGCAAGGTCCGCTGGCACAACGTCACCGCGGAAGACAATCTGTCCGCTCTGCCCCAGGAAGAGATGCAGATGGCCACGAGCGCGGGCCTATTGTTCATCACGCGCAGCGACCAATTCCACGTCTTTGACCTGGCCTCCGGCAATGAGTTGTGGACTGTTCCTAATCCAGGGCCGGACTCGCTGCAAAACCCTCCTGGTCTGCTGGCAAGTGGGCATACCCTGCTGGTATATGGCGGGGGCCAAATCCAGGCCATCGATACTACGACCCAGAGCGTCCTCTGGAGCCAGAAGCAACTGGATGCCGTCCTGGATGTGCATATCTCCGATGACGGCAAAATCGTCTATGCTCTGCTGGTCGATTCAATTGAAGGCAGCAGCCCGGCCCAGGCGCTGGTGGCCTTTGATATGCGCAACGGGGCCGCACTGTGGACCTTCCAGCCCGGCGACCCGACGCGTTTCCTGCACCAGCGATCCGCTGGCTTCCAGTACCGCCATGGGATCATCTTTACGACCGTCTGCTTCCCCGACCCGTCCGGATCCTGCCCCTACGAGCGGCTCTACGCGCTCAAGGGCACCACCGGAGGAACGCTGTGGAAGGTTGACGCGCGCCATATCCTCGCAGTATATCTCGGCACCAGCGGCGATATACTGCTGTTCCAGGTAGAGAGTAGTGCCTGGCAGGACCTGCTGGGGCGCTTTCGCGGCTAGGAGAAACGGATCGCTCCCCAACCCGCGTAGGGATCCGGCTTGCCGCATCCGTGTGCCATCCCCAACCCGCGTAGGGATCCGGCTTGCCGCATCCGTGTGCCATCCCCAACCCGCGTAGGGATCCGGCTTGCCGCATCCGTGTGCCGTCTATTCCGTGCCATGCACGATTTTAAATGACCTTGTATATTAGCCAGGGCTTTTTAGTTTACCCGTTTTGCCTTGAAAGCTTGCCAAGCAACAATCGTAAAGCATCTCTTGGTTGTGCGCAAAAATGTCTCATTTGCTTTGCAACATTTTTCACACCGATAA
>JALYTT010000735.1 GCA_030854145.1 Chloroflexota bacterium | reverse complement strand
GTTTACAAGCCCGCCTGTTCGCCGACGAAATCGTGATGCCATCGGGGGAACAGGCGGGCTTGTAAACGGCGCCCCTACCTTCAGCGGTGCCGTTTCGCTGGCGATGACCTCGTCGTCGCGCTGCACGGGCAGCAGGACGCGGTTCATGAAGCTGGTGAAGTCCGTGACCTGCTCGGAGAGCGCGTGGGCGCGGTTGAGCCAGGCTTGCATGTCCAGGTCCTCGAAGAGCCGGGCGTAGTCCTGGATGATGGTGACGACGCAACTGGCGGAGGCGCTGACGATGTAGTCGGCGCCGGTCTCGTCGAGCGTGCGCTCAAGCATACTGATGGTCTGCTTTGCCATAGCTGCGGCGTGCTGGCGGTCGCCGGAGTTGAGCGCGGGGAGGCCGCAGCAGTTTTGTTGTTGCGGGTAGACGACGCGCATGCCGCAGGCTTCCAGCACTTTGATGACGGCCTCGCCCATCTCCGGGTAGAGGCGGTCGGTCATGCAGCCGGCGAAGTAGCAGACGGTTGTCTGGCGAACAGCGGGTGTGCTCGTAGGCTCCTGTCGCTCAAGATGTTTTACCCTGTCGCGCAGGGGGCGGGCTGCGAAGGCCGGGAGGCTGCGCCAGGAGGCGAGGGCGGCGATGTAGCGTAGGCTGCGTATGGGTAGTTTGCGCAGGAGGCCGAGGTTGCGCGCGCGGATGTACTGGCCGCCGCGCGTGACAGGGATCTGCCCGATACTGGCGAGCCGAGTTAGCAGGCCGAAGAGGCGTGGGTGAGCCAGGGCGCCGAAGATCAGTGCTTTGATGGGTGGCAGGCCTCTGGCTTCGACGACGCGGCTGCGCACATTCAGGATCAGGCTGGGCAGGGGGATCTCGACGGGGCAGACGGTTTCGCAGGCGTTGCAGCTCACGCAGAGACTCTGGGGGCCGGCGTCAGCGTCCAGGCCGTGGTGGAAGGGTGTGACCACCAGGCCGATAGCACCACTGTAGATGTAGCCGAAGGCGTGGCCGCCCACTTGCTGGTATGCCGGGCAGATGTTGGCGCAGGCGGCGCAGCGGATGCAACGCAGTGCCTCCTGGAAGCGCGGGTCGGCGCGCATCTCGCTGCGCCCGTTATCGACGAGCACGATGTGCATCTCTTTGCCGGGATAGGCGGGCCCGGTGATGAAGGTAGTGTAGCTGGTAATGGACTGGGCCGTGGCGCTGCGGGCCAGCAGGCGCAACTGTGTCATGGCCTCGGCATATGTGCTGATGAGCTTGTCGTAGCCTGCCATCACAACATGGACCGGTGGCAGGGAGGTCACCATGCGGCCGTTGCCCTCGTTGGTGATCATCATGACGGTGCCGCTCTCGGCGATCAAGGCGTTGGCGCCGCTGACGCCCATGCCGGCGTTCAGAAACGACTTGCGATGCTCCACCCGGATCACCGCGACCTGTTCCGCGACGTTCTCGCGCGAGATCTCGCGGCCCGTAGCCTCGGTGAGCAACGTACCAACTTGCTGGCGTGTCTTGTGGATGATGGGCATGACCATGTGCGATGGTCGTTCGTGCGCGAGCTGCGCCACCCATTCGCCCAGATCGGTCTCGACGGCCTGGATGCCGCGCCCCTCAAGATAGGTGTTCAGTTCGGTCTCTTCGCTCACCATGGTCTTGGATTTCACTACCAGGTCGATACCCTTGCGCTGGCAGAGGTCGTAGATATAGCGGTTGGCGTCCTCAGCGGTGCGCGCCTCGTAGATAATCGCGCCGGCCGCTTCGGCCTGGGCCTTGAACCGGGCCAGCAGTTCCGGTTGGTGCTCAATGGCGTAGTCTTTGGCCTGGCGCAATTGGGAGCGCAGGTGCGCGAAATCGTAGTCCGCGCCGTAATCGGCCTCCTCGCTCTCGAAGACAGCGGCGCGTGAGATGCGCCAATTGGGCGCGAAGCGTTCCAAGGCGGCATGCATATGCTCGTCTTCCAGCGCATGCTCCAGGCGCTCTTTAAAGGGGAGCACTTCGTGATCGTTCTGGGTGACAGAATGCTTGCTAATCATGGCCGCCTCCCTATGGTAACGTAACGACGATAACGCACAAAGCTGCGGGTCCCTGCACGCCGATAGAGAGGGTGCGCTCTATGTCGGCGGTGCGGCTGGGTCCGGTCACCAGGGTGACGTAGTGTTGCTGGTCGGGACCCGCGCTGGTCAGTTGCTGTAGGCGTACGC
>JALYTT010000378.1 GCA_030854145.1 Chloroflexota bacterium | reverse complement strand
GTTTACAAGCCCGCGTAGGCCTACGCGGGCTTGTAAACGGCGCCCCTACGAATTACGGCGCCTGCTCAGGCAAAATATTTCGCATCACAAGAAACAGAAATAGCATATAATAAGAAAAATGTAGTCAAATAACCATCCACTTATACGGAGAGCATCATGAAAATTGGTATCGGGCTACCAGCCAACATCCCTGGTGTCCGCAGGGAGCTGATCCTTGATTGGGCCAGGAGAGCCGAGGCGGGACCTTTTTCCAGCCTGGCGCTGGTCGACCGTGTGGTGTACCCCAACTTTGAGCCGCTGATTACGTTCGCGGCCGTCGCAGCGGTGACCGAACGTGTGCGCCTGGTGACATCAGTATTGCTGGCACCGCTGCGAGATGCCACTCTACTGGCTAAACAGAGCGCCAGCCTTGACGCGCTCTCCAATGGACGGCTCACGCTGGGGCTGGGGGTTGGCAGCCGGGAGGATGACTTCAGGGCTACCGCCACTTCTTTGCATGATCGCGGCAAACGCTTCGACCTGCAACTTGCGCAGATGACCAGGATCTGGGCCGGGCAAGCACTCAGTGAGCAGGTTGGCCCTATTGGCCCGGCGCCAGTGCGGGCAGGTGGCCCTGAGATACTGCTCGGCGCTTACTCACCAGCGGGCATCCAGAGACTTGGGCGCTGGGGAGACGGCTATATCGCGGGCGGCGGCGGCGACTCGGAACGCGCGCGCCAACTCTTCAATATGGCTGGAAAGGTCTGGCAGGAGGCCGGCAGGGCCGGCAAGCCACGCCTGGTCGCTTGCATGTATTATGGCCTCGGACCCAACGCCAGCGAGGGCATCCATACCACCATTCTTAACTACTACAGCTTCATGGGGCCAATGGCGCAACAGATGGCCAACAACATCCCCGCGACCCCTGAAGCGGTGAGCAAGGCCATTGCAAGCTTTACAGATATCGGGGTAGATGAACTTATTCTGTGGCCCTGTATTCCTGACCTGGACCAGGTGAGCCGCCTGGAAGATCTAGTCGGCAGGTAGGGACCGTCGTTGGGTATTGACCCAGCTTTTCGTGTACTGGCCTCATGCGTTGATACAAAATCGGAGGGAGCGCGTGGTTGGAACAGGGCGCAGGCCTGCGGCGCCCCTACACGAAAGAAGGGGACATAGCGGTGAGCGAACAGGACGGAGGCCTGCACGTAAGAGATCAGCATTTCGTGTAGGGGCGCCGCTCGCCTGCGCCCTGTTCCAACACGGCATCTCTCCCTCTGTGTAGTATCAGCCAATGCGCAGGCCTGCGCCCTGCTAACTTGAGGAAGAAAATATGACCAAGCATATCAACAACCAGGGGCAACGTACCGATCCTCGCACAAATGAGGATTTGTTCCATACTGCTCTAACCAACACGGACGAAGATACCGCCTGGGAAGCCATTTCGGTGCTGCACCTGCAAGGCGGCCGCGACGCGTTCGAGCGAGCACGCACGCTCTGCGCCTCTGGAGATGCACATGAGCAGCGTGTAGGAGCCAACATCCTCGGCCAGGTGGGTATGCCTGCCGATGCATTTCGCGAAGAGGCCGTCGTTGCGCTGCTGGAGATGCTTGCACACGCGCAAGAGCCTGCCGCGCTCAATACTATTGCGATAGCGCTGGGTCACCGCCGTGACCCACGCGCGATTGAGCCACTGCTGCGCCTCAAGAACTACCCGGATGAGCGTGTACGCTTCGGGGTGGTCTTTGGCCTGATGTGCCATGAGGATGAGCGAGCGATCCAGACCCTGATAGAACTCAGCGCCGATCCCACTACCGACGTGCGCGACTGGGCCACGTTTGGGCTGGGATCGCAGATCGACAGCGACTCCCCGGCCATCCGCGCGGCTCTGCTGGCTCGCCTCGTCGATGAGGACGCGACGACTAGCGGCGAAGCCATGGTCGGACTTGCGCGCAGAGACGACCAGCGAGTGGTAGAGCCGCTCCTGGCCAACCTGGAGGCCGGTTGGTGGGGCAGCCTTTTGTTGGAGGCCGCAATCGCGATTGGCGATCCACGCTTGTATCCAGCCCTGGTGCGACTACGGGAGGAACATAAGGACGAGCAGGATGGTTGGCCCTTCTCAATGCTAGAAGAAGCCATTGAAAAATGCCGCCCTTCTTCCCCTTCGTAGCTGCGCGATTTATCGCGCCAGGGGTTGCTATGTCGTCGGGTCTGCCCCGGCGCGATAAATCGCGCAGCTACGAAGAGGGAGCTTATACCGCTGTCTTGCAGATCACAAACTGCGTTGTGCGCGTATATGGCGTATCCAGGTCTGCGCCGAAGTAGTCCTGTGCCCAGTTCCATAGGCGCTCCACGGACACCTCGAATACGGCATCGGGTACGCTCCATGTGCTTGACCAGAGACGTTTTGTGACGTTCTCCATAGCCTGGCGTGGGGTAACCGCGTGCTCCCAGCGGGCCACGCGCGTCTCCTGGGGCTGCAATCCCCGCTCAACGAGCCACTGCGTGACCAACGTCCGCGTCGGTGAACCCGACCGCCTGATCTCATAGCCCATATCTCGCATAATCTTCTGCCACATCATCTCAACAGACCACTTCCCGGATGTGACATCCTCATCCCAGCAATGCAGGAACAGCCCACCGGGTCGCAGCACGCGCAGGACCTCGCTCACCGCCCGCTGCCAACCATCAACCAGGTGGAAGATGTGGACGGCGAGCGCGACATCAAAGGTCGCGTCATAGAACGGGAGCGCGGTGATATCGGCCAGCGCCAGTCGCAGCGAGGCGTCTTTCCCGGCGTTTGTGAATCTCCGCACTTCGGGGGCCTGCGCCGTATCTTCATCGGGCCGCGCACCCCACGGTTGCTGCTCACTCTGCCAGCCAGCGGTCAGCAGTTTGGTCTCAAGCTGTGCGGCCATCTTCGGCGAAATATCCACGCCTGTATAGATGTGGCCCAGCGAGGCCAGGGGCAGGGCGATGCGGCCTGTACCAACCCCGACCTCTAGAAATGCGGTCTGCGCGCTGGCGCCGGCGGCCGCTTCAAGCGCCCTGGCAATCTGCAAGGCGACATCTTCAGGATAGCCACGCGTGGCATCATAGGCATGAGCCACAGGATCAAATGAAAGCGACGGCATGCTACTCTACCTTATCTCAATAGATCGCGCGCAATCACCAGGCGCTGGATCTGGTTCGTGCCTTCGTAGATCTGCGTGATCTTGGCGTCGCGCATCATGCGCTCGGCCGGATACTCTTTCATGTACCCATAGCCGCCCAGCACCTGGATGGCGTCGTTGGTCACCTCCATAGCAGAGTCCGAGGCAAACATCTTGGCCATCGCGGAGTACTTGCTGAAATGCGGCTCCCCGTTGTCGATCATTTCGGCGGCGTTATACACCAGCAGGCGCGAGGCCTCCACTTTGGTCGCCATGTCCGCCAGCATAAACTGGATGCCCTGGTTCTCCCCAATGGGCTTGCCAAACTGGATGCGCTGCCGGGCATAGGCCACAGCCAGGTCCAGCGCTCCCTGCGCGATGCCTACGGCCTGCGCGCCGATGCCCACACGCGTGCGATCCAGGGTCATCATGGCGGTCTTGAAGCCCTCGCCCTCGCGCCCCAGCAGGTTCTCCGCCGGCACTTCGCAGTCTGTGAAGATCAGCTCGGCGGTCTGCGAGCCTTTAATGCCCATCTTGTCCTCAATGCGGCCCACCGAGAAGCCGGGGAAATCCTTCTCGACGATGAAGGCGCTGATGCCGCGCGTCCCCACCTCAGGATCAGTGATCGCGAAGATGGAGTTCACCTGCGCCAGGCCGCCGTTGGTAATGAAACGCTTCGAGCCGTTGAGGATGTACATATCGCCTTTGTGTACCGCAAACGTGCGCATGGCCGCCGCGTCCGAACCCGATCCCGCCTCGGTCAGACCAAAGGCCGCCAGCCACTCCCCGCTTGCCAGCGGCGGAAGATACTTGCGCTTCTGCTGCTCGTTGCCCCCCAGCAGAATCGGCATAGCCCCAAGCTGCTGCACCGCTAACAGCAGGCCGGTGGTCGCACAGTGCCGCGATAGCTCCTCTACCGCCATCACAACTGCCAGCTCGCTTGAGCCGATACCGCCATACTCGGCCGGGAATGCCATCGCGTAAATATCCTGCTGGGCCAGCAACTCTTTCATATCCCAGGGAAATTCCGCGCTATGATCAATCGCTGCCGCACGCGGCGCCACGCGCTCCAACGCCAGCTCATGAATCGCTTCAATAAGCGCCCGCTCATCCGTCGAGAGATGTGACACTGCCATGGCAATACTCCTTTGTATATATCTATGATCTAACCAGGCTGATGCGGTTAGCCTATTTGCATGCAACGATGCCAACAATAGAGTATATCATAGAAGCAACACGAAGGGGTGGCAGCTTGCCTCAGCCAATGGTCAGAAAAAAGGCAGGAGGCAAAAGACATTTCTCCATGTGTCAGGGCACCTCAAAAAACGGTGACGCGCGCCTGTTATCCTTGCGTTCAAAGACATAACGTGATATAATAAGCACAGAACAGAGCAACCTTGAGAAAAGTGGGCATCCGGTCCACTTTTCTGTGTGCCAGGGACTTTTTTCTTTGCACTCGAAAAAATGATGTAAGCGTCTACTGGGCGACCAGCGGGAGGAACAAGGAAGGCGTATGAGAAGCGAATTTCAAGCTGCGATAGCGCAGTTGATTGCCGAAAAGGGACTGCCCCGCGAAGTTGTAATGGAGACCGTTGCTACCGCCCTCCTCTCGGCCTACCGGAAGAGTTTCGGAGGCGGGGAAAATGTGCGCATCGAGGTGGACAAAAATGGTGATGTCCACGTCTGGACCGAGAAACGCGTCGTGGCGCAGGTACGCGATGCCGCTGAGGAGATCTCGCTGGCAGAGGCGCAACTCCTGATCCCCAACGCCGCCCTCGGACAAACCATCGATGTGGACTCGTCGTTTATATTCGAGCGCATTCCAGCACAGACCGCCAAACAGGTCATCTTGCAGCGCATTCGCGAGGCCGAACATGAGCATATGTACGAAAACCTCAAAGATTGGGTCGGCGAGATCCGCCTCGGTACGCTTACACGCAAAGATCCCAGTCGTGGTTGGCTGCTCGATTTCGATCTGGATAAGGCCGACAAAGTAGAGGGTGTGATGCCTCCCAACGAGGAGGTTACCAGCGAACGCTACCGCGTGGGACAGCGCCTGCGGGTCTTTGTTGTCGATGTGCGGCGTATCCAGGGCCGCCTCCTGCAAATTCTGGTCTCCCGCTCCCACCGCGATCTCGTGCGTCGCCTCTTTGAATCCGAGGTGCCAGAGATCTACGAGGGAACCGTGGAGATTAAGGCCATCGCGCGCGAACCCGGCAGCCGCACAAAAGTCGCTGTCGTCTCGCATCAGGAAGGCCTCGACCCGATTGGCTCGTGCGTCGGGGTACGTGGCTCCCGCATTAATAACATTGTCCATGAACTCAACGATGAGAAAATTGATATTATCCAGTGGAGTCCGGAATCCGCGGCCTTCGTAGGTCACGCGCTTAGCCCGGTCAAACCGCTCAAGGTGGATCTGCGCGAGTCGGATCGCACCGCGCTGGTGACTGTGCAGGAGAAACAGCTCTCGCTGGCCATTGGTAAAGATGGTCAGAACGCGCGCCTGGCCGCGAAATTGACCGGCTGGCGCGTCGATGTCACCAAACCGGCCGAGGGCGAGGTCTACGAGGAACAGTTCGACGATACCCGCGATGTCGTGCCATCCTACAACAGTGGCCGGCGCAATGACCGCCAGGGAGGGCGCAATGACCGCGCCGATGGTGGCGGTAACCGGCGCTCAGGGGGCTCGCATCGAGGAGGAGAACGCGGCGGCGGCCGCCATCACGGCTCACGCGGCTATGGAGAGGCCAGGGAATAGCACATGGTTAAGGCAGGCAATAAACAGGCGAAACGCCCGAAACATGTACCACTGCGCTCCTGCATCTCTTGCCAGGAAACAAAGTCGAAGCGGGAATTGTTACGCGTTGTGCGTACTCCTGAGGGCCAGGTGATGCTGGACCCCAGCGGGAAGAGGTCCGGGCGCGGCGCCTATATCTGCGCGCGGCTCTCCTGCTGGCAGAATGCGCTCAAACGCAACCGCCTTGAGCAGACATTCAAGACGACTCTCTCCCTGGAGGACCGCGCCAGCCTGGATGCCTATATCGCGACCTTGCCCGCCGAGCCATCGGCGTAGGATGGCAGGACCAGTTGCAAGAGGACACAGAGTAGGCTATACTGAGAGATACAACGAGTGCCAATCAGCCAGATCCGTAAAACGTTTTACCGATATGGTCGCTGGCTATCACCTGATACCTATAGTTGTTACCATCCTGATCCTCGTAGGAGGCGCGGGAAGTTTTTATTATCGATAAGTTGTATGTGTCACTTTATCTCGACTCTTAACAGAGACACAGCCCCTCGTCTACAGGGCAGACGTGGTGCGCTAACGTTTGCGGAGCAAGAGCTATGAACTGAAATCCATAGCGACTACGCGCAGAAAGCGCAGTTGAACCAAACATGCCTGGCCTGCACTAGCGAGGGCTGTCTCCTATTCCCCATTTATAGGGCGATAGGCGACAGTCCTTTATTGTGGCTGTGAAGAGGGATTTCCATCGCCCTTTGTGGCGCATCATACGATAGAAGGGAGTCTTCTTCATGAGGAACGCATCTGAACCCCTGGAAGGAAACGAGCAGGCGAAACCGGCTCCAGCTACGCCAACGAGAAGCCGCAGCACTGCTCGTCCGAAATCAGAGAACGCCACAGCAGGCAGCCAGGAACAGGCAGGGAGGCCCGCATCCCCACCCCAGCGCCGGCCAGCGGCTCCCGCTACTACCAATAGCGGTACAAATACAGTCGCCCCCCGCCAGAATGGGTCTGGCAATGGCAACGCGCCCGCACAGCAGCGTCCGCGTCCAGGGAACGCGCCCGCCTCACCTCCACGCTCAGGAGGGCAAACAAATGCTCCTGCACAGCGGTACTCTGGCTCTGGCGCCAGCACAACATACCCGCAGCGTCCCGCCGGTGGCAGCGGCCCAGGCGGGCAGCGTACACCGTATCCGCAGCATACCACGCATCCTGGGAACGCCAACCGTCCGCCCGCCCGGCCCGGCAGCCCGGCGC
>JALYTT010000734.1 GCA_030854145.1 Chloroflexota bacterium | reverse complement strand
TGTGTCTGTAGGGCGTGGCTTGCTCGCCAGTCTGCCCGTAGAGCGCGTGGCCTGACTGGCGAGGCAAGCCACACACTACGGAGACGTGAGGCGGACCCCTTACGTTAACGCGTATGGGGGGAGCGCCCTTCACCCTGGCAAATGAAGATTGTCAGTCCAATAGGTTGTGCGTTTTCTTATGGGCGTCATGTGTATTTTGCTTGTGTATAGTGCTTGCGCCCATCCTCCCTGTGCCATTGGGTGGGCGCCTCGGTCATACCCACGAGAGGGGGCCACTATGCCGAAGTTTCTACGCTCCTTTGTTGTCCTCGCGTTGATTGTGATCTGTCTGACTCCGTTTGCGCAGCGCGTCCATGCCAGCAGTGGCACGTTCCAGCAGTTTACCTACAATGGCTCGGCCGGCAGCCGTCCCTACTACGTCTACACGCCGGCGAATTACCAGCCGGGCACAGCGGTGCCGCTGATCGTCATGCTGCATGGCTGCACACAGAACCCCACGGATTTCGCGGCCGGCACGCAGATGAACGCGCTGGCGGACCAGAAGCAGTTTATCGTGGTCTACCCGCAGCAGACCAGCACATACAACTCATCGTCCTGCTGGAACTGGTTTCTGACGGCCGACCAGTCGCGCGGCAGCGGCGAACCGGCGATCATCGCGGGCATCACCCAGACCGTTGAGCAGAACACCTCGCAATGGACCATCGATAGCAGCCGCGTGTATGTCGCGGGCATGTCGGCGGGCGCGGCCATGGCGGTGATTATGGGCGCCACCTATCCCGACATCTTCGCCGCCATCGGCGTGCATTCAGGCCTGGAGTATCAGGCTGCCACCGACCAGACGAGCGGCTCGATGGCCCTGAGCCAGGGCGGACCCAGCCCGACGCAGCAGGGTCAGGCGGCCTACAACGCTATGGGCAGTCACGCGCGCGTTGTGCCTACCATCGTTTTCCACGGCACCAGCGATTATACCGTCTACCCCCTGAACGGCGACCAGGTGGTCCAGCAGTGGATGAAGACTGACGCGCTGGCCTCCAACGGAAGCTACAACGCCAGCTTCAGCAGCCCCTCCAGCACCACCAATGGGCAGGTCCCAGGCTCCAGCGGCCGCGCCTATACGGTCCAGACCTGGAACGACAACAACGGCAACGAGGTGCAGGAGTACTGGAAGATCAGCGGCATGGGCCACGCCTGGTCGGGCGGCAGCAGCAGCGGCTCCTATACCGATCCCAACGGGCCGAGCGCCACGCAGGCCATGTACACCTTCTTTATGCGCTATACGCTGAGTGGCGGCGGCCAGGGTCAGGGGCCAACGGTCAGCGCCTCGCCCGCCGGCGGCACCTATAGCGGCTCGGTGCAGGTCACCCTCACGGCCAGCCCATCCGGCGCCACGATCCACTACACCACCGATGGCTCGACCCCCACCAGCAGCTCGCCGGTCTATAGTGGTCCGTTGACCTTTACGCAGACCTCCACGCTGAAAGCCATCGCCGTAGATAGCAGCGGCCACAGCAGCGCCGTCGTTTCGCAGACCTATGCCATCGGCACGCCAACCACGCATAGCATCACCCTGAGTTCGATCGCCACCGAAGATGGTTACGTCTACCCGAACGATGGCATACCTATGGGTTCCCTGGCGTACTTACAGGCCGGTTCAACCTCGTTGAATCAAGCCGAAGTGAGCATCATCTCCTTCAACACCAGCCAGATTCCGGCGGGGTCCAGGGTCGTCAGCGCCACATTGACGCTCTATCGCTACGACCCCTACTTCTACCTGGGCGACCTTGGCTCGATCAGCGCGGATATCGCGCCTGCCAGCGGCTTCAACGGCAACTACGCGCTGGAGCAGGCCGACTACAATGCCCCCGCTGCCCAGAACAACGTAGGCAATTTCAACGTTGTGCCCACGCAGCAGAATCAGGCCACCACCGACACCGTCGCCACAGGTGCCCTGCAATACATCAACCCTGGCGGTCACACCCAGTTCCGCATCCATTTCCAGATCGCCACCACTAACAAGTACCAGATGGATGTCATGGATTTCTACAGCGGCGACTCCGGCGGCTCGTACGTCCCGGTATTAACCGTGCAGTACCAGTAGAGCGCGGCTTGCCCCGCCTGTCACCTATGATGACAGGCGTGAACATAAGCCATTGTTGGCAGGAAGCACCCGTCGATCCGTAGCG
>JALYTT010000377.1 GCA_030854145.1 Chloroflexota bacterium | reverse complement strand
CCTAACGCGCCCTGCGGGCCGACTGGCGAGGCAAGCCACGCCCTACGGAGACGCCGCTCGCTTTCTGCAAGCGATGCCTTCACTTGACGCCTATTGGGCGCAGGCAAGCGGCGCCCGTACGCGAAATCAGGCAGAGCAGCCGGGGGAGGGAGCTGTGGGAGAAAGCAGCGTCTGGTCTTTCGTGTACGGGCGCCGCTTGCCTGCGCCCTGCTCCACCGCCGCCATCTCGCCCCCTCTGTCGTATCTCGCTCCTCTTGAGTATCAACGTATGCGCTCGCCTGCGCCCCGGCCCTACGCGGGAGGAGGTTCTAGAGATAGCCCATCTGCTCTGCAAGAGGCATGGCTTGTTGAAGTAGCACACGCGCCTCCTCTTGCAGGCCAGTATCCCAGGCGTGCAACGCCGCTTCCAGTAAGCTGCGTAGCGCTTCAGGAGGGGGTTGCTGTGCCGGCTCCAGCAGCATGCGCGCATAATCTATGGCCTCGGCATAGCCTTCCTGCGCGAGCGCCACACCAAGAAGAGGCCAGATACCTACCCAGCGAAATATATCGCTCTCCTGCTGGGCCTGGCTCTCCTCTAATGCTGCCCGACCATAGGCCTCGGCCTCGGCCAGGTTGCCCTCTCGCCAGGCTACCCACGCACGATGGCCCATGAGAACGCTGTTCTTTCTTCCCTCTGACTTTGCCAGGGTGCGCGTGATGAGGTTGCGCACCTGCTCTACCTGCCCTCGTTTCCTGGAGATGAACGGCAAAAACGTCAGGCAACGCATGTGCAGCCAGGCAAGATCGAGTTGTTCTGCCACCTGTAGCGCCTTCCCAAGCTGCTCCTCCGCTTCATCGAGATGGCCGGACCACAGGAGGGTAGTACCAAACGTCAGATGAAGAATCCCCAGCTTGCTTTTGTTCCCAGTCTGCTGCACCGCTGCCACTGTCTGGCGCAATAAGGCAATCCTCGATTCCGGGATTATATAGCGAGCGCGAATGAGTTCACGCATGGACAGCGCATAGTAGAGAAGTTCGCGCTGCTCCTGCGTGCCATGCTGCTCGACTATGGGCCGGACCCTGGCGATCGTAGCCGTCATGTCGTCTTCCGACCCACGCAACGGCCAGATCTGGGCAAACTGAAGCTCGATCCATTCCTGTTGCCAGGCCGGACTCGCCTGGTCTGCGGCGCGTGCTAAGATGTGTTCCGCTTCCTGAAACGCCTGGCGGGCATTGGTGGGAAGAGTATCGTGGGGATTGGCGGAGGCCTGATTCCAGGTACTCGCCATCTTCCGTTGCAGACGTGCCTGCCAGACCGACTCCTGGGGCGGTAGAGCGCTCCTGGCCCGTTGATAGGCCTGCCGGGCTTCCCGAAGATAACCCGTCGTCACAGAGATATCTCCCTGCGACTCATATACCTGGACGGCGCTCTCCCACGACCGCGCTCCTGGCGCATGGCCTGATGGGCCGGCTTCCAGGAGGGCGGCGGCGCGCTCAAAAGCGCTCAGAGCCTCCGCGTTGGCATAGATAGCCATAGCCACCTTACCAGTCTGGTGATAGTAGCGAATGGCCTGTTCAGGAAGACTGGCGCGTTCAAAGTGAGCCGCGAGTTGGCCACTGACCGCATCCAGGTCGCTAGCATACATATCCTCGAACGCCTCTGCGATACGCCGGTGCAGCAGGCGCCGGTATGCCATACTCAGGGAAGTATAGATCAATTCGCGCAGCTTGTCGTGGCTAAAATCATAGGTCTCAGCCGCGGCCTCACGCACCATACGCCGCTGCCAGAGTTCATCCAGCCCGCGCACGACATGCTCTTCACTCTCTCTACTGGCCCGCGCCAGCACCGGGAATGCGAACTCGCGCCCGATGACGGCGGCCACATTCGCCACATCACGGGCCTGCGCAGAGAGTTGCGCGAGCCGTGCCGCCAGCACAGTCTGCACCGTTGGCGGAAGCGTTGAGGCAGATTGCGTGAGCAGTGGGAGTGGTCGCCCCAGAGCATGCTGCTCCGGCTGCTGCCGTGCCAATGTCCCTGCTCGCGCCATCTCGACGACAAATAGTGGGTTGCCCTCTGTCTCGCGATAGAGCGCGCTACCCACGGCGGGATCGAGCTGCTGGCCCAGTGTATGCTCGGCCAGTGAAGTTGTCTCCATCGTCGTGAGCGGCCCAAGCGCAATCTCTGTCACCAGGCCATCGCGTTGCAGGGCGCTCAAAAATGCCACCAGAGGATGCCCAGGCAGGGTCTCCTCCGCGCGTACTGTACCGATAAGGAGCAGGCGTGCTTGTGGCTCGCAACTCAGCAGGTATTGCAGCCATTCCAGGGTCTCGTGGTCGCACCACTGCAAGTCATCAAGCAAGAGCAACAGTGGCTGGGGAGCGGCGAGCACGGCGCGGGCCAGCGCCTCAAAGAAGCGCTGGCGCTGCCAGCCCTCCGTCATAGCAGCGGGTTGAGGCAGGTGAGGGTGCGTGGTCAGCACCTCCGGCGCCAGCCGGGCGACCTCGGTGAGCCAGGCAGGATCAAGGGTGGCAAGACCCGCTCGCAGCGCATCGCTGCGGAGCCAGGTGGTTACGGGCGCGTAGGCCAGGGAGCCAAGCGCCGCGTAACAACGCGCGCTGGCCGTCGCCATACCCTGCCGGCTGACCCAGGCCTCGATCTCCTCGGCCAGCCGCGTCTTGCCGATGCCCGCCTCCCCGCTGAGAATCACGATGTGTGGGCGCCCGCCCGTGGCATTGCGCCATGCCTCCTGCAGGCGCCGCCACTCGACTTTGCGACCTACCAGTGGCGCTCCTGTGGCGCGCGGCGTGCTCGTGGTGGACCTGGCAGGTGAGGCCGTATCCATCTGCAACAGAGATTCGTAGGCCTGGCGCGTTGCTTCACCCGGTTCTGTCGCCAGTTCGCGCTCCAGGACCGTAACGCAGGTATGGTACACGCGCAGCGCGGCCACCCGGTCGCCCTGCAAAGCATACAGGCGCATAAGCTGCCGGTACATGGCTTCCTGCAAGGGATCATGGCGCAGCAGTCGCCGGGCCACCTTGATGGCGGCGTCATAGTCATGCTCCTCTTCCAGCAGCGCGATCAACTGCTCTGACGCCTGAAGAAATATCTGGCGCAGGCGATCTCGTTCAGGCACGATCCATTCATCGTAACAACTGGGCAACAGGTCGCCACGATACAGGTGCATCACCCGTTCGAGCGCCTCGCGCCGCGCGGCCGTATCCTGGCGCTGTTCCGCTTGCTCCGCTTCGGTCATGGCCTGTTCAATGTCCTGGATATCGAGGAACCAGGATGCATCCGCGGCCGGTTGCCAGTAAAGACTCTGCCTGTCAATATGCAGGAAATGGTCAACCTCGGGCAGAGCCTGGCGCAATTGGTACAACAGCTTGCGCAGGCTGGCGTGCGCGCGCTCCTCGCTTGAGTCGGGCCACAGCAAAAAGGCCACGTGAGAGCGGTCCTGGGGAGCCGCGCGATGCAGGACGAGGTAGGCAAGCAGAGATTGCAAGCGAGGACTGTTGATGCTCATCACGGGTGTGTCACCCGACACCAGCATAAAATCACCCAGCAGATGCAGGTGGAGCGTTGGCAACACGGGATCCCTCCTTGTTCTCTCCTGGCTGCATGCACATGACATAAAGTACCATCATAATATCACACCTCCCAAACAGGCAGCAGATTCCGTTGATTTGTTTCAATAAGACTATTTTCGCTAGATCAAAATTGGGGAGGCATCTCTTATGGTTCCATCGCGTATACGCGTGCCGGCATGTGTCGCGCTCCTGCTGGGGTGTATGTTACTCATCGCCGGTTGTTCGGCGCCGTGGCAGCATCACCCGACCAGCGCGCTGGGCGCGCATCCAACGGCGCAGCAGTTGCTCACCACACTGCAACAGAATTTCCGGACAGTTAGCTCGTTCCACGTCGTCATGCGCGTGCAGAACGCTGGCAAGACCGCGTCAAGCCAGATCCAGATTCGCAACGCGGACGGTGACGTGCTCATGCCGGATAAAATCAAGGCCCAGGCCACCGTGATCCTCTCGGGGCAGGCCGTCACAGTTAACTTGGTCAGCATCGGCAAGACACAGTTCATCACCGACCCCATCACGGGACAGTGGCGCGTCGTCAAAGGCTTCTTCGATCCACGCAGCCTGACCAATCCTGATACCGGCATCGTTTCGCTGGTGGGCAAGTTGCAGCATGTGACCGGGCCGGCAGATGATAGCATCAATGGTGTATCATGTTGGCGTGTGAATGGGCAACTTGACGCAAAGTACATCGCCTTTTTCACCGGCGGCGGCGTGCCGGCCGGCACGATGCTCCAGACCAGCGTGTGCATCGGCAAGAGCGACACCCTGCCCTACGAGGTCGATGTCACCGGCGTCGCGGCCGGCGGCGATACGCTGCAAACCGAGCGCTCGTTCCTGTTGTCGAATTTTAATGAGAACGTCAACATCAAGTCACCCATGTAATCCGTGTAACTATATGTATGCATTCATTATTCATCTTTCAGCGTCAGGACCGGGGGGAAGATGTACACATTAGAAGACGATCAGGAGACATCGGCGCGCCTGCGCAAAGACGATCTCAAGCAGGTGGATCACGTGGCCGGTGCTTCTCCAACGGGGCAGCAGCACGCGCCGCTTACGCAGATTACCAGTTCATTGAAGAAGATCACCACACCGGGCAAGGCGCATGTGGCCGACAGGAGAGTGGCCCTGGCCGCGCTGACCATCGCCTGTATCGGCGTCTTTTTCACGGCCCTCGATCAGACCGTCGTCGTGACGGCGCTGCCCCAGATCGTGAACGACCTGCAAATACCGATTACCCAGCTTGACCACGCCGCCTGGATCGTCAGCGCCTACCTGCTGGGCTTCATTATTATGATGCCGCTGATGGGACGCGTCTCAGACATCTACGGGCGCAGGCGCATCTTCTTGCTCTGCCTGACGATCTTCGGCATCGGCTCGATTGCCTGCGGCCTGGCCCCGCTGCTGGGGCAGATCTGGGACCTGGGCTTTCTCAGCGTGTTCAATATCGATACCTCGACACCAGGGCAGGCGGCGCTTACCTGGCTGATCGCCGCGCGCTTCTTCCAGGCCATCGGCGGCGGCGCCATTGTGCCGGTCGCCATGGCCATCGCGGGCGACTTCTATGGCGCGGAACGACGCAGCCTGGCGCTGGGCATCATCGGCGGCATCACCGAGGCGGGGGGCGCGCTGGGACCACTCTACGGCGCCATCATCGTGCAGCGCCTGGGCTGGCAGTTCATTTTCTACCTGAACGTGCCCATCGTGATCGGACTGATAATTGCCGCCTGGTTCCTCATCCCACGAGGGACGCGACTGCGCGAGGCTATCGACTGGCTCGGCGCGATTACCCTGGGTCTGGCCCTCACCTGCCTGAGCCTGGGCCTGGCGCAGCAGGGGACCGAACTGGGTCCGACGGTTAGCGGGACAACAGCGCAGAACAATCCCATCTCGCTGGCCCTGGCAGTAGTTTTCTTGATTGCGTTCGTGCTGGTTGAGCGCAAAGTGCGCTTCCCGGTGGTTGACCTGAAGCTCTTCAAGCGCCTCCCTTTCAGCGCCACCTCGCTCGTCAGCCTCTTCGTAGGGGCAGCGCTGATCATCGCCATGGCCGACATCCCCATCTACGTCGATACCGTGCTCCAGCGGCCGGTGATCGATAGCGGCCTCGCCCTGCTGCGGCTCACGGCGATGATCCCGGTGGGCGCGCTGCTTGGTGGCTGGCTCTGTGGACACATCTCCTGTCGCCTGACCGGCGTGCTGGGCCTGCTCTTCACGGCGGTTGGCTTCTACCTGATGAGCCTGTGGCCTGTGCAGGTGGATTGGACGCAGATGACGGTCAGCACCTTGACGGCCGGCCTGGGCTTCGGCCTGGTGATCTCGCCCATCGGGACCACGGCGATCAACGCGGTGAGGGCCACGCAGGCGGGGATGAGTTCGGCGGTGGTGACGGCGCTGCGCATGGTAGGTATGATGCTGGGTCTGGCGGCCCTGACCTCGTGGGCGCTGGCCTACTTCAAGCAGTTGGCCTCGACCTACCCCTCCCTGCCCACTACGGCCACGTCCGCGCAGTTCGCGCAGTGGTCCAGTGGCTACGCGCACCACCTGATCATCGCGGCCCACACCGTCTACAGCGCCGTCTTCTTCACTGCGATGATCCTGTGCCTGCTGGCGATCATACCCGCCATCTTCCTCTGGGGTCGCAAGCCACCTGAGGTAGAGGCAGCGCCGGTGGACCAGGTAGCGCTTGACGATACGATCCTGCCGTCAGTGGCGGCCGATCCCGCCGCCGTCACCGTTCCGGTGGGCGTTGAACATGATGCTATGTTGCCCGCTACATTGCTAGGACTGCCACCAACACCGCCAGGAACCGGCGCTAGTGGGCAGGGTCCCAGGGGGTGGCGCAATCCGAAACGGCGGCGCATCATCATCGCGGCTGCCAGCCTGGCGCTGATTGCGGTGCCGGTCTTCGCGGGCATCTTTGCCGCCCTCAACTGGCAATCCGACCCGAACGCGACCACGCCCGGCACAAATCCTGCCGCGGCGAGCACCACAATTGGCACGGGACCACGCATGATCCAACTGGGGCTGGATGGCACCGCCCTGACCTCGATCATCACCCAGCAACTTGGCCTGAAGCAGGGCACGCTGACCGATATGCAGATCGGGCTGGCGCCCAACGATGGCCTGAGCCTGAGCTTGAACCTGCACATCGACGCCAACGGCATCCATCGCGTGATGCCTATCGAAATGGACGGCGCCATCAGCCTCGATAAACAACAAAACTTGCAGTTGCAGGTCCAGCATGTGAAGCGCGACGGCAGAGATGCCGGGTCCGCGGTCGCTGCACAGACGCAGAGCGCCATCACCCAACTGATGCAGGCCTCGGTGATGCCCGCGCTACGCGAACAACTTAAAAATGTCAGGCTGATCTCGGTGCATACCAGCACAGCGCTGGGGTGCAGCAATGGCAAGCTGATGTTTGTGCTGCTGATTCAGGCGCCGCCCATCCAGGGTATCGCCGCGCAACCAACGCCCAGCGCCCTCTGCTTCACCGGGCCGATCAATAAGCTGTTGCCATGATGCGCCGGCCATATTTCGTGTAGGGGCGGGACGCAGGCCAGCGGCGCCCCTACAC
>JALYTT010000376.1 GCA_030854145.1 Chloroflexota bacterium | reverse complement strand
GCCGTGACTGCCAGGCGACCCTCGCGCGCCCAGGTGTTGAGCGTCTCGATGTCGCGCGCCACAAAGTCGAGCGCGAGACCCCCGGTATCGATCTGGCCCGTCAGCAGGCCATAGATCATGAAGACATCGTCTGTATCAGGGCTGTGCCCAATGGTGATTGGTTGTGATATCACGTGTGTTTCCGTCTCTAAGGGAGGGCCTCTATACCCTGGCCCGCCGATTGAAGAATGGCAAAGCTATATGCTCGCGTTGAGCTATTCCCATTATACGACAGAAACAGGTCTCTGTTTTTTTTGACAAAAAAAGAGAGGCTCAAGGCCTCTCTGCTATATGGGCTGGGGTGCAGGGATTCGAACCCCAATCGGCCGATCCAGAGTCGGCAGTCCTACCGTTGAACGACACCCCATTAGTGTGCTGGACTATGATACCCGAACGGCTGTGGATTGTCAAGGGTTTTGGCGTGGCTCTTAGAGCGATGCAACCGATGTAACGGTTCCTTAATGATGAAAAAAGAAGGAGGTCATGGATCGTTACTGCCAGCGGAGTATAATCGTATATAGATGTAAGTTTTGTGGAATATCATTCCAAATACATGTTTATCGATGTAGGTATTGTTAGATGATTACAAATAGAGTTCCTTGTAAGGCGTCTTCACGTACATTAAAACCTCTTTCTACGGTGTGTTCTAGAAATACCTCCCTTGAAGCAGCCTCCCAGCGTAGTTACTATACTATTGACTTTGTGCAATATTCCGAAACGACACTTTTGCTATTTACTGCCCTTAAAGTTACGAAGGAGCAGCGTATTGTCATAAAAATCCTGCGTAATTATAAAGATACGCGCTTTAACCTGGAGACCCCTGCTAAACGATTGCAATGTCAGCTCAATGCTCTTCAATTGAATGCGAAGTATACGAATCAGGTGTATATCGGGATCGCCCCTATTTATAGTACCAGGCTTTCGCAAAAGCCCAGACAAATTGCTCTTGGTAAGATCATCAAAGATCCTCATGTGAGCGCACTTGATCCGACAATTGAGTATGCCTTGCTTATGCATGAATTACCAAAAGAGAGGCAACTGGATTCCTTGCTCATGAAAGAAACTCCAGAAGCTCTTCTCGGTTATCTGTGTGGTCTAAGTACATACATCGGACATATGCATAAACGGCTTAAACCGTTATCTGCCTGTGACAAGGATGGTATACGCTGGGGAAGTTGTAAACAGTTAGAAGAAAAGCTCCAGCATAACCTGGACTTTTTCAAAGAGGTATTGCCAATATGGAAGTATACTCAGTCCGCTTCATACGAACGATTAGAGAGTATCTTTCGGCGTGCGAGTAAGATCCTAAGGGAAGTTCTCCATCAGCCGTGGTACAGGAAATACTTTGAGCAGCGTATGAGAAAGGGTTGCATTAAATGTTGCCATGGCGATTTGAAAGCAGCACACACCTGGATTTTACCGTATGATCCTGATCCTCAGACGGGAGATATTCCTCAGGGCCGTATTCAGATATTGGATGCTGTTGATTTCAACCCGAACTATAACAATATCGACATGCTCAGTGACTTTGCCATGTTGATCGTCGATATTCAAGCACATATGGAGTCGCCCGATCTAGTCAATCCAATGATTGAGAGCTATTTGCGAGCTATAGAGCAGGACAACAGCTTTTCCAGGACCGTACTGGCCTATTACCTCGTAGAGAAGGCCTTGATTGGTATCATTGTCAACACGCTGTACGATGAACGGACTGACCTCGCGCTCTCCTTCCTCAATGTCTTAGAAATGCGCGTCAAAAAGCTGGAAGCCCATCGATGGTGTGTGCCTTTTCGGGCTGGAAAGCATGTATTTTTCAGAATACAACAGCATTTAGCGAAGCTACTTCCCCCCTCACTTTGCATTATGGCTCCACCCGGAACCAGGCCACGTGCTTGAGCGAGTACTGGCCTCCGTAGCGATTTTCGATGATCTCCTGCCCTCCGAAGTGTTCCTTGAGCTTTTTACGTAAGTGGTGCATCCGCTGGTTAAATGTCGAGCGTTCAATAATCTTGTTCCAGGCCCCCTTCATAAGTTGCTCTGCTGTGCAGCGTTGTGGGTATTGGAGCAGGGTTTTGAGCAGGTGATATTCCAATTCGGAGACGGGCATACGCTCTTCTGCTGTTCCTGGTCGAGTGATCATCAGCGAGAAGCGTGGTCCACTGATGGAAGAGCTTGCTTGCTGCGTTTCAGGCTGCTCATCAACTTCTCTGGCTTTCTGGACCAGGTACTGACTCAAGATCGTGCCTGGATAATGGATAGCTCGGGGAACGATATCGTAGCGCAAGATGCCCTCGCTGCGCAGGATATAGCGCAGTTCCGGACCGAGGCGCTCCCAATCAGCCGGGTCCAGTATATCTTCAGTCCTGGTATCCTGACTAAGGAGACCGATGAAATCGCGGAACTTATTTTCGGCTTCAGGGCTACTCTTGTGGAGCGCCTCTTGCAGGCGTTTCCAGGTATTCGCCAGGTAGGTACTTAGCAGTTCATTAACTTTCTCGATAAGTTGTCGCTTATCTGGCTCCTGCAATGCGCCCCAATCCCGGCGCGCGTTTTTCAAGCGAAAGGCCAGAAAACAAAACTGCTCTAAGAGATACGGGTGGGTCCCTGCCTGGTTGAGCAGCCAGCGTTGCTCCTCTGGTGAGAAAATGTGCTCGCCGCCCAGCGCTTTAAACTTTTGGGCCCAGTCGGCGCCGAACTGCCCCGGCTCCTGAGCTAAAAACGCCTCAGCATCATCCCAGGTGAAGGCCTGCAAGGACATGGTTCTGAAGCGTGCGAGATCGGCGGATAGATGTGGAGAGACGTGAGAGAACTGATGCATACTATCAGGTCGAGGCAGGTTCTCCACAACGATCATGGCCCCGAAGATGGAAAACTCATCGATCAGATCCACTAAGGTGCGAATCGCCCTGCACCTGTCAAGCAGTGCCAGGCCTCTATCCTGAGGCGTAAGTTTTTCCTCGATATCAGGCTCCGCCAGCCGGTCAATGGCTTCAAGGATCACAAAGTAGCGGGCGTGAGACGTTTCGTTTCTAATGGTACGTAACAGCTTACGCAAGCCCTTTAAATCAGGCTCAAGCATAGCCTGTTCTTCACTCTGCCCCCTGCGCCTATAGGCAGCATAGATGGCCTGGCTGCATTCCCTCAAAAAAGTATTGAGTTGCTCGCCTGGCTGGGTGCTTTCTTTGAGAGAGGCCAGGTCAAGCGCTAAAAAATGAAACTCGTCAAGGTTCAGTTGTGAGCGGAAGTCCGCCAGCTCGTTGCGCCAGGACCAGGGCGCTTCGGGCGGGAGTTGCAAGTAACGGATCAGGGCCGTTTTGCCAATGTTTGGCGCCCCCGTAAGAATAATAGCGCTCTGCCCGCTGGTCACAATCTCAACTATATCTTCGATTCTTCCCGAAACATGCCCTACCTCGAATGTGTGTGTCATCGTCAGAAAAGGATTGGGTAACGCTGTCCAGGCCAGATCACTACGCATATCCCGCATATGAATACTCCTGCAACTGCCTCAACTATGGAAAAACCAGTGATTATGTGAAAGCCAGAGCCGAAAAAGCTCTATCTTAAATGAGTAATAGGGATAAGTGGAGGAACGCCCCTTCTCCTGGCTAGCGTGCTCTTCCAGGATCAGCCCATTGCAGAGCCGCTCCAGATGACGCCTGACAACATATGCGGGCAGGTTGAGTATGTCCACAATTTTTTTAAACTGCACCATCGATTGCTGTGTCTGAGAGATCAATTCCACCATACTCTCCAGAATACGAAATTCATGCCCGTCCAGAATCTCCGCTCTATGGAAATGGAAGTTATGTGTACTGGAACGCATGCCGATGATCTGGTTCACAACGAGACGTATATCCTCCTCCATAACTTGCTGCTTGTGTGTATCTTTGTTGAGCTGGTCGATAAGCTGTTGTCCGATCATCGTTGTATAGTAGGGATTCCCTCCGGTAAGTTTGACCGCATACACGACAGCCCCTGGATGCATAATGATTTGCTGGTCTTTCAATGGATCAACCAGCAATTGCTGAGCGCTTTCTCTATCAAGGAAGAACACGGGTAATGGCAGCGCAAAACTAAACAGGTTGGAGAATCCTTCTGAAATCAAGAGATTATGCGAACTTGTGGGCAATGCAAGCAACACACTCACCTGGGAAATCTCGCTCATTAATTCTCTCCAATAGGTGAAGAAGCGATACCCTAGAAACTGCCCTTTGTAAGCTTCCAGGGCAGCCCCAAATTCATCAAGAGCCAGGATCAGTCGCGTTCCAGGCACTCTTAGAAGACAATCTTGTATGAGATGTTTGAAACGCACTTGCGGGTCATTATCGCTATAATCGTTCCAACCAGGGGCAGGCTGCTGCAGTTGCTCATTGAACTCCCTGGCTATTTCGTCCGCAAGCTGACTGAAGAGGGCCTCTTCATTTTGCTCCAGAGCCGCTTGCAGGGAGAAGAAGACACCCCAGAAGGGAGGTTTTACCTCGTGCTCAATAAAATTCTTGCAGATCGACGACTTCCCGGATCGGCGCGGCCCATAGAGCATCAAGGCTTTTCCATGTTCGCCTGAGCATAACTCCCGCTCCATAGTTTTCATTTCACCGCTGCGACCCACAAACATCCTGGCCGTCGCCGGCCGGGAGATATCGAAGGGATTCTTCAGTATCTGGCTGCGTGGCAGCAATTCCTCGATGGACTCCTTCCATAGACGATCCGTCTTCGTTCTTTCGGTAAGCTTTATAGGGCGCTTCACGAGCGCCTGCAAATGGTTATAGAGAGGAGGAGCGGTAGCTGCGGGGTCGAAATTAACCTCCTCGACATCAGCGATCCTGTTCACATCCCGCAAAATGCTCACGGCTTCCTGCTCCGCATAGGTCTCTATCATAAAGCGGATAATCGCCTCGGAAGACCGGGGGGGATCGGCGTTGATGGAGAGTAATACGCACTGATGCAGGAGGAGACACCTGCTAATATCAAAGATCAGCCCTGGACGGTCTTGCGTTCTCATAAAAAAGCCAACTCTTACCGTCCATGATTGACCTTCCCAGATCATAGGTATGAATGTTACCTGTTCACTTAAAGCATGTCTGGTTAGATGGACGCACCCATCTTTGTGGACAATCAGTTCTCCGTTCCGTTTATGCAAGCGGCCGGTAATATGGATGTCACGTGGGTGGACCGGTTTACAGAAGCGACAGAGACGCCGATGATGGATAGGCTGTGTGTGTGCCAGGATCTGCCGGTCAGGTACAGCAGTCCAGTGAAACCCTCCTCTATCAGCTAGTAGCGGTTCATTATGCTGCACGCTATGTTCCATGATTTTCTGAGCGGCCCATGTGGGGGTGTATGGCGGTTCTCCCTCTTTGTCAAGTTGTGCCAGGTACATCATCGGTGTTCCCAGGCTATAACGCTTTAAGAGGGTGCCCAACAAGCGCTCGATCTCTGTGGAAGAGAAGCGGTAATCGAACTGTTCTAGTTCCTGGCAGAGCAGATTATATCCTCTATGTTGTGGATGCAATAAATCTTTTATATGGCGTTGGGCTGCCGGAGTTGTAGCATATTCTTCCTCCAACCAGTAATCCCGCACCTGAACTTCGGTGGAAGGGATGATTTCCACCACATCACTGGCATTCAGTTCACAATGAAGTGGGGCCTTGCGATTATTGATAAAAGCCCCGACTGCGTACTTTACTGTCATCTCATCAAGAGCATATGCAAAGTCCAGTACCTTTGCTCCCTTAGGCAACTTCACCGGTGTGCGGTCTTTGCTGTAGACGATAATCGGCGCCTCCGTGTCTGCTTGTAGGTGGTGGCTGAAGGCATCCTTAATAGCCCAAAAAACTTTGCCTTCCGCTCTACTCCATAGAGATGCTATCGAGGGCGGCTTGATCTCGTATGACCGGGAAGCCTTTGTGTACAAGGGGTAACACAGAGGATGGAGACAGCCATACCCAGTAATTGCTTGCATCAGTTGTGTCGCAATTTGCAATTGACAGGTACAAGTACCATCCTGGAGCCATATGAAACGGCGGAGGTGAGAAGCGATCAACTCTAAGTGTAATCCCAGTGCGATATGACTACTCCCGTTCGATTTGGGATTTGCCAACTGATTTGTTATGCGATCCTGAATGTAGCCCAACTGGCTTAATACACCCAGCGCTGCGTAACATTCCCGCACCGTTGGTACAATCACGTCGAAGGCCACAAGATCAAAGCCTGTCAGGTGCGCTTTGTCTTTTTGAGAGGTTGTGATCGTATGCGCATCCTGCAAACGGCGCCCCAGACCCGCGACGCCACACACAGTATAAATGACCTTGATGTCCTGCCTGGTGGCTTCCCGGTAGGTCATCTCGAACAACTGGCAGGTAGCATTCAGCATCTCTTTATCGCGCTCTAGAATGTTCGCTAGTTCCCGGCTGTTCTCGACAAAAGTGGTGGGATAACACAGTTGCTCTATCAAGTCTTCAATATTGCGTTTGAAATACCACATACCCAGGCGCTTGGCAATGTTGAGGAGTGTACTACCCACACGTTTGATTTCTGCCTGTGTATCACCCGCATATGGTTGCCCATTACTTTGCTGCTGGAGTGTTTGAAGAGCCTGGTAGAAGATGGCTATGGCGATCAACAGCCCTCCTACATCACGATAAGGAGGAGTTAATAAGGGGGGTAAGTTCTCATCGTGAATAGCATGAGCAGCCTGGGCCGCCTCCGCTATGTGACCAAGCACACTATCCAGTTCATACAGATGCGTACTCCGTATCTGCTCTACATCGTGCTCCCACAGGTATCCTGCCAGGACTACTTGCCAGCCTAGACCCCAGGAGCGCAATAAGTCGCCGACACTGTAAGCATCGTATCTGACCCCTAACACATAGGTCCGGTGTAAACCCTGCACCTGCCTCGCAAGAGTCTCTACGAGCTGCATCCACTCCCGCGGAACATCGGCCGGCTCCGGTGCCCAGGGAGTGAGATCACGGTACGCGTGTGACTGGATCATGAATTATTATCCTTTCCAACTAAGGATGAATAATACTTCTTACTATCACGCTCCCAAACGTAGCATAGTACGTAATAGACTCATTGTCAAGAGCCTCCCTGCATCCGCCCCAGGGC
>JALYTT010000375.1 GCA_030854145.1 Chloroflexota bacterium | reverse complement strand
AGATACAGAGCGCCGACATCAGCAGACGGCCCTCCTCGCGCTCAAGGTGCGTGATGGTGACCTCGCAGCGGATGGTATCTCCGGTGAAGACCGGGCGCAGGAACTCAAACTCCATCTGGCGCGCGATATAGTTGAGATCGCCGCCCAGCTTTGTGGGCAGCGTCGCCGTCAGCAGACCCTGCACCATCAAGCGGCCTCCGGTATCCTTGACCACATGCTGCATGCCCTGGTCGCCTGAAAGCTCTCCGAAGAGCCTGACATCTTCTTCTGTAAACGTCCGTTCCCAGGAATGAACATCACCGATCTGCATAGGTTTCCCTTATACCAGCGGGTAACTCTGCTTCTCGACAACAATCGCCGCGATCTCGCGCTGGAGCGTCACACCGTTCAGCAGGTAATCGCCGATGTAGGCGCGCACGCGGTCAAGTTCTGCCTGCACGCTATCGGCGTCCAGGTTGGTCATCAGCATCTGATCCAGGTTTGAGCGCATGCGCGAGAAGGCCAGCCAGGTCGCGAGCTGGGCCAGCTTTACATGGACGGCGCTGTTGGCATCGCCGCGGCGCACGGCCTGCACGGCGCGCGCGAGGGCGCTATCGGAGGCGTACAGGTCGATGAGCAGGTTCGCCAGGTACTCGATGAACTCTTCTTCGTTCTCCAGGGCCTGCATATACTTCATAGCGATGCGCATGGCCGCGTAGATGGTGACATCCTTGGCGCGTTCCAGCGCGTCGACGGCCTCGCGCAGTTCAGCGGGCACCGCCTCACCGGAGGAGGCTGGTGCCTGGCCCGACTGGATGCGCGCCTCGATGGCGGGGAAGCGAGCCATCATATCGAGCTTGCCGCCAAGGACGCGGCGGAAGAGCGTGCCGGCGGCCACCAGGCGGTTGATCTCGTTGGTACCTTCAAAGATGCGCTGGATGCGCGCATCGCGATAGGCCTTCTCGATAGGATACTCCTGCATAAAGCCGTAGCCGCCGAAGATCTGCACGCCCTCATCAACGACCTGCGACAACACTTCGCTGCCATGCACCTTGGCGATCGAGGCCTCAATGGCGTACTCTTCGATGGCCTTAAACACGGCATCTGTGTTCTCGCCGGCTCCCCGGCGCGCATTCTCGATGTTGGCGGCCGTGCGGAAGACCTCGCTTTCAGCGGCATAGGTCTCGGCCGCCATGCGGGCCAGCTTCTTCTGGATCATGCCGAACTCGTGCAGGAACTTGCCGAAAGCCTTGCGCTCGACGGTGTAGGCCGCGGCCAGGCCCACGGCCGTGCGTGCGCCGCCTACGGCGCCAGCGCCCAGCTTCAGGCGCCCGATGTTGAGAATATTGAAGGCGATCTTGTAGCCCTTGTGGATCTCGCCCAGCAGGTTCTCAACCGGGACCTGCACATCCTCGAAGTAGACCTGGCGCGTGGACGAGCCTTTGATGCCCATCTTGCGCTCTTCCGCCCCCGTCGAGACGCCAGGCCAGCTCGCCTCCACGATGAAGGCCGAGGGGCGCTCGTTATTGATGCGCGCGAAGACGACCATCAGGTCGGCAAAGCCAGCATTGGAGATCCACTGCTTGGTGCCATTCAGGATATAGTGCTTGCCGTCGTCCGCCAGGCGCGCGCGTGTGCTCAGCCCCATGGCGTCGGAGCCGGCGCCCGGCTCAGTCAGCGCGTAGGCGGCGATCCACTCGCCGGAAGCCAGCCTCGGCAGGTAGCGCTCTTTCTGCTCCTCGGTGCCATAGAAGACGATGGGCAGCGTGCCGATGGTGGTATGCGCGCCAAAGGCCACCCCAAACGAGGCCTCTTGCAACTGCGAAGCCACCAGGGCGCTGGTGAGCAGGCCGAGTTCCGCGCCGCCATAGGCCTCCGGCACGTCGATCATCAGCAAGCCCTGTTCGCCGGCCTTCTTCACCAGGCTCGGCATCAGGCCCGGCTCCTGGTGGTCGATGGCCTCGACCCTGGGCAGCACCTCGCGTTGAGAGAACGTGGCGGCGGATTCGGCGATCCAGCGCTGCTCCTCGTCGGTCTGCTCCAGGGTAAATATCCTATCGGCGCTCTCGCTCACAGGCGTCGTCAGGAACGCTGTGCCTGCCTCTGTAGGTTTTATGGTCGTTGACATGTATTCCTTCCTCTGAGTTGAGGGCATCCATAAAAGGATGCCCGTACATTCCGCGCCATGGAGGGCACCCGTGAGGGATGCCTGTACATTTAATATACCTGATATATGTGTACAACAAAGGTTCCCTGTGTAGCCCTTGCGGGCCGTGTTTCGCGTAGGGGCGCCGTTTACAAGCCCGCGTGGCAGGCCGACGCGTGTATGTTGCCGACACGGGCTTGTAAACGGCGCCCCTACGCGAAACACGACGGTATTCTAACGTGACGCCTATGTGTTGCGTCCACGCAATCAATTGCGCTCCTATTTCGCGTCAAGGTAGGCCTGGCGTAGTTCCCGGCGCAGCACTTTGCCGATCAGGGATTTGGGCAGGCTCTCGCGGAACTCGATGATCTTGGGGACCTTGTAGGCCGCGAGCTCCTTTTTACAATAGGCTGTGATCTCCTGGCGCGTTTCTTCGGAGGCGGTAAAGCCAGGCTTCAGCACAATGAAGGCTGCCACCGTCTCGCCACGATACTCATCGGGGACGCCTGCCACAGCGGCCTCCTGAACGGCGGGATGCTGGAAGAGCACCTCCTCCACCTCGCGCGGGTACACATTGAAGCCGCTGGCCAGGATCAGGTCTTTGGCGCGCTCCGCGACGTAGAAGTAACCATCCTTGTCCATGCGGCCCAGGTCACCGGTGTGCATCCAGTCTTTGAAGAAGATGGCCTTCGTCTCTTCGGGCTGGTTCCAGTAGCCCTGCATAATGTTCGGCCCCTTCACCATAATCTCGCCCACCTCCCCAGGGGGCACAGGATCGCCGGTCCCCTGGTGCAGGATCACGGAGTCGATGTTCGACAGAGGCAGACCGATACTACCATCGCGTACATCGCCGTTCAAGGGATTGCAGTGCGTAACGGGCGCCGCCTCGCTCAGTCCATAGCCCTCGACCAGTTTGCCACCGGTGATCGCCTCGAAGTCCTGGCGCACTTTGGCGGGCAGGGGAGCAGCGCCACTGATACAGTACTTGATCGAGCGCAGTTGCGCGGTCTTCTGGCCGGCCTCGCGCATAATCGCAATGTACATCGTGGGGATGCCAGGGAAGAGCGTCGGGCGATAGCGTTTGATGGCCTTGACCACATCCTTCGACTTAAACTGGGGCAGCAACACCATGGTGGCGGCAGCGCGAATGCCCATATTCATGCCGACGGTCAGACCATAGGAGTGGAAGAAGGGCGCGACACACAGGCCCACCTCCTGAGCATCGCGGGCCCGTGGCGTCCAGTGGCGCGTCTGAAAGGCGTTGGAGAGCAGGTTGCGGTGCGTCAGCATCGCGCCCTTGGATAGCCCGGTTGTGCCGCCGGTGTATTGCAGGACGGCCAGGTCAGCGCCGGAGGCTGGTTCGGGCAAATTGAAGGTCTCGTTCCCCTTGCCGGCGTACTTCTTCAGCAGGTCTTTCATAGAGTGGAGCATGGGATCGCTGGCCAACTCTTTGGCGCTCAGACGCGGCTCCGGCAGCTTCGCGCGTCGCTGGCTGAGCGGGTACAGCGTGTGTAGCAGGGGAGGCAAGAAATCGGCGGGGCTGGTGACGATGATATGTTCCAGGGAAGTGTCGGCGCGGACGGCGCGCACGATGGGGTAGTACATATCAAGCATCACGACAACACGCGCGCCGGAGTCCGCGAGCTGGTGGCGCATTTCGCGTTCGGTGTAGAGTGGGTTGGTCGGGACAACGACCGCCCCGGCGCGCAGCGCGCCATAAAAGGCCACCGGGTATTGGGGAATGTTGGGGAGCGCAATTGCCACCCGGTCGCCCTTGCGCACACCGAGGCGCTGCAACTCGGCAGCGAAGCGATTCGCCAGGGCCGAGAAGCGCGCATACGTCATCTTTGTACCGTAGTAGATAAACGCTGTCTGGTCAGGATACGTAGCGACAGTTTGATCGAGCAGCCACGTTAAAGGCTGGTCTGGAATCACAAGCTCGGCCGAAACGCCCTGCTCGTAATGGGCTAGCCAGGGACGCGCCGCCAGAAGGTCACCCGCTGTCGAGGTAGAGCCGGTAGAGGGTTTCTCGTCCGCTTGAGAGTCGTGGATTACCGATGGATCGGACATTGTGTCATCACTCCTCGCTAGAAAACATCAGCAATGATGCCCAGGGTAGCTAAAAAGCCACCCTCTACGAACACAGACACTCCCCATGCCTTCTAATTATATGCCGTGATCATAGATAAGAACACGTTGCCAGCTAACAAATTTTAGTGCATAATGGAGAGGCAGCTAACAAGAAGAGCGACGGGGAGCATATGATGGTCATAAGCAACAGCGAATCCAGTTTTCCACAACTGATAGCGCACTTTCGCCAGCAGCGGGGCATGTCGCAGGGCCAGCTCGCGCAGGCCAGCCGGCTCTCGCGCACCTACATCTATCACCTGGAGGCGGGCATGCGCACAAACCCCTCGCGGCATGTCGCGCAGAGCATCGCGCGCGCACTGGAGCTGCACGGCGAGGAGCGGCAGCGGTTCTACGATGCCTACACCGACCTGACGAGCCAGCCTATCGACAACGACCCGCTTGACAGCACGCTGCTCGACCTCGGCGAGCTGGCGATCCTGCTTGTCCAGAGCACCTCTTACCCTGCGCACGCACTCGACCGGCTCTGGTACCTGCACTCGTGGAACAGCGCATCGCTCAAGCTGTTCGAAGTGGAGCGCGACTTCGCTACGAGTGAGAAATGGCACTTGCTGGAACTGGTCTTTGATCCCAGGATGCGGCGGCGCATCCATGGTTGGGAGAACCTGGCGCGGCGGCTGGTGGGTGACTTCCAGTACAACAGCAACACTATTACTCACCTGTCGGAGTACAAGGCCCTCTGGAAGCGCCTGCGCGAGATCGCGGAGTTTCGCCGCATCGCCTCGGCCTCCTATCCCAGAGGTCGGCCCTCGCCCTCGTTCGTCTTCCATGTGCAGCACAGCGAACTTGGCCGCCTCGCGCTGCGCACCGCCACGACGGTCTTCACAGGCATCAATGGCTACTCGATGGTCAGCTACGTGCCTGGCGACCAGCAGACGCTGCGCATCTACCGGCAGCAGGGGTGGTGATCAGAATTTCCCGCGCCTCCGTAGGGCGTGGCAAGCCACGCCCTACGGAGGCGCCGTCCAATGTGATCACGGTTTCTCTCGCTCTAACAGACGTGCGATGGCACGCTCGGTCACTTCCAGGCCGGCGCGCAGGGTAGCTTCCTTGTAGTCGCGCACCAGCATCTGGTATTCGAGCAGGCGCGGGCGACGCGTCGGGCGAGTAGCGTATTGCTGGCGCGCCCATTCCATCTGCTCAAGCTGCTTCAGCAGGCTGATGCGATGTTCCTGCAGGTGCTTGAGGGCTATAGCATCGGAGGTCTCGCCGCAGAAAAAGAGTTTGGTCAGAAAATCGTCCTTGGTGAAGCGTTCCGGCACATCTTCTTGCAGCCAGCGGTGCAGTTCTGCCTGCCCGGTTGCCGTCAGATGATACACCTTGCGATTGGGGCGGCCCTGCTGCACGATCACCTCGGCCTCGACCAGCCCCGCCTGGCTCAGATTTTTCAGCGTGGTATAGATCTGGCTGTTGCCCGCGTTCCAATAGCTGGCGATGGCACGATCGAATGCCTGCTTAATGTCATAGCCGCTCATGGGGTGCGTTCCCAGCAGGCCCAGAATAATATAGCGCAGCGTATTACGAGAAGCGGCGCCGTTTGCCGCCTCCTGCGTCAGAGATGCAGCGTCCAGTGGTTCAAACATAGACCTATTATAACCCGTAGGGCTATGGCTTGCTCCTACGGATATCGGTCCATACATTTCTAACCCTGGTCTACTTTGCGCGTATAATCATGTGAAGGAATATGCCTGTTCACTATGAGTCTACACACTATACGGCATATTTCTGGAAAATGTCTTGAAAATTTTAGCACAATTAACACATGGAGGAAAAATGTATGGATGCTCGTTTCTACAATGCCCCTGATCTCGATATTGAGCGGCTCGCGGTTGACATGGAGAACATTTTTCGCGCGCAGGGCTACCAGGCGCAGCAATTTGGCAATACCGAGCAAAAGATGGTACAGTTGAAGAAGGGTGGTGAATTTGAGGCCATCCTGGGTCTGCAAGCTGCATTAACATTGACCATTCAACGGACCGCCGGCGGCGTGCTGGTGATGACCGGTCAGCAAAAATGGGTGGACAAGGCCGCGGTTGGCGTTGTTGGTATGGCGGTTCCTGTGTTGTGGCCGCTCTTCTTTACAGCGGGGATAGGCGCGGTTCGCCAGGCCAGTCTGGCAGGCCAGGTCATGAACATTGTGGATAGTTTGATCCGCCAGCAGCAGCCGGATGTACAGACCGGGCCTGCGCCGGCAGGGTAGCCAACGGGCCAGCCGACGAATCAATAGCGCAGGCACACTCCACGCGGAGTCCCAATCGAGAGTCCCAATCGTAAAGTGGGCGGTCGCCAGCTAGGGATCGCCCTTATCAGGAGAGACTGATGGATGCCCGATTTTACAATTCTGAGGAAATAGATGTCGAGCGGCTCGCCAATGACCTGGAAAATGTCTACCGCTCCCAGGGATACCAGGTCCAACAGTTCGGCAACCGCGATCAGACGCTGGTGCAATTGAAGAAGGGCAGTGATTTCGAGGCCATCATCGGCATGCAGACGGCATTGTCGGTGACGATCCAGCGCACCAGCGGCGGCGTTATGGCGTTGATGGGTCATCAAAGGTGGCTGGACAAGGCCGCCGTCGGGGCAGTTGGCATTGTGGCTATGCCGGTTCTCTGGCCACTGGCGATCACAGCGGGCGTGGGAGCGGTGCGCCAGGCCAGCCTGGCCAACCAGGTCCTGAACGTTGTCGATGGCCTGGTGCGCCAGCAGCAGCCCGGCGTACGTATAGGGCCGATTCCGGTGAGCATCATGCCCCAGGCGCAGCACCAGTGGGCGCCTCCCCCGCCATCGTCGCGCTCGTATGTCCCGCCGTATGTGCCGCCAGCACCGGCGCCCCCGGCGCCGCAGCCTACCTATACGCCCATGCAGCAGGCCAGTCCTGCAGCGGCGCCGG
>JALYTT010000374.1 GCA_030854145.1 Chloroflexota bacterium | reverse complement strand
ACAGGCGGGCTTGTCAACGGCGCCCCTACCCCTTCCATCCCACATGAACCGTGGAAAATGCTCCACAAAACCTTCCCCTGCGAAAAGCCGTCGCCCTTATGGAGACACGCAACGGACCCCATAGCGTACGTGTACGCCTACAGGGCCCACCTCCCTCTGGCCACCCACGCGAGGTCCGCGCGGATGCGCCATTGCTGGCGAGCAAGAGGAGCCAAAGCCAGGTCTCTAGGCGAGCGCGGTTTGCTCCTCCCCACGCTCAGCTTCTGACTGTACCACGTTCTCCGATACAGGCGGCGTGGGTTTCCTGCCGAAGTGCGTCTTGATGTCCTCGACGATCACATAGAGGGTGGGCACCAGCAGCAAGGTCAGGACGGTTGAGGTGGCCAGTCCACCAATCACCACAATGGCCAGCGGCCCGGAGATGAAGCCTCCCGACTTGCTCAAACCGGCCGCCATGGGCAACAACGCCAGAATGGTCGCGATGGCGGTCATCAAGATGGGTCGCAGGCGCCGGCGTCCCCCTTCGATGACCGCACTGCGCGCGTCCAGTCCTTTGGCCCGGTACTGGTTTACCAGGTCAAGCAACACGATAGCGTTCGTCACCACAATGCCCACGAGCATGAGCAGACCAATCAAAGCCGGCACTCCTAACGAGGTATGGGTGGCCAGCAACAGGATAATCGAGCCAGTTGCCGCAAAGGGGATCGAAACCAGCAGCACAAGTGGCTGCACCAGACTGTGGAAAGTCATGACCATCACCAGGTAGACCAGCACAATCGCGACGATCAGCGCGAGAATCAGGCTCTGGAAGGACTGCGACTGGCTGGAGAGCACCCCACCCAAGGACACGCTGGCGCCGGCCGGCAGGTGGAGCGCGTTGAGGCGCTTCTGGATATCGGTGTTGACCGCGCCTACATTCGCGCCCGTGATGGTCGCACTCACTGTGGCTGTGCGAGATCCGTTCAGATGCGTAATCTGAGGGGGACCATAGGCCTGGGTGACTGACGCCACATCGCCCAGCCGGACATTACCGGTAGCGCCAGGGATGAGCAGGTCCTGCAGGCCCTGCACGGTGGTGGCCGGCGTGCCGAGTTGGATATCCACATCCTCTTGTGTCCCGGCGAGCGTCACTTTGGTCACGGTCGTCCCGGTATAGACCGCGCGTAATTCCTGGCCGACCTGCGCGGCAGTCAAACCGTGCAGCAGTGCGCGGGTAGGATCGACCTGCACGTTGATCAGCGGCGATGCATTGGCGAGATTGCTGGCGACATCTGTCGTATTGGCCGTCTGTTTGACGGCGTTCAGAACCTGCTGTGTCGCCACCCTCAATGTTTGATCGTCGGAGGCCTGGACATTCACTGCCAGACCTGAGGTATTGAAACCTTGACTGGAGGTGCTCACCATAATAGTGCCGGCACCGGTCAACGCTTTGAGACGATTTTGCACGGTCTGTTGCAACGCCGTCTGGTCGGCATTCGCATCAGTGGTCACAGCGTAGTTCACACTATTTGATCCGCCCGATCCGCCGCTAAAGGAACTGGCGAGCGAGCCATTGGAGCCAATCGTCACCTGATACGTCTGGATGCCTGGCACGTTTGCGAGCACAGCTTCGATCTGCTGGGCGGCCTGAGCACTTTGCTGCAAGCTGGTATTCACCGGCAGCGTCTGTATGATCGAGAAGGTATTCTGGCTGGAATTGTTAAAGAAGTTGGTTCCCACAAACGGAACCAGGGAGAAAGAACCGGCCAGAATGATCAAGGCGCCGATGATGCTGACGATGCGATGCCTGGTTACCCAGCGCACCGCCGGCACATAGCCTCTTTCCAGGAGCGTCATTTTCTCGTGCGCCGGTTGGCCTGCCTTCTGCACAGACGCCTTCGGCGCTTTCAGGGACCAGTAGGCCAGCACCGGAATAATCGTGAGCGCCACAAACAGCGAGGCCAGCAAGGCAATGGTCACCGTGATGGAGAAAGCGCCGAACAATTCGCCCACCAGACCACCGGTGAAGGCGATAGGCAAAAAGACGGCAACGGTGGTGATGGTTGAAGCTGTGATCGCGCCGGCTACCTCGCGGACCGCGCGCGTGATGGTCACGACCTTCTCGCCGGCGGGATCTTCCCGTAAGTGACGCTGGATATTTTCCAGCACGACAATCGAATCATCAACGACGCGCCCGATGGCAATGGTCAGCCCGCCCAGGGTCAGCAGGTTGAGCGAGAATTTGCCAAGCCAGAGGCCAATGAGAGCGAGCACTACAGAAAGAGGAATGGAGATGGCCGTGACCAGGGTTGAACGCAGCGAGAGCAGAAACACAAGGATCACCAGGACGGCGAAACCCGCGCCGATTAAGCCCTCCACCACCAAGCCTTCTACCGAACTTTTGATGTATGGTGATTGGTCATAGACCACAAACAGCTTCGCGCCGTGCCCCAGCGTATTCTGCAGCGACGGGAGCTTGTCCTGGATGGCCTGAGAAAGGGAGACCGTGTTGCCAGCGTTCGTTTTGGTAATGTTGATGCCAATACTCGGCTTGCCGTTGGTACGCGTAATCGAGGTCGAAGGAGCCAGGGTCTGCTCGACCGTTGCCACAGAACCAAGCGTCACGGGCACCGGCTTGCTGACAGGGGCAGGTGTACGGGTGGGGATGCCAGTCGTGGGAGGCCCCTGAAATCCAGGCGTGGTCTGCGATCCGGATGTGGTCTGCGGTCCGCTTGATACCCCAACGACCAGCTTCTTCAGATCATCGAGGGAGTTGAAGGTATTGCTCACCTGGATGGTCTGTGTTTGCCCGTTAGCGGTGACCTCACCAGCCGGAATGGTGATGTTATTGGCCTCCAGCACCCCTTCGATCTGGCTCACCGTCAGGCCCGCGGCCTGCACCTTTTTGAGATCCAGCTTCACGGCGACGACCTGCTGCTCTACGCCGGTGACGGTGGCGATGGCAACGCCGTCAATGCCCTGCAGGACGGGCACTACGTCATGCTTGACCTGGGCAGCAAGCGCGATGGGGTCCTCAGACGAGGTGACCGCCAACTGGATTACTGGCAAAGAGTCCACACTGAAGGTTTGAACCTGGGGCGTCACCCCAGAAGGCAGACTGCCTTGCACCTGATTGAGATGCTGCGACAACGTCTGACTGGCCTGGTTCAGGTCGGTACCAAAGTCGTACTCGACAACGATAATGGACACACCCTGGTTCGAGTACGACGTGTACTGCTGAATGCCCGCGATCCCTTGAATGCCCTGCTCCAACGGACTGGTAACATCGTGCTCGACCACTGTAGGTGATGCTCCCGCATCCACCGTGACGATCGAGACGGCGGGGAAACTCAGCGAAGGAAAGAGTTCCTGTTTAAGCGCGGGAATCACATAGGCACCAATCAATAAAATGGCGACGGTGGCCAGCGCGATAAGACTGCGATTCTTGAGACTGAATCGCGAAAGAAATGACATGACAAACTCCTCAAGTGATCAGGCCTTTGGCTGCTGATCCTCTTTTTTTGTGACTTTAATGAGAAAGCATGAACTTATTAACCATTTAATAAGTTGAGCTGGCAGATCCCTGCCCTTCGGCTCAACTTGTTTCTACCCGTTAGAACACTACACTATGCTTGCACCTGGAGTAGTATCGGCGACCCCCTTGAGCAGGACCGAGACGATGAAGGCAGCTAACTGCCGAGCATCTGCATCGATGATCTCTCTGTTCTCGATGCCTCCCATCACCTGGTGCTTACTGCTGAGCAGCGAAATGCTCATCCCCATGTACATCGCCGCCAGCACTGCCGCGGGAACATCTCCGGGGATTTCTCCTATATCGATGGCTTCCTGGAAAATGATGATCACGTGCTGCACAAAAACCTTCTGGATCTGTTCCATGTCTTCACGTTTTGCGCCGTGATCAAAGACATTTTCGTGCGCATCACGCATGAGCATCTCGAAGCGGTCGATGGGCAGAGTGAACATGTACTCTGTCAGCCACTTCAGTCGTTCTGCTAGCCCTTGTACAGATGCCGTAGCCAACAACGCTCCTTGCACCCATGCTGCGAGCAGTGCCTGGATCACACTGAAGAACAACTCCTGCTTGCCTTCGGGAAAATGATAGTACAGCGCAGCCGATGTGACCTGTACGGCCTCGGCAATGTCCTTCATGGAGACGCCTTTGTATCCCCTGGCGAGGAAGAGTTGCCGGGCAGCATCCAGGATCTGCTCCCTGGTCTCACCTTCGTCTACTAACGACTGGCCGGCCTCGCCCCTTTTTCTCTTCACCCACGATCCCTCATACGCTATCTGAAGTTTACTTAACGATTAGTAAGTACTGCTGATTGTAAGCCAAATCAAGCATTCCGTCAAGGACCTGGGGGATGCCAGGAGGACTATCAGCCGGATATATCCTACGACAGAGCAATGCACACAATCCCCGCGAAAATACACAACGAGCCGACAACCTTCTGCTTGCCGAAGGACTCGCGCAGCACAACGGCGCCCAGTAGGGCGGCGAACACCACCGATACCTCGCGCGCGGAGGCGATGTAGCTCACCTTATTGCCTGTCAGAGCGAAGAGCACCAGCAGGTAGGTGGTCAGGGACATGATGGAGGCCACTATGATCTTGAGCTTGCTCTCGCGCAATTCAGAGACAATGGCGACACGCCTGGCGATGAGCACAAACGGCGCGAGCACCAGGACCAGCACCAGATAGATCAGGTAGATATACAATACTGGATTGACATAACGAATACCGACCTTATCGACAATAGAGTAGCTGGCGATGAAAAGGCCAGCCAGCAGAGCCAGTTGCGAGGCCTTCTGGCGCAGCGATAAGAGCGGCGCGGACAGCTCGCGCCACGCAAAAGATGTCAGGTGAACAACGTAGATGCCACACACAATCAGGCAAATGCCCACAATGCCCTGTGGCGAGGCGCGCTCGCCTGGAAAGACAAACGCGATAAGGGTCACGAAGAGTGGCGCGGAGCCGCGCGCAATCGGGTAGACCAGCGAGATATCGCCATGCTGGTAGGCCGCGCCCAGGAACAGCACATAGCACGCCTCCAGGAGGCCGGAGAGCACAATATAGCCCCAGCCAATGACAGGAATGGGCACATACAGGTACAAGAACAGCGGCAGGAAGAAGAACAGGGCGGCGAACATCATCAACCAGAAAAAAACCTGTTTATCCTTGCTCTTCTTGGGCAGCAGGTTCCAGGCGCTATGCATCAGACCGGCCAATCCCAACAGGAGCAGCGCTTGCGATGTCATGAAAAACTTTCTCTTGCAATTACCTGGTCGTATCGAGCAGGACGCAAGGCGATCGTCTCACACAGATCTGGCCCGATCTTTGGCCAGGTAGCAATTCAAACGAGACGCGCTGGGCAAGAGTAACAAGGTCGGCGTGCAGGGACGCGGGAATAGAGGCATATTGGCATAGCGCGTATCCCTTGTGGACAGCGCCCCTACCTTGGTATACTATGGAAGAACGCTCTGGCGCATTCATAGATGACACAGGTGCCTTGTCGTCTGGGGTACGCACATTTTATGTAACAGGAGTCTCTTATGCTTACTTCTCGACAAGATATGAAAAAAATGCCCGAATTTACCAAAAGCAATGAACGTATCAGTGCGTTGCTTGAGCGAATGCATGAACTAGCTGATCTAAAAGCGCTGGGGGATCTCGCGACGTGGGATCAGAATACGGCACTGCCTCCCGCGGCCGGCGAGTTGCGCGGCCTGCAAATGGCGACGCTGCAAGGGGTGATGCACGAGCGCTGGCTCTCGCCGGAACTGCCGCGCTTGCTGGACAGCCTGGAAGCGGAGATCGAGCGCGACGACTTCAGTGATGCTGATCGTGGCCTGGTGCGCGAGGCGCGCCGCTCCTACGATCAGGCCACGAAGCTACCGCGGCAGCTTGTCGAGGAGATGGCGCGCACCGACGCGGGCAGCTTTGAGGCCTGGAAGCGTGCCAGGGAACAGAACGACTTTGCCAGCTTCGCCCCCTGGCTCAGCCGCACCATCGCTCTCCAGCGCGAGGTCGCTGACCGCTTCGGTTACGTCGAGACACGCTACGATGCGCTGCTGGACCTCTACGAGCCTGGTCTGACCGCCAGCAAGGTCGACGTGCTCTTCGCCCCGGTACGTGAGGTCAGTGCGACACTGTTGCAACGTATCCAGGAGAGCGGCACGAGCATAGACGCGTCCTGCCTGGAGGGGAACTTCCGGGCCGACAAACAAATGCTGCTCTGCGACAAGATCCTGCGCGGCATGGGCTACGATTTCCAGCGCGGCCAGCTCGCTCAATCCCCGCATCCCTTCACGACAAGCTTTGGCAGCCCTGTTGATGTGCGCGTCACCACCCGCGTCTTCGAGAACCTCATCCAGCCATCTCTGATGGCCGGCATTCACGAAGGCGGTCACGCGCTCTACGAGCAGGGGAGTGCAGCCACATTGCTGCGCACGCCACTCGCCGGCGGCGCCTCCATGGGCGCCCATGAATCGCAGTCGCGCCTGTGGGAGAATACCATCGGCCGCTCGGAAGCCTACTGGCAGAGCCAGTTCGCCCTGCTGCGCGCGATCTTCCCTGAACACTACGCGCACGTGGATGTCGCGACCTTCGCCCGCGCCCTCAACAAGGTCGAGCCAAGCCTGATCCGCGTTGAGGCCGACGAGGTGACCTATAACCTGCACATTATCATCCGCTACGAACTGGAGAAGATGCTCGTCAATGGCGACATCGCCGTGGAGACGCTGCCAGGCCTGTGGAACGCCAAGTACCGCGAATACCTGGGCATCGAGCTTCCAACGGATGCCGATGGCGTGATGCAGGATGTCCACTGGACCAGCGGCTTTGGCTACTTCCCAACCTATACGCTGGGCAACCTCTACGGCGCGCAGATCTACCGCGCGCTCCTGAAAGACCTGCCGGACCTCGAAGAGCGCCTGGCAAAAGGCGATACGGCCTCGCTCCTCGCATGGCTGCGAGAGCGCATGTATACCTTCGGCGCCGTCTATCTCCCCGAAGACCTGATCAAGCAGGTCACCGGCGAGATACCCAACCCGGCGCACTTCGTGCGCTACCTGACCAGCAAGTTCGAGAAGATCTATAACCTGCCCCCATCCGCGTAAGAACGATAACACCACAAAGGGTATGATGCGATGTAAGGGCAAATTGACGTAGGGGCGCCGTTTACAAG
>JALYTT010000373.1 GCA_030854145.1 Chloroflexota bacterium | reverse complement strand
CCCTACACGAAATCCGTCTTGTTTCGCGTTGGGGCGCTGGCTTTTATACTGATTGGAAGGTCATGGGTATTTCCTGGGGGCCGAAGATGAGCATGCTCTGTACCTGTTTCAGCGGCTCATCTTGCTCTATGTGTACATCCTGAAACTTGTTCAATAATGCCCCAAGCGCAATCTTACTTTCGAGACGGGCCAGGGGAGCGCCGATGCAGAAATGCACCCCGTGTCCGAAGGACTGGTGACGATTGGGAGAGCGGCCACAATCAAAGCGCTCCGGCTCCGGGAACTGCCGCTCATCGAAATTCGCCGAGAGCCGGTTCACCTGTACATGCTCGCCCTCTCGCACAAGCTGATCGTGGAGCTGGAGGGTGGTTTTCGCCACACGCCCCTCGATCAGGCCATTAGGGCCGGCCCGAAATGGACCCATATAACGAATGACCTCCTCGACAGCGGTTGGAAGCAGTTCAGGATGCTGCCGCAGGCGCGCCACTTCCTCAGGATGCTCATCGAAGCAGAGTATGGCATTGCCCAGCACATTCGTGGTGGTAATATTGCCGGCGATGAGAAGCGTGAAGCAGAAGCCCATCATATCCTCATAATTCAAGCGTTCGCCATCGACCTCAGCGGCGATCAGCCGGCTCAAGATGTCGCTACCACCGGGGTTGCGATAGCGCTCCTCAATGGCCTGCGCGAAGTGCTGGCTGAGGCCCTGGACGGCCTCTTGCATTTCAGGGCTGCTATTGATGATCGCATCGGTCCACTTTTTGAACTTGGGCCATTCCTCGGCCGGTAACCCCAGCATCTTGGAGATGACCAGCACGGGCAGGGGATTGGCAAAATCAGCCATCCAGCTCATCTCGCCACGGGAGCGTACACGTTCCAGAAGATCGTCAACGATCTGCTCTATCTGTGGCGTCATCTCCAGCACGGTGCGCGCGGAGAAGGCCAGCGTAATCAGCGAGCGCATCTGCTTGTGACGTGGAGGGTCCATCTCAATAAGGGTGTTTCCGGTCCCGCCCGGCACGGTACCCTCCGAAGAGAAGCTGGCATAGTCGCTCTGAACACGCGCGACATCTTCATAGCGAAATACCAGCCAGTTCGCGCTTTCGTCATCCCAGACAATGGGAGAGGACGCGCGCATCTCCTGGGACCATTGACGCAGCTTGTGATGATACTCTACAGGAGGAAGTGATAGGTCGCTAACAAACGCAGGCAGCTTCATGCATATCTCCTTTGCGCTCAACTACGTCAGAGGTCCATCCTCTACGCAGCTTGCATCCCATTCCATCAGTGAAAACATGATGATAGAAGTCACCATGCATTTTACGGATGGGGAGCTTCCATCTCAGGCACTCTTCCTATTTATGTACCAGAGAGGAGCATTCTGTCAAGGGATGCAGAAATAAATGCTAGATTATTTAAAAGCCTTACGTGACTTCGAACCCATAGGGGCGTTAGCTTTCTCAGAGGCACATCTCCGGTATGGCGAGACCTGCTAGCAGGTCACTCCCTGGCTCGTTCCACTCTCTTCAGGTATGCTCTACGATGAACGCTTCCAGATGCGCTCCAGGATGATCGGCCCGATGACCGAGATGGCGGTAAAGGCCCCGAAAATGGCGGAGGCCCAGGTGAGGGTTTTGCGGTACTGGTTCTTACTCATGGCTCTTCGTTGCTCCTTCGTATGTGCTTGTATGCATTCAGCTTCTCTAGCATACACGTACCCAATCAATCGGCAGATGCGAGCTAGCGATAGGCGCTTCACAAGCGGCATGCCCAGCGCCATTCCCTACCGAGAACGCGATCATAAATATAGTATGATATGGGTAAAGTGCGGTACAAGTAACCTTGAACGGCGTTCGGTAAAGAGGTAGGAACTGGAGGCTTGTTATGATCCCTGGAAGTGTAGAGGGTGTCAGAAGAAACTTTACGATCAGCAGCGCCTTTCTGTACAGCATTTTCCTGGTCGATGAAACAGCCCAACGTCTGCTTGTCCTTGGCGTTGAGCGCCACGAAGCCCTGTCTATTGTTGCTGCGCTGAACAATCTGACCTTGCCATGCCCGCAGACCATCAATGTGATGGTCGAGACGCTCACATTGCTCAACTCCACGTTGGAAGAGGTGCGCATCAAAGATCTCTCTATGCTCCCCCCGCTGTATAATCTTTGCTCCTGTGTACTGCGCTGGCATAAGGGCGAGGCCGTGCAAGAGCAGGCGCTGAATATGCGCCCTGGCGATGCCGTAGGGCTGGCCCTTCTCATGCACGCCCAGCTTCTTATTGCGGATGAACTCTTCAAGCAGATGGGTATCCCCCTGGGGGAAGGGCAAACGCCCGAACTGCTCTTTGCCCATTACCTGCTCAAACGCGAAGGGATTACGCTGCCCATAGACAAAGCACTGCGCCTGGGCCACAGCAAGGCGCCGGCGCGCGATGCCCTCGTCAAAGAGTTCAAGGCCTCCCTCTCAGGCAAAGCTCCCATCTTGCCGGAAGAGGATATGGAGCAGAGGAAGAAAGACTATCTGGCCTTTTTGCTCGGAGAAGGCGCTCAGGTTTGAGAACAGGCGAGCGGGGCGCAGGCCAGCGCATTGGTTGATACAAAATCATGTGTCGGCCCTGGAACTGGGCGACCGCATTGTCGGCGGGCAAGGGGAGCCGAAGGGATCGCCCCTACATTTCTGATCAGACGAAGTTGGCGTGGCGTCCAGCTAGAGGGCCTCTCGCCCCGCTTCCCCGGCCGGGATGTTCAGGATGGTGTATTCTCTCTGGCGAATGTAGACTTCGACCAGGTGCGTGGCATCGGGCAGAATGATGCTGTGCCGTTCGTCGCGCCCACTCAGGGTTGCTTCCCGACGCGTGCCTTCGGGAAAGTGGACGCGCAGAAACTCTCCCTGGTCTGCCACTATACAACCATGCTGTTCTAGAAATGTGGTAAAGAGCGCCTTGCGTTCCTCATCTATCCGTGTGGTCACTACCAGTGGGTGTTGTCCCGCTTCCATCTCTGTCCTCCTATGGCGTGCCAAAGACCTGGGCGACGATCTGGATGGCCCGTTCCTCTCCTACCAGCCCGACGAGTTGTCGGTGGTAACGGTCCATGTTTTCCATCCTCGCCGAGATGTACTCATGCCTGGCGACCGCCGCCAGGCCCTCCAGCCCGCGTCGGGCTGCGATATATTCTGCCTCGATCTGGTTCCTGAGTTGTGCAACGTCACTTATAGGTGTATCCATCCAATCTCCTTCTTCTCTACGCTATGACAACAAATACCTCAATGTAAGATAGTTTCATAGCATCTTCCAACTGCCTTACTCTAACTATTCAATTGACTGATACGCTTAGTTTGCCATGGATGCAAAAGGAAACACAGGTACAAATCGTACTTGAGAACGTACAGAGTTTATGGTACGATTTGGGTACGTAGTTTGGACAGATGGTAAAGGAGGCTCCAATGGATTTTCCTACACTGCTGAAGACATATCGTAAAAGTATGGGTTGGACACAAGAAAAGATGGCGCAAAAGTGGTCCTATTCCTTCGAAACGATTTCTGCCTGGGAACGAGGGAAAAGAAGCCCTGGTAGCCAGGAAATACCACGGCTAGCAAAGCTCTTAGAAATAGAGCCAGAAGAATTGGCAGAGATTGTTATAAACAGCCGAGAACAGCCTTACATACGCAAAACTCATGTAGCCCAATATCAAGAGACCCGCACAACCTGGAAAACGAGTTTTGAAACCTGGGGAGAACTCCAACGCATTTACCGCACAAGGACAGAGTTCATTCGCGATTTTTCCTATCCTCGCATGTTTGAGAACGCGCATTCAATTATCGCAGTAGGGATTAGCCTAAATACGGTAAGTATGAATTATAGCAGAGATGATTTGATAAAATCGGTTTTTGAAGAAAAATGCGTATTTCAATTGTGTTTCCTAGATCCAAATGGTAAAAACTGTGCTGAGCGTGAAGAAGAAGAAAGTTACCCTGGAGGAACGCTAGCGAGTCTTACGAGTTTCAACATCCATATTATGAAGGCAATTCGCAGCCAGATCGAAAAGATAGACCCTGAACGCTGCAAGCAGATAGAAATCAAGACATACGATATGGTACCTCGTTACAACATTTACATCGTAGATGATACACTAATGACAGTTCAAGGTTACGGATACGGAAGAGGTGAAGATACGCCTATACTAGTCTTAAAACGAGCAACTGTAAATGGCCTCTTTGATTTCTATGTGTCAGAGGCAAAACATATTTTCGAACATTCAATAGAGATCAGCGAAAACCCAATCATTAAAAAATGAGAACCCTGATAGCACGAAAAGCGAAATAACCCTATGACTACCATCGATCATCGCGGCCATGACCTCGTTATCATGCCTGACGAAGAGCTGCTGCGCCTGCCGACGGCTGACCTGCTGCGCGCACTCTTTGGCACACACTTGCCAGCGGATGTGTCCGCGGCTATGGGACGTGATAAGCGCGCGGCTTTTTTGCGCACGCAGCCGTTGCATTTTCAGGCCGTGAAACAGGCTTTGCGGGCGCAGGGTACGCCGTTTAGCGTGGCCTTCGAGGAGCGGCCAGCCCTGCCCTTCGCGACAGACCTGCAAATGGAGCCGCGACCGTATCAGGACGAGGCTCTGGGGTGCTGGCTGGCCCAGGGGAGCGCCGGCGTGGTTATCTTGCCCACGGGAGCCGGCAAAACCCTGGTGGCCGCCATGGCGATCCACGAGACGGGGCTGTGGTCGCTGGTCGTGGTGCCGACACTCGATCTCCTCCAACAGTGGCGCGCGGCCCTGGCTTCCGTGCTCGCTGTGAGCGTCGATGATATTGGCACATATGGCGGCGGCGAGAAAGAGATGAAGCCAATTACCGTTATTACGTATGACTCCGCGGCTATCCATGCACGCGAACTCAAACGCTTCGGCCTGCTGGTTTTCGACGAATGTCACCACTTGCCTGCCCCCACCTATCGCTTGATTGCTGAGCGCGCCTTCAGCCCTCTGCGCTTAGGTTTGAGCGCCACGCCAGAGCGCAGCGATATGACGCACCTCGACCTGGAGCGCCTGATCGGGCCGGAAGTCTATCGACGCTCGCCGGCGGAACTGACCGCCGGGCGCTACCTGGCGCAATATCAAGAGGTGCGCGTCGATATCGCGCTGTCGAGCGAGGATGAGGCGCGCTATGCCGAACAGAGGCGCATCTATCGCGCGTTTCTACAGCGCCGCCACATCGTCATTCGTTCCCCGGAGGACTTTCAGCAGAAGGTGATCTTTCATAGCGCGCGCGACCCCGAAGCGCGCAAAGCCATGCTGGCCTGGCGCGAGGCGCGTCATATCGCCATGAACGCGCCTGCCAAATATAGCGAGATCGAGCGCCTGCTGGGGCTGCATGCCGCCGACCTGGTGATCCTCTTCTCGGAGTACAACCAGGTGGTCGATGAGATCAGCCGCCGTTTCTGCCTGCCGAGCATCACCTACAAGACGCCCACCGAGGAACGGCGCGCCATCCTCGACCGCTTCCGCTCAGGGCAGTACAGCAAGCTGGTCAGCGGTCGCGTGCTCAACGAGGGCGTGGATGTACCCGATTGCCGCGTCGCCATACTCGTCAGCGGCAATAGCACCAAGCGCGAATATATTCAGCGCCTGGGCCGCATCTTGCGCCCAAAGTCTGGCCAGGCCCTGTTGTACGAACTGGTGACGGCCAGTACGATGGAAGAGGACATGGCAAAACGCAGAAAGTAGGCGCCGGTAAAGTCTTCTGTAAGCATACAAGCAGTCTTCTCTAAGAGTACATCTGACCCTTCTTCCTGAAGGTGTATCATTCTGCTTCTGCGCGTATTAATTTGTGTGAATGAGCTTATTGCTGGTGAACTTTCAAGGAGATGTGTGTGAAGCCATACTGAAGGCGGAGTCTGTATCCTTTCCTGAGGAAGTGCTGGTGTCCAGAAGGGCCAGAGTCAATATGTTCTTTGCTCTGTATCTCCTATAAGCAATTCCTCCTCTATATTCGTATTGATAAGAAAGGACTCACATGAGCCGTCAAAAACTCTTGACGCGGCTATTTGCTGCTCTTGCCGTGGTGATAATAGCAGCCCTCGTCTGTACCGCATTGGTGATGAATGCTACCCAAACGCACGCGGCCGGCGGTAAAGGCAAAAGCACGCCGCGTTTTGTCCATTTCCACCACAATTTTTCTGATGCGAGCCTGGCCTCTACCTCTTTGAAACACTGGTCATCGTCATTTGTCTCCGGGGGCAAGACGTTTAAATATACGATGGTTGGCACGAACCCCACCAAAGGGTCACATACCTCTAAGATTCCGGTCACTGTTGTGCCGCTGATCCTGAAGTTCTCCAATGGGGCGTCTTTCGATGGCACGCAGAAGGTGGCGGGAACCACGCAGTCGCCCATCTTCCAGTCAGCGCCATTTATCAGTGGTACCACGCAGTACGGCGATGCCATTCAGCGCGCGGAGTTCTGGAACAGCGTCTCGACCACGAGTCCTAACTATCATGTGCTCCTGGGCACCCCCACCGTCGCTCCTGCCATCACCATCCAGGTGCCGGCCGCAGATGGAGCCACGGCGAAAGATTCTTCGAGCGGCAAGACTATTGGCATCATTGATATCAACTGGTTTGATCCGCAGATACAGACCCTGCTGGTTTCGCAGCATTTTACCTCCAACATGCTGCCGATCTTCCTCTCCAACAATGTCTACCTGTCAAGCGGCGCTCCCAGCATCAGCAACTGCTGTATCGGCGGCTATCACAATGCCACCTCCGCCCAGAAGACCGCGCAGACCTACATCTGGACCACTAATGCCGATGCGGGTATCGAGGGTGGCTTCGGCGAGGATGTCAGCGCGCTGAGCCATGAGCTGGCCGAGTGGCTGAACGATCCATTCACCAACAACACGGTGCCCAACTGGATCTCCCCGATTGCTCAGCAATATGGATGTAACAACTTCCTTGAGGTTGGCGATCCCCTGGTTGGTGTCGTCTTCACGGTCACTGGTTTCAGCAGCTCTCACCTGCAGGACGAGGCCTTCTTCTCCTGGTTCGCGCGCCAGTCGCCCTCGATTGCCATCAATGGAAAATATACCTACCTGGGTACATTTACACAGCTCTCGCAAGTGTGCTAAGCGCGAGTATCTCCTGTGCAGGGACGCACGAAGCGAGCAGGCCTGGTTCCCGATTGGGAACCAGGCC
>JALYTT010000030.1 GCA_030854145.1 Chloroflexota bacterium | reverse complement strand
GTTTACCAGCCCGCCTGTTCTTCGGCGACATCATGATACCATCGGTGAACAGGCGGGCTGGTAAACGGCGCCCCTACCTCTCATGTGTGTTCTTCGCGGCCAGATGAATGCCGTGTCCCCATGCGGATTGGGGCAACCGGCCCTTTAGATCTTTAGCGGGGCCTGCATGCTGGCCTTCCGCTGCTTGCGCCGATTGAATATCTTGATGATGCGTCGCAGCGAGAGCAGGAAGACGATTACGGCCACGATCACTACGACGAGCATGACATAGGGCGCGAAGAGCGAGAGCAGCGAGCCGATGACCATCAGCACATCCTCCCCGATGCTCAGGAAGATGTTGAGGAAGCCGGCGGTGCAGGTGGTAGAGGCGACACGCACTGTGGCTTTTGTGGTGTGCGTCATGCCGGCGAGCACGGCGCCTCCCACCAGCAGGAGTGGCACTTCAATCCCTGTCGTGTGGCTCTGACTGACGAGGGCCACCAGGGCCCCGGCGACGGGCCGGATCACGGTATGGATGGCGTCCCAGACATGGTCGACGACCGGAATTTTGTCGGCAAACATGTCGGCGAGCGTCAGAATAATCAGCAGCGCAATGAACCATCCCTGCGTCATGAACGCGAATTGGGGATTGAGGCTGCGCGGATTCACAAAATGCACATATAATGCGAATGAGAGCAATGGGAAGTAGGCGTTGATGCCAGAAGACAATGCGAGTCCAGCGGATGTGCCGATGTCCACGATCATTCTTTCCTTTCTATATTACAGGGATGCGGGCGCAGGCCTTGTCGGCGGGCAAGGGGAGCCGAAGCGGCGCCCCTACATAACCTGCCGCATCCGTGTGAGATATGCTTTGGGGTACCTGTAGGGCCTCTTCCCTGGCCGCGCAAGCGAGGCCGCACGCGGATGCGGCAAGCCGAATCCCTACGCGGATGGGGCCGGCTGCGCAGTTTCGGCCGAGGCGGGAGTTCTATCCATTGCCTGGCTCCCTATCAGGGCGGTCTCTGCTAGCGGCTGCTCCGCGTTTGTGCGGGCCTGGCGCTCCTGGATGTAGCGGATCTCGTGCTCGAAGATGCGGTACAGGATGGCCACAGTAGCCGCGTATGTCGAGTCCATGCCGAAGTAGGAGAGGCTGCCGGCGCCCAGGTTTTTGCCGCGCGTGTAGGGTGTATCCGATGCGTAGTGCAGGATGCCCAGTTCATATGGCAGGCGGGCGAAGTTGATATTCTCGCCGATGGGGTAGCGCGTCAGGTACTGGTCTTCGTAGACGGCATTGAGGTTGGGGCCGCTCTCCATCTCAACGACGGTGTAGTTAGCGCGATAGTAGAAGTCCAGGTACTGGCGATTCTGTAAGAACGTGCCCTTGGCGGAAACGGCCTTCTGGTTATCGAGAACGGAGCCGTAGATCAGGTAGGGCTGGACATCCTGAGCTATGAAGCAGTTGTCCAGCCAGTAGATGTTCTGGCTATGCTCGTCGAGGACCACGTTCGAGATCATCACGTCGCCGATGCTGCCATTGAGCGTCGCGGCCTTGCCCAGGATATAGATGCCCTGGATCGGCGCCAGGTTCTCCATGATCTCGCGCAACATGCGATAGGCGGCCATGCCCAGCGGGTAATCGATGTTGAGGATAATGGCCTTGCTTTTGGCCAGCATATCCATCGCGGGCATGCGGCAACGCGGGTCGATATCGGTCGGCTGCAATTTGGCGAGTTCGAAGACCTGCGCGTCGATCTCCAGGCCGTGGCGCGCGCCGACATGCCAGATGCCACGCTCCTGCTCCTCGCGCGTGCGGTTGCGCGCGAACTCCTCACCTTCGGGGGTATGCGCCCACTCGCGGGCCGCGAAGTAGAGGAAGTTTTGCCAGTTACCCGGCACCTGGCCCTCCTGGAGCTTGCGGCACTCGGTCGCCAGGTAGGGGTCTTTGCCGCTGAGCGCGAACTCCGTTAACATGTCCTGCCGCCTGAGGATCGAGCCAGATACGAGATTGAGCAGGCTATGCGTGTTGCTGGAGACGAAGTAGACCGGCCGCTTCGTCAGATCATGCCGGTCCAGCAGGTCCTCGACGGGCGCCCACCATTTGCGCGTGGCCCGTACATAGCCCACGTGTGAGCCGCCCAGCATGCGCAGCGTGAAGCTCTTGCGATGCCGTCCGATGATCAGCAGGTTCTCCAGCAGGCGATCTCCCCAGATCAACTCCAGGCGCCGCCAGTCGTCAGGCCCGATGTGGATGCGGTCGCGCACAACTTTGATGATCTCGGCGAACACCGGCGAACTTGTTTCCATCTGGGTGCTCAGCAGTTGCATGGTGGTGGGGTCCGCCTTGAGCAGGTAGTACATCTTGTCCCATTCGATCTGGAAAGCCACCAGGATGGGCACGATATCATCGGTATCGCTGACACTGGCAACGTAGACGGCGAGCGTCTCTTTGCCGTCATAGAACCACTTGCGGCGGCGCGCAGACGCTGCCACCGCCTCCCAGCTACCAACCTGAAATCCTTGTTTCAGGAACACATCTTCGGATTGGCCCAGCAGCACGTGGTTGCAATGCAAGATCGAGGCGGGGAGCCGCAGGACACTATAAATGAACGCCGACATGTCGGGGTAGGGCGAGCGCGCCTCCGGATGCAGGCTGGAGTCGATATTATAGTGTGTCTGAACCAGGGCTTTCAGGCTGACTTCGCCCGAACTGCGCATGAGGGTGTTATAGGTGCGGATATAGAGTTCGACATCGCGTTTCCCAGCCTCATGCTGGCCTTCGCCGTGTTCCATATATTCATCGGCGACTGTGCGCGTGATCTCATCCTGGCCCTCTCCGGTATCCTCTTCGCTCAAAAATTCATCTCTCTCCATCTGCTGGTGCTCAAATGGGTCCGGAGTGTTATTCTGGTGAGCGGCTGATTTATTCTTCCTTGGCATCGTATGCTCCCTCTTCTATATGGGGTAATGTGTGTATCCATCTGATAATATTGCTGCCTATTATAACATGCTTTGGCCGTGAGCGTCTTTCCCGTAATCGCTCCTACCATCGCGGTTCGTAGGCCTTCTCTTCTCGGGCTTTCTCTTCTCGCGTAGGGGCGATGGCTTGCCTCGCCCGTGCTGGCCAACCATATCGGTGGGCTTCCACGGGCGAGGTAAGCCATCGTCCCTACACAGCGGCAAATAGGTACCCAATAGGTGCTACGAATCGCTACTCTGTAACGTTTCTACACATAGAGGAGTTACCAAAACGCCTGCCATCCCCATAGCGGGCGTTTCCCCCTGGTAACTTCTCTTTTTATACATTATGCCGCTTATGCATTACCATAATAGTATGTCATCACTGCCTGGAAGAGGGCCCTCTTCCGGTATGGCTGTTCCGGCGGCGGGCGGGCGCCGCCACTCGCAGCGTACTTCGCCCGCGCGGAGCAATGTGCGTATCACCTCATTATAATCGTGGGTCGTGAATTGGCCAAAGTTGGCAAGCAGCAACTGCTGCCGCAGATCGGGCCAGCGGCGGATGTTCCTGGTGCGTCCAAGATGTAGCGCACGCTGGTGCAGTTGCTCCAGCGCTTCAGCCAGGCGCTCCTGCTGCTGGGTTACGAACCAGGCCTCCCCCAGCACTCCCTGGTGGCTGCGCTCGTAGAGGCGACGGTGATAGAGACAGACCGCGTCGTTCATGCTTGCCAGGCTATCCTGGCGACGCGTGGCGAAGACGAGCGAGTAAGGCGTTGTCTCGATGACGGCGGGACGCACCTGCATGGAGATGGGGATGCGTTGCACCGCCAGAAACTGGCGCCTGATCGAGCCTATCAGGAGATCGATGATGCCATCAACCGCCTGGGTCAGCGCCGGAGCATCTTGATCTTTAGGGATCAGCGCCTTCCAGCGGTCGCTGCGCAGCAGGGCCACCAGTTCAGAGGTGGCGGCCGGGGTGTGCTGGGCCGCGAGAAGTCGGGCCTCAACCTGTTTGTGTGGGATGAGCAGGCACAGCTCGGTGGGGGCCATACGCTGGTAGAGCAGGTTCAGGTCGTCGTAGGTGAACAGGCTCTGCCCGAAGGGATTGAGCAAGAAGATAGCCGGCGCCTGGTCGAGAGCCTGCAAGAGCAGCGGACCGGCTTCCAACCAGCTCGCGCGCACAACACCGCCCTCCCTGGAGATAGCCAGACCCTCTTTCGGCGTCCTGGCCTCTTTGCGCCTGCTGCTGCCCGCCTCCAGCACGATACCATACAGTGTAATCGACCGGCCCTCCTGCGCGAGCGTTTGTCCCAGTGCGGTGAGCGGGCGCAGCGCAGCCGGAACTGGCGGCGCCTCCCTCTTGCGACCCTTTTTAGCGACACCTTGCATTGCAGCAGATGGGGCCACTGCATCCGTGTCACTCTGCGCCTTTGCCCCGCTGCCCAGCGCATCAACCCAGTAACAGCGCCGGTAGAGAGGACTGGCGGTCAACGAGCGGCAATAGCTGGCCACGTAATCATGCAACAGCCAGTCGCGTAGAGAGGACAGAATAACCGGCTCCGTGAGATGCCGCGCGCGCCCATGTCCCCCAGGTGCTGGCGGTGTTTGCCCATTATCAAGATCGGCCCACAGGTTCTGCATAGTGGGACCATTATATCACAGCTTTTTTGTGTTTTTTTTGCTTCATTGACATATGTATGTCAATAGACTATGCTTTATAGCAGTACTTTAAAGTAGAAAAACAGTTGTAACGATTCCAGCAAGCGCATTATCTCTGGTAGCTTAGTTCGGCTTTGAGCAAAGAAGGAGCTACCGACCTCTGCTTTTTATGAGACCTGAATTATGAGATCTGAAACTACTGTCCAACCTCTAGAAAAAGGAGCATCGTATGGCCGATAGCATCATGTATCCCACCGATCACATGTCAAGCACCTCTCGCAGTCTCTGTTCTCTCCTGGACGAGCAATGGACGCAGCATACGGCCCTGTTTATGAACAACGCGGATTCCTACCACGCCCTGTTGCAGGCGGTCGCCAGGGTGATCCCCAATGCGGGTGGCCGGGTGCAGGAGTTGAGTAGCCGCGTAGAGAACTATCACCAGCAATACTACAACTGTTACCAGGCATTGCACGCGTTGGCCGAACAGATTGATGCCGCAAGCCAGGGGATGCGAACTACCGATGCCGAGAGCGCGAGCGGCTTTGAGCAGATGTCTCTATAGGGCACGCAGCAGGATATCTTCATCAAGAGAAAGGATTCTTGATCCTATGAGTCTGATAGGTGATGTAGAGCATGGCTTTTCTGCGGTGATCAATGGCGTGGAGCAGGTGGGCAAGGATGTGGAGTCTCTGGTCGGTCACGCTATGGGTGACCTGGCATCACTGGGGATTGGTAGTTTTGGCGACATGGCAGCCTTTGTGCGCTGGCTTCTCGAACTGGGGGAGGACCCGGTGTCTGTGATCTCAGCACTGGCGGCGCGCGCGGCGAGCCTGGGAGGGGATGTGGGACCGGTGCTGAGCGAAGTGGCAGCCGGGGTGTTGAGCCAGGGCTTACAGAGCTTTTGTACGCAAGTGCTCACGCAGGCAGTCGCTCCGATTATCGGGACCCTCACCGCGCAAATCACGCGCGGAGATCAGGTGGCGGCGGTGCATCAGACGACCCTGAATACCATGCACAGCCGGCTGACGGCGTTGACCACGGGAACGACCGGCGCGGGGGCCTGGCAGGGGGCCAGTCCCGACGCGATGCTGGTGTCCTTTGGAGAGATCGCGCCATTTCTCAGCCAGTTGGGCGACCAGATCGAGCACAATGGACAGCAGGCGAGCCTCAACCGGACCTTCATCCAGATATTGGAGGGCATAGGCGTGCTGGCGGCAGGCATGGTGGTGCTCGATGTCCTGTTGCTGATCGTCGAGGGCGTGATAGCGCTATTCGGTCTGCTCATAGGTCCGGGGGATATCCTGATTGTGGGGGGCGAAGCGCTGCTGGATGCAGGGATGGTCGCCGCCGAAATAGAGATTCTGTTGACGCTGCTTGGTACTGATGCACTGCTCTGGTTGCTTGGTACGTTGCTGATTTACGCCATCAGTCATCCATGGAATCTATCCACTACTACCGGTACGTCTACTACCACAAAAAACACAGTAGGTGGAGTTACTGTAGTACAAATGTATAATAATCCTGCACTAAACCCTGAGCAGGCAAAATTGTTAAAAGATCTTCAAAAATGGCTTAATGATCATGGTATCACTGTTCCAGAAGCCTGGCTAAAGTACCTCATTGGTCTGATTGGGACTACAGGAGCATCTATTGCTGTAACACGTGCCATGATTTTGTGCTTATCTCAGAAAGGCTATTTCGATGCTGCATATGCAGGAGTTTGGAATAAAATAGTAACCCAGCTAGAGCCAGACGACTTGCAAGGAGCCTGGAAAGACGGATGCGGTATGAAAGTAACGAAAGGAGGGCGGGACTGGATTCATTGGGATAAAGTAAGCAATGCATATGATGGCTTGCAAAAATTCTTGAAAAGCAACCCTAATGCACCTGAACCTTTGCAAGCAGCAATTCAGGCTACCCTTAGCTATGTCAATGAAGTGATTGACAGAAGCTGTAACCGCAATAAAAATCAATGGAAAGATCAGGCAAGAGGTCCATTCTGGCAGGTTTTATTAGAACAATCTGGTTGTGCTAATGCAGGCGCAGGAAAGTAAAAACTATGAGAGGAGACTGCGGTCATGGCCGATAGCAACCAAAAGAAAAGTGAAGCGAAGAGGTATCTTGAACTATTACGGCAAGGAAATCTAGCCAAAATAGAGATACCCTCAGCGCTTATGACTTTCGGAAAAGCAGATTACCTGGAGGCACGTGCTGATGTTGAAGGTTTGTTAACTGACCCTGACCCTGAAATTCGCGAAACTGCCCTAAAAGTTCTTACAATCTATTGGTACCTCCATGTCTATTGGGAAAAAGCCTGCGCTTTCTTAGAACATGATCCAGATGCTAGTTGTCGCGCGGAAGGAGCTTTTGTCCTTGGGGTGCTTAAAAGGGATTCGGGTGATAGAGAAACACTCTTTATCTTAGCAACTGTTGTAAAAAATGAAAAAGAAGTGGAATATGTGAGGGAAGCAGCTTATAAAGCTATGAGGTCTATTGTTCATTTTGATATAATGGAAGAGAAAAAATGGATGCGAGAAGGATTCACGTTTGAAAAAGATGAGAACCGGTCCTTTATTGAAGCTTGCCTGGAAAAAGGAGGAGTATAAGAGGGAGCAAATAGATGGGATTTTACACTGAAGAGCTGAAAACTTTGAATCTAGATGAACTAGAGCAGCAGTTTGACCGTGATGGGAACTACGATGATTACTATGAAGAAGTGGCTGAGCAGATAGTTGCACAGGGGAACCTGGCCTGGTCTACTTAAGGAAGATTGTTAGAGAAGCAATAAATAACTGTAGAGGTGGATCATGGCAGAAAAAATCGAGATTTTCTTTTGCTATGCACGAGCAGACGAGGACTTCAGGCGGAAGCTAGAAAGCCAACTCAGCGTGTTAAAACATCTGGACATAATCAGCTTGTGGCATGATCAAAATATTAGCGCCGGAGCAGATTGGCGAGAGGTGACTAATCAGCATATGAATGCCGCTCACATCGTTCTTCTGCTTATCAGTCCCGACTTCATGGTTTCAGACTTCTGTTTTAGTGATGAAGTGAAACGAGCGCTGGAACGCTATGCTCTTGGAGAGGCTCGTGTTATTCCTATCCTTCTCCGCGCTACTGACTGGCGAGAAGCGCCTTTCGGCACTCTCCAGGCTTTGCCAGGAAACGCGCTTCCTATCACTGCCTGGAGAGATCCAGATGAAGCCTTTTTAAATGTGACTAAGGGGATTAAAAATGTAATTGGAGAACTGATAACTCGTCAGCAGCCTCGGAATATCGCTCTTTTTAAATATGAGATGCAGGATGGTCGAGCCTCTCCTCTTTGGATTGCTTCCTCTGCTTTCTCACTTGACGGAACATACGAAGCCTGGTTTAGTACAAAAAGAGATTTTTCAAGCAATGAGATTATCGGCCAGACATGGATAAAAACCAGTAATCCCGAACATACCTTCATCATTCACTTTGTCTCTGGTGGAACTTTTAGAGAGCGTTCACTTTCTGACCCAGGAAACCAGTGGCAAGGTTCATGGGAGCTTCTTGATGGAATGTTGCGCCTGAGGGTAAACAAATACGAACTCGATATCTTTGCCAATCGAGAAAGTTCGGTCCATTCAGGCATTGAATTTACAAAAGATATACATGAGCTTCACTCCTACTTTGTATTTTTCCCCTTACTGGATAGTAATCCTAAACACTGGGATATTAATGTAGTTCCTGGGCTTATTGAGCGCATATTTGACCAGATACTTCATCAAAGGGTAGATACAAAAATTCTTATCACATATGGCGCATTACTTTGTCGAGGCGAAATGAGCATCCGAAGCATCGTGAAGATTCTCGGACTCTCTCGAAGGTATAAAGAGCGCTTCATTCATCTGAAAAAGGTTGAAGAAACAATAGAGCATGTATATGCAACATTTTTGGGAAGAAGAGTTGATGCAAAAATGCATGGGTTTCAAACGCATAAGATCAAGTCGAGAGGAAGCAATGTCTTTATTGCTGACCTTATCGATAGTGAAGAATACCAGCAGAGTTTCGGAGAAGATACTCTCCCTTCCGAAAAACGCTCATTTTAAACTAGCGAAGCAATGACGCAACTGAAATTATCTTGATACAAAAAAGCCCTATGACACAGGCGAGCGAAAAGAGATAGATGCCTGCTCCACAGAGCTGTTCTTCTGTTACATCCACTGCTTGTCCACCGTGTACTAAAGTGGACGCCAGCTTGTTGCGCTTTTCAACACACCTTTTTTAAGGAGATGAGTGGATGGAAATACTTCTGCCCTTGCAACGCATCGATCTCAATGAATTTTCCCAACATATAACCGAAGACGATCAAAAGTTATCTTCAATGAAGTCACCCATAATCGAACTGAGGGAGCAGCGATGATCGAACATTCAGCCTTTACGGTCGAGGAGTGGAGCGTCCGCGAGACGGAACTCCACCTCGATACCCTGGCGCAGAGCGAGTCTGTATTTGCGCTCTCCAATGGACACATTGGACTGCGGGGCAACCTTGATGAGGGGGAGCCGCACGGCCTTCCGGGCACCTACCTGAACTCCCTCTACGAATTGCGCCCTCTACCCTATGCCGAGGGTGGCTACGCCTACCCTGAATCCGGGCAGACCATCATCAATATCACTAACGGTAAACTCATCCGCCTCCTCGTCGATGACGAACCTTTCGACATTCGCTATGGCCACGTCCAGGACCACGAGCGGGAACTCGACCTGCGCGATGGGGTGCTGCGCCGCAACGTTCGCTGGACCTCCCCAGCCGGGCGCACGGTCAAGGTCTCAACTGTGCGGATGGTCTCGTTCACCCAGCGGGCCATAGCCGCCATCAGCTATGAAGTCGAGGTCCTTGATGCCCCTGCACGTATCGTTGTGCAGTCGGAGTTGGTCGCCAACGAGGCGCTTCCGGACCAGGGCAAAGACCCACGCGTGGGCGCCGCGCTGGCGTCCGCGCTTGAAAGCGAGGAGCACCAGGCTCAGGGCACCATCGGGCTTTTGCTCCATCGCACGAAGGTCAGCGGCTTGCGCGTCGGGGCCGCGATGGACCACCACATTGAGGGGCCAGCCGACCTGGTCGTCGAGTCTGAAAGCTACCCCGATGTCGTGCGCGTCTCCATCACCACACGACTGAAGCCAGGCGAGCGGCTACGAATCGTCAAACTCATGGCTTACGGCTGGTCGCGCGCGCGTTCGCGCCCGGCCATCCACGATCAGGTCGTGGCCGCGCTCTCCGCCGCGCGCTCAACCGGCTGGGATGGTTTGCTTGCTGAGCAGCGGGCCTACCTGGACGACTTCTGGACGCGGGCAAACGTCGAGGTCGAGGGCGATCCGGCGATCCAACAGTCGGTGCGTTTCGCCCTCTTCCACGTTCTGCAGGCAGGCTCACGCGCGGAGCAGCGTCCCATCCCGGCGAAGGGGCTGACGGGTCCCGGTTATGACGGTCATGCCTTCTGGGACACGGAGACCTTCGTGCTGCCGGTGCTGACGCTGACTATGCCTTCCGCCACAGCCAACGCGTTGCGCTGGCGCTACACAATTCTTGATCAGGCGAGGGAGCATGCGCGGCAGCTTGGGCTGCGCGGTGCCGTCTTCCCCTGGCGTACTATCATGGGGACAGAGTGTTCGGGCTACTGGCCTGCGGGCACCGCCGCGTTTCACATCAATGCGGACATCGCCTACGCCGTGGCCAACTACCTTGAGGTGACTGGCGATAGCGCATTCGAGGAGGAGGTGGGCCTTGAGCTGCTCGTCGAGACGGCGCGGATGTGGTGTTCCCTCGGGTACCTCAACACCACCACCGACCAGTTCCGCATCGATGGTGTCACTGGACCCGATGAGTACGGTGCCATCGCTGATAACAACGTCTACACGAACCTCATGGCCCAGCACAACCTGCGCTGGGCGGCAGAGGCGGCGCTGCGCCTTCCCGATAAGGCCCGCCTTCTTGGAGTGGACGCCGATGAGGTTGCGAGCTGGCGCGAGGCGGCTGAGAAGATGTGCATTCCGTACGATGAGCGACTTGGGGTGAACCCGCAGGCCGATGCCTTTACTGAACACGAGGTATGGAACTTCGCAGACACCCCGCCGGAGAAGTACCCCCTGCTCCTGCATTTCCCGTACTTTGACCTCTATCGCAAGCAGGTCCTTAAGCAGGCTGACCTTGTGCTGGCGATGCACTTGCGCGGTGACGCCTTCACGGCCGAGCAGAAGGCGCGCAATTTCGCGTACTACGAGCAGTTGACCGTGCGTGACTCCTCGCTGTCGGCATCCACGCAGGCTGTGCTTGCCGCCGAGGTAGGTCAACTCGACCTCGCCTACGACTATCTCGGTGAGGCCGCCCTTATGGATCTCAACGATCTGGAGCATAACGTGCGGGACGGGGTTCACATGGCCTCACTGGCGGGGGCCTGGACGGCATTGGTCGCCGGGTTCGGTGGCATGCGCGTGCAAAACGGCGCGCTCTCCTTCGCGCCGCGCCTGCCCGGCGCGCTGGGGCGGATCGCCTTCCACCTCATGTTCCGCGGTAGCAGCCTGCGTGTTGAGGTGAAGGCGACGGAAGCGACGTACTGCCTGCTCGACGGCGCACCGTTAACAGTACGGCATCACGGCGAGGAGATCCTGCTGCCTGTGGATGGGGAGATCACCCGGCCCATTCCAGAGATGCAGGTGGGGCCGCGTCCCTCCCAGCCGGCAGGGCGTGCTCCGATACCGCGAGGGGCGCGCGGATAGACCCCAGGGATGCCCCCATCCGCGTAGGGATTCGTAATACCTTGTTCTCTTGCCAGGAATCAGGTATACTAGCCAGGAACTTTGCAGTGTGTTCTGGTTGTGCCTGGAGGAAATCCGTGAAAATTACATGTAAGCAGCAAGACCTGAGCCGGGGACTTTCGGCTGTGAGCCACGCCGTCTCAAATCGCAGCACGCTCCCCATCCTTGCCAATATTTTACTGGCCACCGATCATGGGCGCTTGAAGCTGTCCGCCACGAACCTGGAGATCGGCATCAATTGCTGGGTGGACGCGGAAGTGCATGAAGAGGGAACCACGACGATTCCCGCGAGTTTCGTGACGCAGTCTGTCGGCGCTCTACCCCAGGGCTCCGTGGACATCAGCGTCCCCAACGACTCGCATACCATCAATATCAGATGCCTGGATATCAATACCAACATCAAGGGTATGGACGCCTCCGAGTTCCCGCTGATCCCCAGCGCCGAGGGCAGCGAGACGCCGGTACTGCTGGACGCGGCCCTGCTCAAGGAGATGATCGCGGAAGTAGCCTTCGCCGCTGCCAAGGATGAGTCGCGCCCCGTCTTTACCGGCGTGCAGGTGCAGGTGCAGGGCGAGAAGATCACCTTCGCCGCCGCCGACGCCTTCCGCCTGGCGGTACGCGTCGCAGCCCTGCCCGGTGAAGATCAGAATCACCCGGATATCCTGATCCCGGCCCGCACCCTGACCGAGCTGGCACGCATCCTGCCCTCCGAAGGCCCGGTCCACATGATCGTGACGCCCAACCGTAGCCAGGTGCTGTTCCATACCGAGCAGATCGACCTGGTCTCGCGCCTGATCGACGGCACGTTCCCCAACTACCACGCGATTATTCCCAAAGAGCACAGCACGCGGGCGGTCGTCGAGACCAAAACGCTGGCCGAGCGCGTGAAGTCGGCGGCCCTGTTCGCGCGCAGTAGCTCCAATATCGCCCGCGTCAAGATCGCGCCTGGCAACAGCGACCTGGAACCCGGCACGGTGACGATTGAGGCCACCGCCGAGGACCTTGGCGATAATACCAGCACGCTCAACGCGGCGGTGGATGGGCCGGAGGTGCAGATTATCTTCAATGTCGAGTACCTGGCCGACGTGCTGAGTGTGATCGATACGCCAGAGGTGGCCATTGAAGTCAACTCCGCTACCAAGCCCGGCGTGGTGAAGCCCGTTGGCTCTTCCGATTATACCTACGTGATTATGCCGATGCACGCGAACCGCTAGCCAGCTAGCGCACCGGGCACGCATGATGCTTCATGTGTGCCCGTCTACACCTTACGTAAACGGACGCCTGAATGTACCTTTCGCACCTCGCGCTGACCGACTTTCGCAACTATAGACACCTTGAACTCACGCTCGGTCCCGGTTTTTCCCTTTTCTCTGGCGAGAACGCGCAGGGCAAGACGAACCTGCTTGAGGCCGTGGCGATGATCTCTACCAGCACATCTTTTCATGCCTCGGCTGACCGCGAGGTGGTGAACTGGTACGCGCACGATCACCTGGCGCGCATCGAGGCCGCGGCCCAGCGCCGCCAGGATCAGGTGGAGGTCGAGCTGGTGGTCTTTGATCCAACGCCCCCCGATATGGGTCGAAGCACCGAGCCTGGCAGGCGCATCGAGATCCCACTCAGCGCGCAGCGCAAACGCATCAAGATCAATCATGTCCCCAAGCGCTCCCTCGACCTGATTGGCCAGGTGACCAATGTGCTCTTCGCCCCGGCGGATCTGCACCTTGTCGATGGCTCGCCCGACGAACGCCGCCGCTTCCTCGATCGCTGCCTCTGCCAGGTGCAGCCCCGCTACTGTCAGGCGCTGCAACAATATCGCAAGATTATTACGCAACGCGCCGCCCTGCTCAAGCGTATCCGTGACTACCAGGAGGACCCACGCCAGCTCGATTATTTAGATGAGCGTCTGACAACACTCGCTAGCCTGCTGCTCTTTGAACGCCAGCGTTTGATTGGCGCCCTCAATGACCTGGCGCAACCCTTGCAAGAGGAGATCAGCGGCGGGCGCGAGCAGCTCCAGGTTGTCTACCGGCCGACGTTCAAGGTCGATCCTGGCTGGTCGCAGGCGGAGGCCCAGCCGCATTACCGCCAGCAGTTGCGTGACGCGCGACGCAAGGAGATCCAGCAGGGCGTTTGCCTCCTGGGACCGCACCGCGATGACCTGGATTTCCTGGTGAACGGCATGAGTATGATTACCTACGGCTCGCGTGGCCAGCAACGCACGGTCGCCCTCTCTACCAAGCTGGCGGAACTGGCCTATATGCGCGCCGCCACCGGCGATGAACCAGTCCTGCTGCTCGATGATGTGTTCAGCGAACTCGATATCCCCCGCCGCGCACACCTGCTGCAAGCCGTGCTCCAGCACGAACAGGTGCTGCTGACAACCACCGATTATGCCAGCTTCCCCCCCGAAATCCTGGCTAGATCTCACACATACCAGGTCGTCAATGGAGAGATTCACCCGCTGTAAACGTATGAAAGGGTCAAGAACACATGGCTATCGTAATACATGAGGCTACTCCAGATCATGCTGAGGCGATCAGGGAGGTGCAACGACATACATGGATCGCTACCTATCCCAACGCAGAGTATGGCATTACGAAAGCAGATATTGAGGCGTGGTTTTATGAAACTCCTGAAAAGGCGCCTATCAGGCGAGAACAACGGAGACAATCGGTGGCGACTGCTCCTTTTCACGCCTGGATAGCCATGGATGGAGAAACCGTCGTTGGCTTCTGTATGGTGAAACAGGAGCAGCAAGAGCATCTGGTTCAGGCCCTCTACGTCCTGCCAGAATACCAGGGCCAGGGAGTGGGGAAGCGCCTCCTGCAAGCCGCGCTTCAGTGGTTCGGAGCAGGCAAAGAAATCGTGCTCAATGTCGCATCGTACAATGAGAAGGCGATGGCTTTTTATTGCGCTTTCGGCTTCGTTCCGGCCGGCATTGTTGCTCCTGCCGAGACGCTCCAGCTTCCCTCAGGGGTGCATCTTCCTGAGATCAAAATGGTCAAAAGAAGTGTCTGAGATGGAACATGGCGCCCGCGAAGGGGAGATCGCCCCGTTTCGCGTAGGGATCCGGCTTGCCGCATCCGGTGGCTGGCCCTTGGGCCTGGGAGGCCTCCCCTCTGGCCGCGCAAGCGAGGCCCCCCACGGATGCGGCAAGCCGGATCCCTACGCGAAATGGGGGCGTCTCACCCATCAGTCTCACCCGCCACATGAGGATGGTCAGAGCACTAGCTCTCGCCCCAACGTTGCTGCAACGCGGACCAGGCGCCACGCACACGGGCGACCTCCGCCTCGTCGGGTACGACTTCGCCGTAGCGCGTCACCGTGTAGGCTTCGGTGATGGTAGCCAGTTCGGGCGCGGCCAGCAGCGTGCGCTCGTCCAGGCGCCTCTGGAACTCGTTGGGCGTCTCTTCCCTTTTGCGCGGATACCCCCGGCCGCCGGCGCGCTTCAGCAGGGCGCGATAGATCTCGCGTACAGAGCGTGCCGCCGGTGCGCCGGTGATAGGTTGCTGGCCAACGTCTTGCTGGCCTTCAGCTTTGGCGTGTGGCAGGAGGAGGCCCAGCAGAGCGCGCAGGAAGGCTTTGACCTGCGTCCAGAACAGGGACCACGACCACAGGCTCTCGTGCAGTTCATCCTCGTTACGGCGGCGCACAACGCGCGTCCGTCGCCTGCGCAATGTCCAGGTCACCAGGGAGCCTAGCGCGACTATTATCATCAGCAGCGCCAGAATAGCCAGGATCGATCCGGCTATAATCGCAATCTGCGGTGTCTTGGGTCCATGATGGCCACCTACTGGTGTACGTGGGGTAAGCGGGACCTTTATCGGTGCTGTTGTGAAATGCAGGCTCTGGAGGACATTTATGATCGGCGTTACCAGGAAGGTGAGAATGTGCGCGAAAATGCTCACCAGCAGGTCATAGAGTGCCCCCAGGGGAGCAAGTGCGCGTTGTATATCCCCCAGAAAGGCCGGGCTGGCAACGCTGCCCACTGTCAGGACGATGATAAGTAAGGCCACACAGATGATACCCATTATGCTGAAGATGGAACGCTCCTGGGCCATCACGCTGCCCTCCAGCCCGGTCGGGTGCGAGTGCCGGACGAAGGTCGCCTGGGCCAGCGCGTGGGCTACCAGCGAGAGGCAGAGGAAAAGCGGCACGAGCAGGAACAGGGCGGTATCGTTACGTACGGTGACGCCGCTGCTCTCCTGGGCCGCCCGCAGGATGATAATGCCGATCATGACGCCGATGCCCACCCGCAGCAGGTTAAAGACATGCCCCGGCTCAAATACGCGCCGCGAGATGCCCACGCCGCGCCACGCCAGAAAGACACACAGCATCAGAATGAGCAGGACCTGCCAGAAACGCGAGTTGAGCAGCAAGATATCATTCACCAGCGCCAGCAGCCAGGTTGGATTGTAGAGCGCGGTGGTCTGAGCATAAATGCTGACCCAGATAAGGAAGAGCGCGCCGACTCCCAGCAGGACCATCAGCAGCGTGGTGCCGGGCATGTTGCTGCCTACGCGATCGAATTCATCCAGCGGCGGCGTGTTGCGCGCGTCGCGCCGCTCCAGGTAGCGTGCGGCCCAAACGCTACCGCCCATGAGCACAAACGGCGCCCACAGAGGCAGCACCGGGATATTCGGCCCAAAAATATTAAAGCCAGCCACGGCTACCAGCAGTGCATTGATAAAACAGGCCTCCATCCCCGCGAACAGGTAGGGCAGCACACGCTCACCGAGACTCAACGTATCGGGCAGAAACGTCGTGCTCAACCGCAAGCGCTCCTGCCTGCGCCGCTCCGTCGTCTGCACGCGTGCCAGCAATTCCTGCATCTCCGGGTCCGGCGGTTGTTGCCCCCCTGAAGGTGTCTTCGCGCTCATATCGCTACCCTGCGCCTTTCTCAATTACTCCAAACCATGAGGTCTGATTTCACATGTATGCTATTATACAACCCATTTTCATCTACGTAGGTATTGGGGCGGGTATGCTCGCTTGCTCGCTTGCTTTCATGATACCATAAGTGTATCATACTATTTTAGTCATGTTGAGAGGGAACAACCACGCATCTCAAGACACTGGCAACCCGTGTAGCGCTTCACGCCCACGCGCTGCGCGAGGCCCTTGATGATCTGCTTGTGCGCGAGCAGGACAGCCGCCTCTCCACGTATCTACGCGCTTCCCGCGCGAGCCTGCTCCCCACTCTGACATATACTGAGTTCGCCGATGTGTGTACGCAAACCATCTGCTACATTCTCTTCGTTGCTCGCCTGCGTACAGAGACCAATGCGCACACTGACCGCACGCGTATAGCTGACCTTATTCCCGCAACCGACCCGCTTGTGCGCGGCCTGCTGGAGTATATCGCGGCTCCCTGCCTGCATGCGCGCATTGCCTGTATGCTGGAGGAACTGCTTGCGCTCCTTGATGGCGCCGGGCTGCCAACTGGCGCACATCAGGCCGGAAAGGAACCACTCATCTACTTCTACGAGGCTTTTCTGACCGCGTACAACCCTCAGATGCGCGCGGCACGCGGCGTCTACTACACACCGGAGCCGGTGGTCTCCTACATCGTGCGCAGCATCGATGCCTTGCTCAAGCGCGACTTTGATCTGTCTGCGGGCATAGCCGGTACGCACGAACTGCACGTGCTTGACCCGGCGCTGGGCACAGGCGCGTTCCTGCATGGTATCATCGATCACATCTCAGCGCCTCCTCCACAGCGCAATAGACAGGCTCTCCAGGCCCTCCTGCCGCGCGTGGCCGGATACGAACTGCTGCCGACCCCCTATATGATCGCGCATATCAGCCTGAGCTTAAAGCTGGCGACGATGGGCTATGACCTCAGAACGGATGCAGGCGAACTGCACGTCTACTTGACGAATGCCCTGGAGGCGACGCAGCCGGGCCAGCAGGAGGCGCGCGTGCAGGTCGTCCTGGGCAACCCGCCGTATGCTAACTCCGGCATGCTGAACAAGAACCCCTGGATACAGAGTCTGCTCGCGGACTACAAACGCGACCTGCACGAGCAGAAGCTCAACCTTGATGATGATTGTATCAAGTTCATCCGCCTTGGCCAATGGCGCATCCAGCAAGCTGGCAGCGGCATCCTGGCCTTCATCACCAATCGCACCTACCTCGAAGGCATCACCCACCGCCGCATGCGCCAATCCCTGCTGGAAACCTTCAGCGCTATCTACATCCTCGACCTCCACGGCGGCTATAGGGAGCGTCGGCACATGAATGATCTCATGAAGGATGAGAACATCTTTGATATTCAGCAAGGAGTGGCCATCGGCATCTTCGTCAGGAAGCCGGAGCACGCACCCGGCGTGGCAGCGGTCTACCATGCCGATCTGTGGGGATCGCGTGCCAGCAAATACGCGCGCCTAGCGGCATCCGATCTCGCCAGCACCTCATGGACACGCCTGGAGCCTCAGGCGGCGCATTACTTCTTCGTGCCGCAGCAATTTGAACGACGGTCCGAGTGGCAGGCCTGGACACCCCTGACGAGCATATTTCCCGTGTTCAGCACCGGCATCAAAACGCATCTGGACGCGGTGCTGGTCGGCGAAACAGACGCGCAGGTGGCCCGGCAGATCGCCGGTTTCGTAGAGATGTATGGGCGCGACGAACCGGCATTGCCTGCCAGGCGCGGTAGCGCCTCTCACAAGGCTGCTTTGCTCACTAGGGAACTGCTGGCGCATCCCGACCGCGACCTCTATCGCGACTATGCCTACCGGCCCTTCGATATCCGCTGCATCGCCTATCAGCCGGCGGCCATCGAGGCCGGCGACCACCGCTTCCCGGTGATGCGCCATGCCCTGAGTGGCAGTATGCTGCTGGCGACGACCAGGCAGTTGAGCCGGGACGCCTTCAGCCACGTCTTTGTATCCAACACTCTGACGGACATGTGCCTGCTCTCGACGGCCACCAGGGAGTGCGCGTACTGCTTCCCCCTGTATCTCTATCCCTCCTTGCTTGAGTGCGCCGCGTCAGGAGGGCAGCGCCACCCCAACATTGCCCCGGAGTTTGTGGCGGACCTGGCCACGCGCCTGCACATGACGTATGTCTCCGATGGGAAAGGCGACCTGCGCGAAACGTTTGGGCCGGAGGATATCTTCAACTACGCCTACGCCCTGCTCCACGCGCCCGGCTATCGCAGCCGCTATGCCGCGTTCCTCAAAATCGACTTCCCGCGCCTGCTACTGCCCACGCAGCCCACCCTCTTCCAGAAACTCTGTGATGCGGGCGAGAAACTCGTGAGCCTGCACCTGCTGCAAGCCCACCCGCCGATCACCAGCAGCTATCCTGTTGCTGGTACAGATATCGTCGAGGATGTGCGCTACATGCCCTGCGAACACGATGCCCAGCACGGGTGTGTGTGGATCAACGCGACACAATATTTCGCCGCCGTGCCGCGACATGTCTGGCACTTCGAGCTGGGTGGGTACCACATTTGCCACAAGTGGCTCAAGGACCGCAAAGGACGGCAACTGAGTCACGGCGATCTTGCACACTATCAACGCATGGTCGCGGCATTGGCGGAGACAGTGCGCGTGATGGCGGAGATTGACGGTGTTGTTCACAACATGCTACTCTGACACACCTCATTCGATGGGTATCGGGGCGGCTCCCACAACTTGCGCCGGCGGCTCCCAGATCTGCACCGTCCAGTCTTCGCCGGCGGAGGCCATCAGCTTGCCGTCGGGCGACCAGGCTACGGCGTAGATGGCCCACGAGTGACCAGAGTAGGTATAGAGGGTCTGGCCTTTGTTGACCTCCCATACATCTACGCCTCCCTCCTCGCAACCAGACGCGATATGCTGGCCATCTGGCGACCAGGCCAACGCCAGGACATAGCTCTCCTGAGCGTGTGACAGCAGCAACTCTCCGGTAGCGGTATACCACACGTGTGCTAGCCGCTCCTCGCCCGCCGAGACGATGTGTGTGCTATCCGGTGACCAGGCCAGGGTGCGCACATAGCCAAGGTGGCCGCGATACGTGCGCACTCTCTGGCCCGTGTATGCCTGCCAGACCTGCACCGTCTTATCGGTCGAACCGGAGGCGACATACTGGCCATCAGGCGACCAGGCCACCGCGTAGACCATTTCGGAATGCCCGCCATAGGCCAGCAGGCACTTCCCGGTAGCCGGGTCCCAGACCTGCACGGTGCGATCGATACTCGCGGACGCCACGAGCCTGCCATCGGGCGACCAGGCCAGCGAGTTGACATAGTGTGTATGACCCTTATACGTCAGCATGTGCTGCCCGTTGCTCGCGTTCCATATATGCACCGTGCGGTCTTCGCTGCCAGAGGCGATGCATGCCTCTCGTGGCGCGGACGTTGGTGGTCCGGCTGGCGACCAGGCAATGGCACGCACGGGAGCCACATGTTCCCGGTAGACCAAGTGTGTCTCGCCGCTGCGCACGTTCCAGACCCTCACCGCCTGGTCGCGCCCCGCCGAGGCAATGGAGAGGCTATTCGGCGACCAGGCCAGCGCGCGTACCGCATCGTTGTGGCCTTTGTAGCTAAAGGGCAGGGAGAATGCTGGTTTGGGTGCGGGCAGAGGGACAGCGGTGGCCTGAACGGGCCTCTTGATCCTTGAGCCTGGGACACGCGGTATCCGGCCCGTAGACCACTCGGTGGCGATCTGCTGCAACTCGCGCTTGATCTCCGCCATACTTACAGGTCTCTTGCTGACATCCATCGCCAGCATGCGCATAATCAGTGCATCAAAGGTGGGATGGACGGTCTCTACATAGGTGCGCGGCGGCTCGAACTGGAAAGGCGTGTCGGCGGGATCGTGACCGGTGAGCGACTGGTAGAGAGTGGCGCCCAGACTGTAGATATCGGCCCTGGGGGTTGTCTGCGCCTTGCCGTACTGCTCAGGCGCGGCATAGCCGGCCGAACCAAAGGCGGTGGTATCTCTGGCCTGTCCCGGTTTGAAGTGGCGCGCGATGCCAAAATCGATCAGGTAGAGCTGTCCATCTGGCGTGCGCATAACATTCGCGGGTTTGAGGTCGCGGAAGATCACCGGGGGTTGGCGAGTGTGCAGGTAGTCAAGCACGTTACAGAGCTGGATGCCGCTATCCAGCACCTCGCCAAAGGGCAGGCGCTGGTTCGCTATCCCGCGCAGGTAGTCCTCCAGCGTCTGGCCCTCGATGAAATCCATCACCAGGTACCAGCGTCCATCCTCGCTGAAGTATTCGTGGATGCTGGGCAGGTTGTGATGCTTGAGGCTGGCCAGCAGGATGGCCTCGTTCTTGAATGCGTTAGTGGCCTCCGTGACCTCGTGAGGGTTCAGGCCACCCTGGCTCATCTCTTTGATGGCTACCAACCGCCCGCCAAGCTGGGTATCCGCTGCCCTGTAGACCGAGCCAAAGCCGCCCCGGCCTACCTGGCTGAGTACCCGATAACGTTGCTGGAGCATGTGGTCGGCCGCGAGCGAGCCACTGGCGCTGCGGTCGGAAGGGCGTTTCAGCGTCTGCCCACAGACAAAACAAAACGAGGCGCTACCCCGGTTGGCTGCCCCACAGTGGTCACAAAAGAGGGAGGAAGAAGCCATACATGCTGCTCCATATGCCAGATTGAGACGCCTTCAGCCCTTGAAGCCCGTCGTCCATGCCGCGTTCTATGGTAGCATTGACCGGAAAATCATGTCAAGGGCAAATACAGGCGTCCAGGAATAAAAAAATTACCGCATCCTTGTATCATAGAATGGGATATAATTGAAGTACATCCGCGTGAAGAAATGGAGCGAAAATTCATGAAGTTAGACACAACCCAACCGGAGGCCGCGCGCATCGACGAGCGTTTGCGGTCTGATATCGTCATCTGGCTCGGCAGCGTGCGCGCTGATGGGCGGCCGCACCTTGTGGCCGTCTGGTTTTTATGGGATGGCGACACATTCCTCATATTTAGTCAGCCAGGCAAGCAGAAGGTGCGCAATATCCAGCAGAACCACAATGTCGTGCTCGCGCTGGACAATACCCAGGGCGGCGACGATGTCATAGTTGTCGAGGGTCAGGCCACCCTGCTCGATAGCGCAGATGTCAACGTCACATTATCCACGTTTGAGCAGAAGTACAGCGCACATATCAAGCAACTGGGAATGACGCCCGAAGCTATGGCAAAGTCCTACTCGCAGCCTATCCGCATCGTACCCACCAAATTTGTAGGGCTTACGTAGGGACCCGATTTACCGCGTCCGGCGCAATGTATTGCGCGAATCCGTTGAGGAGAACGATGCATCGGAAACCTTATACGTGCAATAAATTGCGCTCCTACCCGTCCTGTTAGATACCTCGTCATAAAAGCGGGGCGCGTCCGGAGATCAGAAAGGGCCTTTGTGATGCAAGAGATCAACATGGTAGACTATGAATGCAACTATCCCGGCTGCGGCTTACCCCTCACAGATATCACGCAATGCGCGAAATGCCATCATAGCTACTGCAACCAGCACATCAAGCGGCGTGGCTGGAAGAACATCTGCGAGTTTTGCCTGCTACGCCAGGCTGCTTTAAAGGACAGCGATCGCGCAGCCCGGCGCCTGGTCATGTACTTAGGAACGTTGATAGTCGCTGGCGGTATCCTGCTCCTGATCCTGCATCAATTAGTCATAGGTGTTGCTATCCTGTTCACCGGCTTATTCATCATCGCCTCTGGAGCTGCCAGGCGCCCAAGCGCTGTTCCTCGCAGGGACACGATCGATCGCATCCGCTTTGATTGAGCGCTGTATCTGGTACCAGCCGCCGGCCCCTTGTCGCGTAGGGATTCGGCTTGCCGCATCCGTGTGGGGCCTCGCTTGCGCGGCCAGGGAGGCGGCGGACCAGGCCCATGGGCCAACCACACGGATGCGGCAAGCCGAATCCCTATGTGCGGCTCGCCTCTACGAGTTCCGCCTCTGTCCTATGCGCTATGAGCACACCTTCGAGGGCATCGACGATGTCGGGATCGAACTGGGAGCCGGCGCAGCGGCGCAGTTCAGATACGGCCCAGGAGGCATCGCGCGCTTTCTGATAGGGGCGGTCGGTCGTAATCGCTTCGTAGGAATCGACGACGGTGATGATGCGCGCGCCCAGCGGGATAGCTTCGGCGACCAGGCCAGCGGGATAGCCGGCGCCATTCCAGTGTTCGTGATGGGCGTGGATGATCGGGGCCAGCGCGCGCAGCGAAGGTATCCGGCTGACGATATCTGCCCCGGCGGCGGCGTGCTTGCGCATCATTACCCACTCCTCCTCGGTCAGGCGACCCGGCTTGAGCAAAATGGCGTCGGGTACTGTGACCTTACCGATATCGTGCAACCGCCCGGCGAGGCCGATCATGTACGTCTCTGAAGCATCGAGGCCGAGCGCCAGGGCAAGCTGAATAGTGAGTTCGCCCACGCGTCGTGTATGCCGGCCGGTGTAGTTATCGCGCGCCTCCACCATAGCTGTGAGAGCATCGACAATGCCAGAGACCGTCATTTCCTCGCGCGAGCTGGCCATGACCGTCTCTGTTTCCAGGGCGATGACGACGGGATCAGTGATCCTGCGCACCTGGTTACGGCCCAACCTTTTCGCGGCGTACATCGCCTGGTCTGCCACTTCGACGAGACGGTCTCGCTCCCGCGCATCACTGGGGAAGCTGGCTATGCCCAGTGAGCAGGTCATATGCACGCCGCTGCTTACCGGAAAGGTGTGCATAGAGATCGCAGCCCGGATACGCTCAGCCACAATAAGCGCGGCTTCGCCATTGGTCTCCGGCAGAATGACGACAAATTCTTCACCCCCCCAACGGCCAGGCGTATCTATGCTACGCAACAGAGCGCGCACGCTGCCGGCGATCTCGCGCAGCACTGTATCGCCGGCCTGGTGACCATGGCCCTCGTTAAGTGCCTTGAAGTGATCGATGTCGAGGAAGAACAGCGAACAGGGCCGCTGGTAGCGTTCGGCGCGCTCAAGTTCCCGGTCGATAGTGGAGACAAGGGAGCGATGGTTCAGTACTCCGGTCAGGACATCGGTCGTGGCGAGAGACTCAAGGCGCGCGTTCTTCTCATTCAATTCAGCATGCATGGTCTGAAGTTCTGTATTCAGACGCTGTAACCTCCCGGCGTAGCCCCCAGCTTCACGCATCACAAAGATCTGTCGCAGCAAGACAACGCCGATGAGTATGGCGCTGCCGGCATAGACTCCCACCTTCAAATAGCCGTTCCCAGTGGTATCCTGCCAGGTATAGAAGCTCATCACCCCTGCCAGGGGAGCCAGGATGTACGCGCTGAACAAGGCCGGGCGCGCAATATATGTCTTGAACTTACTCATCTTCTATTCTTTCTCGTGCAACATGAGAACATTCACCTATCACTCTTCCTTAATCGGTACATGGGTGAGCTTCTTTAATGTGCGAAGATGAGGCAGGTAGGGAGGTCACCCCGTAGCGCGTGGCTTGCCTCGCCGTCCTGGAACCATCAGGAC
>JALYTT010000733.1 GCA_030854145.1 Chloroflexota bacterium | reverse complement strand
GTACTAGCGCATAATATGATTGATCCGGTCAGCAATCATTGCGATCGCGCAATCGCCAACAATGGATTGTAGTTGAACATGGAGTTGCCCCACGTGTTCCATACGAGCGGTAATGAACTCGTGCTGCGATACCCCATAAGCTAACCCTGACATCCCTCGCTGGGCCGCTTCGTATTCCTGGTCAATCTGATGTAATAATCGTGCCACTTCGCTTCGTTGTTCATCTGCTCTGAGCATAGCTGCCTTTCCCTTCTTCTTCGTACAACTCGAGAGTCTTATAACTACAACTGATCGGTTTGACGGTAACAGTTAGGTTTGAGATGTGAATACAATGTATTCTACTTGTTAACAACATACGTTGTTCACACATTGATAGTATGCACGAAAACATATCTTCTTGTCCAGTGGTTAAAAGCCCTTTTTTTAAAAATCGCACGTAATTTTCACATATTTCTATCAATGTTAATACATCGCACTATCAAAAGTTGTACGTGCCAGGCGCATGTATGCCAACAAAGGATAAAAGTTTTGCGAAAAATTCACATAAAAGTTCCTGCAATATATCTATTGATATATAGTACTTTTGGGAGTGGTTCCTGCATCTTCTTCTTGTATAAATACGCCAGTTCCTTGTGTATAGACGGACCAGACGGCCTTTTATCAATTTTTTTGCTATGCAAGAATTCCAGAAAGCGCACCATGCCCAGGGTATTGCACAAGTGGCGTATCACAGGCTATACTACCTACAGCGTCTGCTGGCTGGCTTATGGTCATGTATTGACTGCCACACTGGCCCTGGTATGACGTGAAGAGGCCCCGCCGACTCCCTTCTGGCTCACCGAACCAGTCGCGGCGCGGGCACCAAGCAACTGCTCTCTACTATCGTCAGAGTAACAGGGGTCAGACTGTCCTGTTACTGGAGCAAAAGGAGTTTTTTCATGGCTCGTGTTCGGTTTGAGCACATCTACAAGCGTTTCGGGACAGTTGAGGTTGTCCGTGATATCAACCTTGAGGTGGACGACCAGGAGTTCCTGGTGCTGGTTGGCCCTTCTGGCTGCGGCAAAAGCACCCTCTTGCGCATGGTCGCGGGGTTGGAAGAGCCGAATGAGGGGAATATTTCTATCGGGGACCGCCTCGTCAACGGCGTTGATCCCAAGGACCGCGACATCGCGATGGTATTCCAGAACTATGCCCTTTATCCCCACATGAACGTCTTCGACAATATGGCGTTCAGCCTCAAGTTGCACCATGTCTCCAAGCCGGATATCAAGAAGCGAGTCGAAGACGCGGCGGAGATCCTGGGTTTGCAGCTCCTCCTAAAACGCAAGCCTAAGGAACTCTCTGGCGGCCAGCGCCAGCGCGTCGCTCTTGGGCGCTCCATTGTCCGTGAGGCCCAGGTTTCGTTGATGGATGAGCCGCTGTCGAACCTGGATGCGAAGCTGCGTGTCGCGATGCGCGCGGAAATCATCAAGCTGCACCGCCTCGTTCACTCGACGGTGATCTACGTCACCCACGACCAGGTAGAGGCCATGACCATGGGAGACCGCATCGTCGTGCTCAACGCGGGCATTATTCAGCAGATCGGGACGCCGCAAGACCTCTACGATCACCCCGCCAACCTCTTCGTCGCAGGCTTCATCGGCTCTCCGGCCATGAACTTCTTCCATAATGTGAGGGTCACCAGCGAGGGCGGCGCCCCGCTGGTTGTGATTGAAGGCCTGGGGCAGATCGAAGTTCCGCAGCAACTTGCTGACAAGGCCATGCAGGTGGCAGATAAGAGCCTGATCCTGGGTATTCGCCCGGAGCACCTGAGCGATATGGAGTTTGCATCGCCCGGTCTCAACGGGAAATCCAGTATCCAGGCCCCGGTCGAGGTTGTTGAGCATCTGGGCAACGAGCTGCTAGTGTACCTGGCGGCCGGGAATGGCAAAGAGACTGACATGGTTCCTGCCACTAGCACCGCTACTGCCACTAGCACCGCTACTGCTACTGCCATTGTCGCTACCACTGACGAGGAGAATAAGCAGTCTATCATTGCCCGCCTCGATCCGCGCTCACATCCGAAGCCAGAGCAAGTCATCCAGTTGCACGTCGATAACAACCAGATTCATCTGTTTGATACCGAAACGGGCCAGACGATCTTCTAAGCCTGAATCGTAATGCGTAGGGGCGCCGTTTACAAGCCCGCCTGTTCGCCGATGAGATCATAAT
>JALYTT010000372.1 GCA_030854145.1 Chloroflexota bacterium | reverse complement strand
CCCTCTGCTTTGTCCTGGCTGTGGTTTAGGGAATCTCTGTCCAGAAAACGGGGCCGCTCGTTCCCTGTTTATCGATCTGCATCAGGCTACCGCGCTGCGTATTCACCAGGTAGATGCCCGGCTGCCCATCGCTCAGGGCCACGATCAACTGGTGTGGCGTCGTGGCAGACCAGGCGAAGGCAGAGACCGAGCCTCGCAGTCGCAGAGTGGTCTTCTTGCCCTCCAGCGTCTTGAACACGCTGATCTGTGTGCCTGTGCTGTAGGCGACTCCCCGGCTATCTGGCGACCAGGTAGGAGCGGGATCGATGGCGACTCCAGTGGCGATAAGCTTATCGCTCTCGTTTGTGGTATTGATGATATGGAAGCTGCCGACGCCAGATGATACCGCTTCCAGGTAGTCAACCTGGTTGCCGTCTGGTGACCACTGGGCCAGGCTCACCTGTTTGCCCGCGGTCAAAGCTACCCGTCCGCGGTAGCCGGAGACATCGACGCGCCACAGGTCCGCTGGCCGGCCCGCGCTGGATGAGACAAGCAACCAGCTCCCTGCCCCACTATGCCCGCTGCGGCTGTAGATAGCCTGCTCGTAATCACCACTTGCCAGCATCTGCGCGCCCGGCGTGCCACCAGGTCCCACATGGCGCATCCAGATAGTATGCACGTGTCCGATGACCCCCACGCTCCAGGTAATCGTGGGGGTATCGCTGGCGGGCGACCAGTCCAGCATGAGGACCGTGTCGGAGGCATTGGCTGGCGTGCTCACTCTATCAGAGATGGTCAGCAGACCATGGTTCTCGGTGTTATAGTCCAGGACGCTCGTCCCGCCGCGCTGGGTCAGCACAAATGCCAGCCGATTCCCATCTGGCGACCAGACCGGGTGAGATGCGCTTCCCTGGGTGGGCAGGGGAACTTGCTGCACGCTATTGGTATCCATGGAGACGATATAGAGGCCAGTCTGACCGCTGCCGGCTGGGTCTGCTACGAATGCCAGCATAGAGCCGTCTCTGGACCATGCCAGGCTGTGAAGGATCGCGGCGCCTGTGTCCGTGTCCCAGATCGCCGCTGGTTGCATACCGGCTTTGAGGAGGCGCTGCTGAACGGGAGTATCAAGCTGACCATCGCTACGAATAGTGTGAATGTATGCTTGCAGGAGATCGATATAGGCCACCTTGTCGCCGGCGGAGCGACCCGGTAGCGCCGGGCTGACCAGCCAAGTCGGCGCGACAGCAACTCCGGCCGGGGTGAGGCGGTTCGCGGGCGTTGTTCCCTCATCGGAGACGCTCCAGAGGGCGCCATCGCGTAGAAAGACAATGCGCGCCCCTGCTGGCAATGGTCCCGCTGGCTGCGGGCCGCTGGGTGGTGTAATTGCCTGTCCATTGCTTGCCATGTTCGCCTGTTGCAGCCAGATGTTCCGGCCGATCAGCCCCCCCACCAGGAGGGTGAGTAGAATGGCTGCGGCGGTGATTGCCTGCATAATCCGCAGGCCGCGGGGTGCGCGAGACCGTTGCTCTGGGAACGCCACTGCTGGCTGTCTGCGTGTGGGGGTCCTGCTTGAGCTGCTGCGACCTCCGGGGATCGCCACCAGTTGGGGACGAGCGGGCGTATCATGACTGGTAGTGCCTGGCGAGAAACGTTGCTGGCTCTGCTCTGCGTCTTGCATGGAACCGGATCTGGTGAGTTCAAGATACTCCGGCGAAGAAAAGATACGCTCGCGTAGCGCGGGACTGGGACTGACACGCGGCATCTGAGAGAGGAGGGTATCAAAATGGCTATAATCGGCAAGGAGAGCGCTGCAACCTGGGCACTTCTGTACATGGGAGGCGGTATTGCGGTGTTCTTCCGCAGCGAGCGCCTTGTCAAGGTACGGACTGAGTAGCTCCTCGACTTGCTCGCAGTTCATTTTACTCCTCCTCCTTGCTCCAGTGCCTTATAATGCTCCCGAAAGGATTGGCGCGCACGCGATAGATACATCTTGACACCACTCTCCGCAATATTCAGCGCCCTGGCGATCTCGCTGTAAGAGAATCCCTCCTGCGTATAGAGCAGCAGCGCAGCCCGGTATTGCTGGGGCATGCGCCGGAGGGCGGCGCGCACGAGTTCTGTCGTGCCATACACTTCTTGCGGGTCCGCGCTCTCGGCGTCGGCCGGCTCATGATCGAGGTCTTGCCAGGGCAGCCAGGCAATCAACTTGCGGCGCCGTAGCGCATCATACGCTGTGTTGGTGGCAATGCGATAGAGCCATGCAGACAGTTTCAAGTTCGCGTCCATCTTGGGGAGCGCGCGGAACGCCTTCAAGAAGGTGTCCTGCGTCAGATCATCAGCCTGTTCGCGGTCCCCCACCAGGTGATAGACGTAATTGTAAATAGGTGTCTTGTATTCGTCGTAAATCTGGTCAAAGGACCAGGTACTTTCCGTGGTTTCCGCCCTTGCCATGCGCTAGATCCCTTCGATGGCTATAGCTATCAACCTGTCCGTTCCATCAAGCGATAGCTACGCATCTCCGAGCCGCGCAGTTGCTCCCTGCGGGTGCGGAAAGGCTTCATCCTTCTGTTAGTGGAACGGACAACCTGCACCTGTAGTAACATAGTGAAATAGGTATGTTGCCACTTGTGTGCTGCATATCATGGTAGCATATTTGGCCCAAACCCTGAAATTAGTCGCTGTCAGGTTAGTACTATTTGGGGGAGTATATCGCTGTTCGGGTCACCGGAGGCGCGCTCGCTATGACCTGGGTAGCGCCCTGCCCAAACAGTCCTGTTCCTTTGCTGAATAGGTTCTGGTATGGTACCATACACACCAGGGAAGAGAGTTTATCTATTATGTAAGGAGAGCGCTGGCTATGCTTGAAGAGGGCCGACCGCAACCTGTGCGTACCGTATGGTGGGGTGAGGACGAGCACGGAGCAGCCGTTCACCTGGTTGATCAGTCACTCCTTCCCCAGCAGGTGGTCTATCTCAGGCTCACCCACGAAGAGCAGGTCGCCGATGCGATTACGACGTTAAAAGTACGCGGCGCGCCGGCTATTGGGGTGACTGCGGCATTCGGCATGGCGCTGGCCAGCGCGCGCCTGTTGCGTGAGCGTGGTAGTAGCCTGACGCTTACAGAGGCGCAGGATCACCTGCGGGCCGTTGGGGAGCGCCTGCGCGCGACGCGTCCCACCGCCGTGAATCTCTCCTGGGCAGTTGCGCGTATCGAGGAGTGTGTACGACGTGCCAGTGCTGAAGAGTGTTCTCCACGCCGCCTGGCCCAACTCGTGCAAGAAGAGGCCCAGACTATTGCCGCTGAAGACTTTGATGCATGCATGCGCATGGGTAGATACGGGGCCGACCTCATCGCCGATGGGGATGTGCTGCTGACGCATTGCAATGCCGGGGCGCTGGCCACCGCTGGCCTGGGCACGGCCCTGGCGCCAATGTACGTGGCGCACCGCGCCGGCAAGCGCATCCATGTCTTTGTCGATGAGACCCGCCCGGTGTTCCAGGGTGCCCGCCTGACCGCCTGGGAACTCCAGCAGGAAGGCGTGCCGCTGACGCTGATCACGGACAATATGGCGGGACACTTCATGCACCATGGCGGGATCAAAGCTGTTTTTGTTGGGGCCGATCGCGTGGCCGCTAATGGTGATGTGGCCAACAAGATCGGGACGTACAGTGTCGCGGTCCTGGCGCATGCCCACCATATTCCGTTCTATGTTGTGGCTCCATGCTCTACCATCGACCTGGCGCTCTCCACGGGCGAGTATATTCCCATCGAGCAACGTCATCCCGATGAGGTGACAGGTGTACGCGGCATGGCTATTGCCCCGGAGGGCGTGCATGCGGCAAATCCGGCCTTTGATGTTACACCGCATACGTATGTGACCGCGATCATTACTGAGAAGGGCATCGCGCGCGCTCCTTATAAAGAGGCGCTGGCGGCGCTCTGCTCAGCGTATCATATTAGTGGGAAGCAGGCAGAGAACTAAATGGAGATAGAAGTTGTGCAGGCGGTCGCCCAGCACGCTGAGGAAACGCTGGGCAAAGAAGGATTTCGCTATATCAGTGCTGTGGTGGCGAATAGTAAGATGCTCGCCCTGGAGCTAGAGGCGCAAGAAGATGGGGCTGCCGGCGAGGTGGATATGGATGCCCTGGTGATCGCTAGCTACCTGCATGACATCTCTACAACGGTGCATGGCTACCACGACCATCACCTCAAGTCCGCCGCGATGGCCGCCGAATTTTTACGCGAACTCGATGTCCCTGACGGGCAGGTCACCAAAGTGGAGCAGATCATTCTGGCGCATACATCAGCGGCTCCCGCCGACGAGCAGCAGGAGGGGTCTGTGCCGCTGGAGGCGCGTATCCTCTACGATGCCGATAAGCTGGGACGCTTGAGCGGGCTGGCGGTGGTTACCTCGTTGATCGAGTTCGGCGCACGCTATCCCAATCGCGCTGTAACGGGCGAGGTGCTGGCTACTATTCTTCGCCATATCGAAGAACGTTTCGTCGATCTCTACCAATCCCTGAATACGGTCCCTGCGCGCGAGATGGCGCGCGAGAAATTCGGCAATACACTCTCATTCCTCGATGGGGTTATTGAGCACCTGAGCGATGCAACGCCCGTGTGATATGCCGCACACGCCGCGCAATTGACCTTGATGTGTATGAACGCGTATAATAACTTCGATCTAACGGGCAGTCTCGACCTGCCTCGGTAGTGTTTTCATGAAAAAAAGTCTGTACTGGAGGATGTGAGGACGTGGCTATTCTCGTTGTTGGTTCTGTGGCCCTCGATACGGTGGAAACGCCGTTTGCCAGAGCGGAAGATGCGCTTGGTGGGGCCGCTTCCTATTTTTCTACCGCGGCTTCGCTCTATAATCAGGTGAACCTGGTGGCGGTCGTGGGCAGTGATTTCCCGCGTGAATACCTTGATTTCTGGCGCAGCCGCCCGATTAACCTGGCGGGCTTGCAGGTCCATGATGGCAAAACCTTCCGCTGGGCGGCGCGCTATCATCTAGATATGAACGCGCGCGATACTCTGGATACCCAGCTTGGCGTGTATGCCGGTTTCCACGCGCTTATCCCCGCTGAGTACCATACCAGCTCTCTGCTGTTCCTGGCCAATATCCAGCCTGAGTTGCAGTTGGAGGTGTTAGAGAGCGTCCCCCGTATGCAGCTTACCGTCCTCGATACGATGGAACTGTGGATCGAGACGGCGCGCGCGCAATTGACCGAGGTCATCAAGCGCGTCGATGTGCTTCTGATGAGCGAGGAAGAGGTGCGCCAGTATACCAGGCAGGCGAGTATCTTCGCCGGCGTGCGTCAGCTCCTGGCCCTGGGCTTGAAATATGTGATCGTCAAACAGGGCAGCTATGGCGCGCTCCTCTTTGGCGCCAATGGCACCTATTTTAGCGCTCCGGCCTATCCCCTGGAAGAGGTCGTCGATCCCACGGGAGCCGGCGACGCCTTTGCCGGTGGGTTGCTTGGCTACCTCTCAACCGTTGAGCCGCGACCCGATGGTCAGTATAGCATCGATGATATCAAGCGCGGCGTGGTGCATGGCAATATCCTGGGCTCGTTTGTCTGCGAAGACTTCAGCATCGGCTGCCTCCGCACCCTGAAGCTCGCGGATATCGCCGCACGCTACCAGGCGCTTGTCGAATATTCGCACTTCGATCCCAACTGGCAGCCTCTCGCCGCCAGAACAACGGCGTAGGGGCGTCCATATCGCGTAGGGACCCGGCTTGCCGCGTCCGTGTGCTGCCAGGGGGGGCAGATGTGCATGGCCTCACGCCCTCCGCACATGGCCGCGCACGCGAGGCCCCACATGGACGCGGCAAGCCGGGTCCCTACGCGAATCGAGGTCCCTGGCTAGCTACGTAGAATTGTAGGTTTATTATATCTGTGGTAGCTCTGTTATCAACCTGGCTACCACAGCAAAAAGAAAAGGATATTACCACATGACAACATCAACTCAGGGAGATGTAAAGGATATTTCCTTAGCCGCACGAGGTAAGGATCGTATCGAGTGGGCGGCGAAGGAGATGCCGGTGCTGCGCCTCATTCGCGAGCGCTTCACCAAAGAACAGCCGCTTAAGGGCGTGCGTATGTCAGGCTGCCTGCATATCACGACCGAGACGGCGAACCTGGCGATTACACTCAAGGCCGGCGGCGCTGATCTTGTGCTCTGCGCCTCCAATCCCCTCTCGACCCAGGATGACGTGGCCGCCGCGCTGGTGAGCGTGTATGGCATCCCGACGTATGCCATTAAGGGCGAGGATGAGCAGACCTATTATCGCCATATCAATACGGTGCTGGATCACAAGCCCCAAATGACCATGGACGATGGCTGCGACCTGGTGTCGACGATCCACACAACGCGCACCGAACTGCTGCCCGACATTATCGGCGGCATGGAAGAGACCACCACTGGCGTCATCCGCCTGCACAGTATGGAGAAGAACGGCGTGCTGCGCTTCCCGGTGCTGGCAGTGAACGAGTCCGATACGAAGCATATGTTTGATAACCGCTACGGCACCGGTCAGAGTTCGCTAGACGCTATTATACGCTCCACGAATATCCTGCTGGCGGGCCGCACCTTCGTGGTCTTTGGCTACGGCTGGTGTGGACGCGGCGTGGCTTCGCGCGCACATGGCATGGGCGCCAATGTCGTCGTGGCCGAGGTCGACCCCACGCGCGCTCTGGAGGCCCTGATGGACGGCTATCGCGTGATGCCGGGCGTGGAAGCGGCCGCAATTGGCGATATCTTCATTACGGTGACCGGCAACGTCAATGTGCTTGATCGCCAGCATTTCGAGCGCATGAAGGATGGCGCGATCCTCGCTAACTCCGGCCACTTCAACGATGAGATTAACATCCCCGAACTGGAGAAACTGGCCACCAACAAGCGCCGCGTGCGCGACTTCGTGGATGAGTACACCTATGCCGATGGCCGGCATGTACACTTGCTGGCCGAGGGCCGTCTGGTCAATCTCTCGGCGGCGGAAGGCCATCCCGCCAGTGTCATGGATATGAGCTTCGCTAACCAGGCCCTTGGCTCCGAGTATGTGCTTCAACATGCCAAAGAACTGGAGCCGCGCGTCTACACGCTGCCCGCCGACCTGGATAAGAATATCGCCCGCCTGAAGCTCCATGCTATGGGCGTGAAGATTGATACCCTGACCGAGGCCCAGAATACCTATATGAATTCCTGGGAATCCGGCACCTGAGCGAGAATCCGTAGCGCGTGGCTTGCCTCGCCGTCCCATTGGTTACAGGGACGGC
>JALYTT010000371.1 GCA_030854145.1 Chloroflexota bacterium | reverse complement strand
AGGCGCGAATAAGGTCACATCGTGACCCTGAGCCACCTGTTCCTCAATGAGGTTGTACAGCACAACCTCGGTCCCTCCATAGTGCTTCGGCGGTATCGCAATCCACGGAGGGGCTATTTGCGCTATCTTCATCTCTATTCCTTCTGCTTAAGAGCACAGCAATGCCTCTTTCTGACACGCCTACACTACCTTCACGTTCATGAATCGATTTTGGTAACACGATAAGCCGCCTTAGTGGCAGCATAAAGCTATTCCATATATATAAATATATCGATATAAATACTTTATATATTCAGTCACTGGCTTCGTCGCCGCTCGCTTTATTTATAGATAAATATAACTATACAAATGAAAGCGGCCCTGGCCTCACATATCAGGCTCAGGAAATTCGCGGCCTTCCATCTCTTCAAATGCGTGGCGCAACGCCTGAGGAATGGGGTAAGGGCGACCGGTATGGTAGTCGCACCACACCATGACCGAACGGCCCGTGGCAAAGATGCGCTCGTGCTCGCTGGTATCGCGAATGCAGTGTTCCATCACATAGCTGGTATGGCCGACCTTGACCACCCGCACTCCCACTTCGCTGCTGTCCGTACGGACCAGCGGGAGTTGAAACGTGCAGCTAATCTCCTTGACCAGCATACCATAATGATGCCCGCGCGGCCCGGTCTGGATACGGGGGTTATCCTGCACCTCTTGCTGCTGGCGCTCCTCTTCAGACGGCCACTCCTCCCGCCAGGGTTTCATTTGCGCTAAATAATGACTCCTGGCCTCCTCGAAATAGATAAAATACACAGTGTTATTCACGTGCGCCAGCGGGTCCAGATCCCGGAAGCGGATCTGGACAGGATACCAGCAGGGGAAGAAATCACTTCCAGACATACTATCAATTCACCTTTCGCAATCATCATATAGTGCTTATTAGTAGCAGGCATCTTCCTGATCTTAGAGCAACACATCCTCACCAACGTTAAGCGAGCGCGGAGTAATGCCCTGGTCAAACACCTTGACGGTCTGCTCGCCCATCACGCGCCAGAGGGCAGGAGCGGAAGGCTCGCCACCCGCAGGAGCCTCGATGCGCACGAGCGCGGTATTCTCGTCGATGCCGACCGCGATATGCCCGGCAGGGAGGCCGGAGAGCAGTTCTTCAAAGACTGCTCGGTCGATGAAGGCGGCCATACGATCGAAGTGGGGCAGCACGACGAGGCGCGGTACCACACCGAGCGCCGGGGCCCAGCCAGGCAGATCGCCTTGCAACATCCGGCGCAGCGCAATGGTATACCCGCTGAGGGCCATGGCGCCGGCGCTGCACCCGGCGAGGACCGCGCCGCGAGCATAGGCGGCGGCAATGATTTCCCAGGCGGGCGAGCCGCGCAGCGTATTGATGAGATGCTGGGGATCGCCGCCCGAAAAGTAATAGAGGTCTGCGTCATGCAATAAGGCCAACTGCTCAGGGTCGCCGGCGCTGGCACGGTCGATAATCGCCGTTTCGCGTATCTCGCGCACGCCCAATCCCTGAAAATGCTCTCGGCCCAGATTATTCCAGTAGATCATCCCCTGCTCTTCGAGACCGCTGGCGGTGGGCAGCAACACGACGCGCGCGCTGTTCACGGCGCCGAGCGTCTCCAGGAGATAGCTGTCGGTCGACGTCATGATGTCGAGGTATTCTCCTGATCCGAGCAGGGCAATGGCTCCTGGCGTGGGACGCGTGGCATTATAGGACATGTAGTAGACCTCTATTCTTTCGTATGTTGCTAACTACTAGCGCAGGTTGACCCATACCGTCTTGGTCTGGGTATAGGCCTCCAGGACGGCGTGGCCCATTTCGCGACCATAGCCGCTCTGTTTATAGCCGCCAAAGGGGGCGGCCGCGTCGAACTGATTGTAGGTATTGACCCAGATCACGCCAGCTTTGAGGGCCGCGGCCATGCGGTGGGCCTTCTTCACATCGTTGGTCCAGACCCCTGCTGCCAGGCCATAGATCGACTTGTTGGCACGCGCGGCGACCTCTTCTACGTCCTCGAATGGCAGCGCCGCCACCACCGGACCGAAGATCTCCTCGCGTGCGATCGTCATCTCATCACTGACCTTATCAAAGACGGTGGGCTGCATAAAGTACCCCGCCGCCAGGTCAGCTCCGGCGCGGTTGCCGCCTGTCGTGACAGTGGCGCCTTCGCGCTTGCCGGTCTCGATATAGCCGGTGACGCGCTCCAGTTGCTCCTGCGAGACCAGCGGCCCCAGATCGGTTGTCGGATCGATGCCAGGCCCCATCTTCATCTTGCCAGCAAAATCGCTCATGCCACTCAAAACCTGGTCGTAGATCGATTTGTGGACGAAGAGGCGACTGCCGGCCGTGCAGACCTGGCCCTGATTAAAGAAGATGGCATTCAACGCGCCCCGCACGGCGAACTTCAAGTCGGCATCGGGGAAGATGATATTCGGCGATTTGCCACCCAGTTCCAGGGTCACGCGCTTCAGGTTGCCGATGCTGGCCTCCAGGATCTTCTTGCCTACCTCGGTCGAGCCGGTGAAGGCGATTTTGTCGACCCCCATATGCGCGGCTAGCGCGGCCCCCGCCGTCTCGCCATACCCCGGCACGATGTTCACTACCCCGTCAGGGAAACCGGCCTCGCAGGCGAGTTCGCCCAGGCGTAGCGCGGTCAGTGGGGTCTGTTCAGCGGGTTTGAGGATCGCAGTATTGCCGCAGGCCAGAGCGGGAGCCAGCTTCCAGGCCGCCATCTGCAACGGGAAGTTCCAGGGTATGATCTGGCCCACCACGCCCAGAGGCTCGCGCAACGTATATGTGAGCATGTTGGGGATCGAGACCGGAATGGTATCGCCCTCAAGCTTGGTGGCCCAGCCGGCGAAATAGCGGAAATGATCGGCGGTGGCCGCGATATCGACGGCTTTAGAGTACTTAATGGGTTTGCCGTTGTCCAGCGTCTCCAGCTCGGCCAGTTCGTCGGCATGCGCCTCGATCAGGTCTGCCAGCTTCCAGAGCAGGCGCCCACGCTGCGAAGGCGTGAGCTTAGGCCAGGGGCCGCTCTCGAAGGCCTTGCGCGCAGCGACAACTGCACGGTTCACATCTTCGGCGTCCCCCTCCGCCACTCTGGCCAGCACCTCGCCAGTCGCGGGATTGATGGTCTCAAAGGTCTTGCCACTGGCCGACTCTACCCACTGCCCCCCGATCAGCATCTTCACTGGCTGCTGCTGCAAGAAGGCGCTCTGCGCGGTCTGCGTCGCGTTTGTGGTCATCTCTCTCTCCTGAAGTCCTTTCGTTGCTAGCAAAAATAGCACAAGGACGTGCCAGCACGCCCTTTACGTATGCTCTACAGTGTAGCCGATATCGTCGAGTTCTTCCTCGATCTTTGCCAGCGTGACCTGTTGTGGATCATAGGCAAGCTGCACCGTCTTCGCGGGAATATTTACCTTGACCTCGCGCACTCCCGCCAGTTTCCCCAGGTCGCTCTCTATCGCGCGCTGACAATGCTCACATGAGATGTCAGGCGCGACAAGCGTGATTGTTTCCATATGTATATCCTCCTTCTGCGCTCCCCTGGGCGCTCAGCTAGCGATTACCGGCCAACGTATAGAGTTGGATCAGTTCCTGGATAACCGCCTCTTCACGCCCATTCTTAATCCCTTCGGGGACGCAGGTATGCAGGTGACTCTCCAGAATGATAGCCTCCAGTTTCTCCAATGCCTTCCGTACCGCGTATGTCTGGCGCAGGAGATCCACGCAATATTTATCCTCCTCCACCATCTTACGGATGCCTGCCACATGCCCCTCGATATACGAGAGTCGCTTCAACACATCCTTGCGACAGTCTTCCTGCATCCTTTTCTTCCTTTCTATGATAACATAAACTCTGGCGCTTCTCGCCACGTTGGCAGAAGCTCTCTCACTATACCATACCCCCTGGGGAGGGGACAAATTTTTGTGGGGTCGCCTACAACCCTTATGCGTTCCTCAGCGTAGATACAGGAAAAGAAAAAAACTGAGTCAATTGGACAAAAGCAGCTATGTCATCTCAGAGAGCAAAAGATCAGTACTTCACCGGCGAGCGTGACCTGGGACAATTGAAGCATGTGTACCGGGGCGAGCCTGCTTTGCCACTCCTGGGGGTGGTTTTCACGGCCGTCTGGCTGGTGATACTTGCGATCATGGGCTATCGGACGCTTGACGCGCTTCTGCATCCGGCGACTTCCATGTTGCCATTTCCGCTCTGGGCTATGGGGGTCTTGCTGTGTGCGGGTATCCTGCTGCTGCTGGTTTCTGCTCGGTGGACTGGCAAAGTCTATCACAATCGTACCTGGCGCATTCTTTTGTATGAGCAGGGGATAGTCGAGGAGAAACGCTCCGGTTCGCACCTGATACCTATGAGTGATGTCAGGTATCTCAGACATAGCGTGCCTTATACCTATAATACGTCTTATACAGATCACTACAGCATTGAGGGCTGGGATGGGCAAACTATCACCTTCACCGCGAGTATAGGCGACCATAGCCAGCTTTTTGAGCATATTACCCGCCAGGTCACGCCTTCGCTGCTCGCCCAGGCAAGAGCAAGCTATCAGGCCGGCCAGGATGTACTTTTCGACGCGCTGGCGGTGAATACAGCCGGTATCAAGATCACGCGCACAAACCAGAGAGTCCCGTGGCACGAGGTCATGGCCGTTCAGGTTCAGTCGACAGGCAAAGTGCTTATCAAACGCAAAGGTGCCAGCTTTGCCTGGTTTCATGACTTCATCCCGAACGCAGAAGTGTTTCGCAGCCTGGCACAGGAGCTGCTTACCGAGTGATGCCCGCTTAACCTGAAGGTTGGCTAAACAAATCTCACAATAGCCCCCTGATAGCCCCTTTTTCCCCCCTTTCCCCACTTGTCATGAGAAGAGATTCTGGTTATTATTTGTAGTAAACATATCAAAGTACTTCTTGCTGACTAAAAACCTATAGATGGCATCTATCAGAAGGAGGGAAACAGCATGACCGATGGCGTCATCGAAGTTCATCCAACGCAGATGCATGGCGCATCGCCAGTTGCGAAAAACGCATCCACAGATACTTCAAACCTCAGCCAGACCGTCGACACGTCGATTGCGGACCTGGCGAATGCCCTGGTGGCCGTAGATATTCTGAGTGGGGTTGCCGGATCAATCGAGCATTTTAGTCAGGGCTTGCTCAGTACCCTGGCGTGTTTTGCCACCGGCCTGACTGTCATTGGCACAGGTCTGGAGATCGCAGCGCAGGCATTTGAGACCCTGGATAGCGCGCTGGCTGCAACGTTTAAGCAAATAGAGTCTCAGCTATCCTACTACACCGGTTTTGAGACGCATGCGACCATGCCCGCCGCCCATGTCCCCCCTTCGGGAGGGTATACCCTTTCAGTCACACACCTCTCCTTGCATATTACTCAGCATACCAGCCTCTGGGGCAGCTTTACGCACAGTCTTTCGAGCGCGTGGGATGCTACCGGCGGCCAGGTAGTACATTTTGTAGCCCAGCATGGCCAGGCATTCGCAATAGGCGCCGGTGTTGTGGTAATCGTAGGCGTAGGCATTCTGCTGACACCCGTCACGCTGGGTGGATCAGATGCGGGTGCTGGCGTAGCGGCTGCGGCTTTACTGGCGGCTGCCTGATCAGACGCAGCCTGCTACCAGGTGCCAGGAGAGTGTGTATCAAGTTACGTTGTGATGCGTCTCAATACGTTGCTGTACCATATATCCACGGGAGGGTATAAGATGTCATCAGGCCCGAATATCACCATTCCAAATGTAGATCCTGCTATTATACAGAAACTTCAGAACGCCGTGAACGCCCTCGATACCACGGCGGGTACATTGAAAACGGCCGGCAATGGCATACATTCTACGGCGCAATCGGTGAGCAATGCTGTCTCCTCCATTGTATCGGCTTCCCATGGGCAGGAGATACAGGCCCTGGCTACTATCTGGGGTGGCACAAACAAAGATGGATCAAAAGCCCACGACGCTTTGACAGGCACGATTGGTCAGCTCAACTCTTTAAGTAGCACGATCAACGAATATTTGCCGGCTATCCAGACTGGCATGGCGGCCATTCAGACAGCTCAAGCCGATCAACAAAAATCAACCACGGTAGATCCAAAGGTGGTCTCTCAGCTCCAGGGCCAGATCAACGGGTTGGTGACAGCCCTGGCCGCTATCACCATCGCCTCAAGCTCGATCAGCAAGGGCATTGATGGCATCAGTATTGGTGGTGTATGCAGCACCGGTATTCAACCAGGAGATCCTCAACCTAAATTTGATAAACAGTCACTCACAAAAGATATTAAAGGTGGCGACCCCGCGGGCACGGATGAGGGTCCGACCTCCAATACAGGGAACGGCGACACTGGTGGCGGCGGCGATAATGGCGGCGGCGGTAACAATGGTGGCGGCGGCGATAATGGCGGCGGTGATAATGGTGGCGGCGGCGATAATGGCGGCGGCGGCGATAATGGTGGGGGAGGAAAGGGATGGCGCGATCCAAAGGCGCCCTGGCGGTCAAAATTTATTACCAAGCTGCTTGTCGGTTATGGCATTGGCACGGCCAATAACATCCTGAGTTCACTTATAGCCGGTCACTGGCTCTGGGGTCCATTCGCAACCGGAGGCCTGGCCTCTACCATTGCCGGCTATGCCCTTGATTCCTTGCCGTTTCCCGAAAACGCCATAGCACAAACGCTTATTGGACAGACGGTCAACATCGCCTCTTACAAATTTTTGCCAGGGTCAGGATCTTCATCCCCGCCGAAAAACACGCCGGCCGATATAAAGGCAGAAACGCTGCCCAATGGCGCAAAACAAGTCACGCAAAAATTGCCCAATGGCACAACAGAGGTAACGATAACGGAGCAAGACGGTACATCGTTGACGACCATAGCATCGGGGAGCAACACAACAGAGATGTTGAAGAAAACTGATGGGACGGTGGAGATAGTCCAAATAACGAACAAGGGCACAACTGTGACCGTTATAGATACAACCGGGAAGACGACTACCACGCACCTGCCGCCTACGGTGAAGCCGCCAACATTGCTGCCGAACCCCGTGCCAACGGCTCATCCCTCACCAACGGCTCATCCCTCACCGGCGACTAATCCCTCACCGATGGTGACACCCGGTACGCCTTCTATCAAGCCAGTGCCGGTTCCGGTTCCCAGCCCTACTCCTTAACGAGATATGGACTATCTTCGTAGGGCATGGCTTGCCTCATAGGCGTACACGGAAGACAGGAACGAGCGGACATCGGGCGTCTCCATAG
>JALYTT010000370.1 GCA_030854145.1 Chloroflexota bacterium | reverse complement strand
TCACTCAAGGCCTGCCAGTCTCGATCCATCTCTTCGTTCATCGTGTCCTCCTCTTCACTCTGGATGCATTCTAGCGGTTTTCTCCTTCTGGGTCTCCCTCTCTGCAAAATTTTGACGCGCACCCGATGCCTACAAACAGGCTTGACCGGCTGGCTACAAAGCTCTATACTCCTACCAGAAACACGCACATCACCGGGAGAAGAGTCGAGGGAGCGGATTCATGCAGCAGCCTTCTAACATTGTCGAGATCCCCCAATTTACCAGCCTCGCTACCTTCGCGCTGAACCTGGCGCAAGCCTGTATCTCCTGGCGCGCACCAGAGTCAGGCGAGGATATCTTCGCCTATTTCGCTCACCTACCACACCACTCCGGCGATGAACATGGACTGCGAGCAACACTCATTCGCGAACGCATCTTACCGGCTTTCCACTATACACCCGACCAGGTTCAATATGAGAGCCGCGAACGCTTTGATCTGGCGCTGTGGAGCCACGACCAGCAGAACAAACGGCGCATCGCCATTGTTGAGACCAAAAGCTCGGCGGTACGCAACCTGACCGCTATCCGCCGGGGACGCGAGGCGCCAGCGGAACAACTGGAACGCTATTTGATGCAGGCCGGGATCTATATGGGCATCTTAACCAACGGCGACGAGTGGCATCTTTTCGATTTTGCCGCCGGACGCGAGCCGTTGGCCTCCTTTAGCCTCATCGAACTTGCCAGCCTGTTACAACATGTGACGACGCCAGAAGATGCTGAGCAACAATTGCGCGCGCAACCACTCTTACAACAGGCGCTGGCGATTAACTTCTACTACCTGAATGCCAGGCGTTGGGAACAGACGGATGTATTTCGAGAGTACCTGGCAAACAATGACTATCACCGCATCGCGTCTCTGAAAATAAGCGCGCATGTAGAGACCCTTGTACAACAGATCAAGCAGGTGCTTGGCTCTCTGCGTGAAACGATTCGCGCGCAGTTCACCCTCCTGCAACAACGCTACTACGACTACCAGGAACTGCGTGCGCAGACCCATGCGAAAGATACTCGGCCGTTTAAAGAAAATCTACAGGCGGCGATAGAGAAGGTCGTGCAATTCGGTACCGCCTTCCGCATGGATACAGAAGGTCTACTCCGCGATGCCATCATGCAGTTGCTGACAGAACTGGCAGAACACTACCTGACGAACGGTGATATCTCTACATTTGAAAGCGAGTATCTGTTGCGGGCCGCAGAGTTATTTAGCGAACACCAGATTAACCAGGCCTCATTCATTGAGAAGAAAGCCACGCATACAGTGCGGCTTTCTCCACCGGTCGAGGGGCTGAGCGAACTCAAAGTCCTGCTTCAGACTCACTATACATACTTACAATCCCTTGACGAGGACTATGCCCTGAGCAAGAAGACCATCGAGGCCTATGACGCCTGGAAGACAGGAGTACGAGGCGTCTTTAGCAACCCGCAGGATGAATTTTGCCTGCAAACGGCCTACATCCACTTTGTGCGGCTCTTTTTCGTGCGCGTCTGCGAGGATCACAGCCTGATCGCGCGCCGTATCTCCGATGGGCCTTTCGCGCGCTACGAGCAGTATCGAACCGAGTTGCTCTCCGGCATCAAAGATACCTACCTGCGGCTGCTGGAGGAAACCTACCAGCGCGCAAGTTCGGTCTATCACAATTTTTTCGATCACCAGCGTCTCTTTGACTGGTTCTTGCTCGATGAATACACCATCCTGGCGCTGTTCGATCTGCTCAATCGCTACGACTTTGCAGGACTGAGTGCCGACGTGCTTGGCAGAGTGTACAACGAGGGCTATATTGAAACGAAGGATCGCAGCGAGCGAGGGCAGTTCTACACACCTCCCTGGGTAGTAGATTACATGCTGGATTCTCTGGGCGTCCCTGCTTACGACGCGACTATTACCATGAAAGGTCGGGAGTTTCTTGAAAAGACGGTAGGTGATCTCTCATGTGGCAGTGGCACCTTCTTAGTAGCCGCGGCTGCGCGCAAAAGCGCCCTGCTCCAAAAGTTGGTCACCGCCGGTGAAATTGATCCCGACTATGCCTTGCAACTCCTTACCGGCACGTTCTTAGGATTTGACCTCAATCCTTTTGCCTGTTACCTGGCCGAAATCAACCTGCTCATTCAATGCCTGCCTTTCCTGCTTGATGAGCGCGGCCAACTCTGTCGCAGTGTCGAACGGTTCCATATCTATTGCACCAACTCGCTTGAGCCTACCGTCGCGGAACAGGCTCAGGCCCTGTTTAGCGGCAAGGCAACCGAGCGCTTAAGCTTTCGACCTCCACGACCACGCGGGCAGGTTCTTTCAGAGGACGAGCGCAATGTGATCAGCATTAAGGGCGCGCGCGGACTACAGCCCGAACTCACCCAGTTCGATGTGGGTCAGCAAAGCGGCATCGATTATCTCTTCGGCAACCCGCCCTACGTCAGCGCGGGCGAAAGCCCCGATAACCTGCGCTATCGTAGCGAGGTCTGGAGCTACGGCATCTACCACCTGCTGCATCAACGCTGGGACCTGTTCGTGCCTTTCTTCGAGCGCAACCTGCAATTTCTGCGCTCGGATAGCGGGCGCCTGGGTCTGATCGTCTCCAACGGCATCGAGACAGAGGGCTATGCCGAACGCCTGCGCCAGTTACTCAGCCACGATTACACACTGCTACAAATCGACTTCTTTCCACGCTTGCGCCTCTTCCAGGATGCTGCCGTCGAAAATACCATTGTGCTGCTGGAAAATCACCCGCCGGACGAGGAGCATGAAGTGATACGGCGCAGGCACCTGCAAGCCGATTGTACCCGCTTCGAGTCCATACCACCTGTACCACAGGTGGCCTCCAACGGACAGGTCTTCCGCTGGCGTTACGATCCTATCCTTGACAGAAATCTTGCCGAAGGCACCGTTCCGCTCTGTGGTATTGTCTATGTCGGCACAGGGATAGTAGCGCAAAGCAAGGAATCGCTTGATCCGGTCATCCAAGGAAGACGGCAGAAATTATTTACACTCGACGATATTTTTTTACCACCATCTGCTGGATCAACGCGCCCTGCAGAATATACCGAAGAGGGTGTCATTGGAAATGATGTAGATCGCTACTATCTACGTCGCAAGCGTTATGTAGCCTATGAAAAATATAGAGATCAAATATATCGTCCTAGGCATCGCGCGCTGTTCCGCACAGCCGAAAAGCTCCTTCTCGGCGAAACATCCGGCGGCTACTATGATCGGGAGGGACTGTTCACTAATCACAGTGTCCAGGTCGTCGTACCCTGGAGCGCCTTAGAACGTGCGGGAGCTACTGAAGAGAAGGGGATCAAGAGCGTTTTACGCGAGTCTCAGGTGCTTGCCAGCATTCCCGATAGCCTGGCGCCCATTGCCGAACTGTTTGACCTGCGCTACCTGCTGGGGATCATCAACAGCGCCTTTATCCGGCGCTACATCGCCGCTAATATGCACGAGGGCACCAGGCAGGGCCGCGTCTATCCCGATATCTGGAAGCGGCTACCGATCAAAGTGACCTCCACTGATCGACAGCAGCAGATAGCCACGCTGGTTGACGCCATCCAGGGCCACTACCGGCAACTGGCGGCACAGCCCACTACGGCGGCGCTCCTGATAGATCCAGCTCTCAACTATCGCGATATTCAGGGCTATGTTGCGCGCGGCGAGCTACGCTTTGTGGGCGATCCCCAGAGCACCATCGCCGAGAAGCCCGTTCTCAAGGGGGAGCAACTCATCGTGCGCCACCAGCCGCTGGCCTACCTGGAATCTTCTATACCCGCGCTGTTACGCTATCTCGAACTCTACCTGACACAATTGCACGCAAACCTGCAAGGCTGGACATGGGTAGCGGCGCGCAAGCGTATCGAAGCGCCTGCCACCCTGGCCGATCTCCAGCGCGTCATGGCCATGATTGACCAGAAGGCCGAGGAAAAGCAGCAACTCGTGACAACTATTGCTTCGCTGCTTGAGCAGGTTGAGATACTGGTAGAGGCTGTCTACCAGGAACCGGCCGATGCCGATCTCATGAGCAGCATCAGGGCAAAACAGCGGCGCGGCCACAACACAGGGTTGTTCTAATCTTGTCTTGACGCTCCATCCCCTCCAATGCTATGCTGCAACCAGATTCAGGGGCGCAACGCGGCGCCCCTCCTAGTTTTGTATTAAGAGGAACAGAGAACACTCATGGGCATCATAGAATCTCGCGTTGACCGTGGCAGCCCCGAATTTCAGGAGAACGAGCGCTTCTTCCAGCAGGCGCTGACTCAGTTGAACGAGCGCGTCCAGCAGGTGCGGCAGGGCGGCGGAGAGGCGGCCATCGCCAGGCACCGCGCGCGCCATAAGCTGCTGGCACGCGAGCGTATCCACCTGTTATGCGATCCCGATACGCCCTTCCTGGAGCTAAGCCCACTGGCAGCCTGGGATATGTACGAGAACGACGCACCCTCGGCGGGCATCGTGACCGGGATCGGGCTGGTCGAGGGGCAGGAGTGCATGCTTATCGCCAACGATGCGACCGTCAAGGGTGGCACCTATTACCCGCTGACCGTCAAGAAACATCTGCGCGCGCAGGAGATCGCCGAGCAGAATCACCTGCCCTGCATCTACCTTGTCGACTCCGGTGGGGCCTTCCTGCCACTCCAGGCCGATGTCTTCCCCGACCGCGAGCACTTCGGGCGCATCTTCTATAACCAGGCGCGTATGTCCAGCCAGCGCATCCCACAGATCGCCGCCGTCATGGGTTCCTGCACAGCCGGCGGCGCCTATGTGCCTGCTATGAGCGACGAGACGGTAATCGTGCGCGGCAACGGCACGATCTTCCTGGCAGGTCCGCCCCTGGTGAAGGCCGCCACGGGCGAAGAGGTCAGCGCGGAGGACCTGGGCGGGGCCGATGTGCATTGCCGCACCTCCGGCGTGACCGACCACTACGCGCTCAACGACGAACATGCCCTGGCCATCTGCCGCAGCATCGTCACCAACCTCAATCGCCGCAAGTACATTCCCTGGGAGATCCACGAACCTGAGCCGCCGCTCTATGATCTCGCCGACCTCTACGGAATTATCCCTAGCGATAGCCGCAAGAGTTATAACGTGCGCGAGGTGATTGCGCGCCTCGTCGATGGCAGCCGCTTCCACGAGTTCAAGGAACTCTACGGCACCTCGCTGGTCTGCGGCTTCGCGCGGCTGATGGGCTACCCGGTAGGCATTATCGCCAACAACGGGATCCTCTTCTCGGAGAGCGCGCTCAAGGCCACGCATTTCATCGAGTTGTGTGGGCAGCGCCGTACACCACTCATCTTCTTACAGAACATCACCGGCTTTATGGTTGGTCGCCAGTACGAGAATGGCGGCATCGCCAAGGACGGCGCCAAGATGGTGATGGCGGTCTCCAACGCGCCGGTGCCACGCTTCACGGTGATCATCGGCGGTTCGTTCGGCGCCGGCAACTACGGCATGTGCGGCCGCGCCTATGAGCCGCGCCAGTTGTGGATGTGGCCCAACGCGCGCATCTCGGTGATGGGTGGCGAGCAGGCGGCAAGCGTGCTGGCGACGGTCCGCAAAGAAGGACTGAACGCGCGCGGCAAGACGATGACCCCGGAAGAGGAGGCCGCCTTCAAGCAGCCCATCCTCGATAAATACGAAGAAGAGGGCAACCCCTACTACAGCACCGCGCGCCTGTGGGACGACGGCATTATCGACCCACGGGATACACGCACTGTGCTGGGACTGGGCATCGCGGCCGCGCTCAATGCGCCCCTACCCGATACACCGTTCGGCGTGTTCAGGATGTAACCTGGCCAATGCAGGAAACCGCGATGCGTGCTGTGGCGGCGCGGCTTGCATCGCAATGACATGTACCTGCGAAAGTTTGCGGTTAAGACACGTTTATTCTTTTCGAGTAGAGTTAATGGAAACTCTGGTAATTGCTCGTAGCAGCATACTATCAGCTCATACCATTGCTTCTGCCTGGAGAAAGGAAAGAATGTCATGTCTCGACAACACCGCCGTACACCTCTTTTGTCTCTGCTTGTTATATTTCTCTTCCTGGCTTTCAGTAGCGCGTTTATCTTCATACCGCACAATATGCCTGTGGCCCATGCAGTCTCCACGATAAAAGTCCTCTTTGATAACGCGCACGCGGAGACTGCCGGAAACGCAGATTGGATCATCAGCACCAGCCAGCCCGATCCACTGGCCCAGAATCCCAATCCTCAGATTGAAAGCGACTGGACAGGGGGCATCAGTGCCTGGGGGGTAGCCCTGCAAAAAACAGGGCGCTACAGCCTCATGACCAATACGGGGACGATCACAGACGGCACCCCCAGCAATCCCCTGGACCTGAGCAATTTTAATGTCCTGGTGCTGCCAGAGCCAAATACGCTCTTCACGAGAGTTGTACCACAATATTGAGCGGATTCACTTGTATCTCGAATCTTGGCTTATGTTCCGCATTCCAAAGTCTAACCGTCATTCCGAAAAATTCTATCAACTCCCGCTTTGTCTCGTAGCTCGGCACGTATGCGGGATCGCCTAATTTCTCGCGCATGACTGCACATTTTTTATGTAATTTCTCTAGTTCTTTTTGTGCTTCCGCCCATTGCTGATGTATCTTATTATCGTCTAAGAGTTCACTGTTATACTCATGTTCCAATTTCTCTAGTTCTTTAAGGCGGCTTGCAAGTAGATTTTCTGTCTTTCGGTCTAGTTTTCGCTCCTTAATCATCCTTAAAAGAGTTGTCTGTAAATCATTTTGTTCATTCCTAATTTCAGCAAGAAGCTTGTTAATCTGTTTTCTCCTGCTGGCTGTTGGGTCGTCTGATCTTCTCCGCGCTATCTCTTCATCTATAATAGATGGGTCGCGTATGATTTCGAGTGCTTTTTCCCACACGGCGTTATCAAGAAATGGGACAATGATGCTACAACCTACACATGGGTGTAAACTACTTGATACGGTACTACAACGATAAGCCAAGTGTCTGAGGTGTTCCTCTGGCTCGTTATAAAATCGAGATCTTCTGTGTACCGCTAAGCTTCTACCACAATGTCCACATTTAGCTATGCCGGCACGCAGTAATGTTAGTGGTTGTTTATTATTCCGTCTTGCAATTTTCTGGTTGTGTTGTAAGCTTCTCATCACTTCCCCCTGTAACTCTTCACTGACAATAGCAGGAATGAGGGTGTAAAATATTTTGTGTAAGTAGTCAACACAAGCAAGGGATGAAGAAGAAGATAGAAAGGGAACTACCACATGACCATCCGACCAGAATTG
>JALYTT010000369.1 GCA_030854145.1 Chloroflexota bacterium | reverse complement strand
GGTGGTGACAGGGACGGCGAGGCAAGCCACGCACTACGGGCAAAGGGTGGCCTACACCAGGGAATCCACCCAGGTACAGACGAACGGCAGGCGATAGTTAGGGTGGTTCCAGGCCATCACCAGCAACCAGAGCCACAACAACACGGAGACCCAGCCCAGGACCGTCAGCAAGAGGGTCAGTCCGGGGACGGTTAGTCCACCGATGATAGGAATCCAGCCCAGGATGTTTCTCAGCAGGCCTACACCAAATGAGAGCAGGGAGAGGGACCCGAACGTCACCAGTGACTGGGCCGCGTGCCAGCGCACATTGCGGTTTTTCTCCACCAGGAAGAGGAGCAGACCCGAAACCCAGCCGAAGAGATACGCAAGCACGCGCTCCAGGCGCTCACTCAGACCCAGTGTCGTTATGCTGTCCATGATGGCTTTCCTCGTATTCTGTTTTTTCACTCCAGGCTAGCAACGCGACGGCTAGCATGCCAGTCCGGGCCACCTGTCTATTCTGATTGCACTCTATATACGTGGATCTCTGTAACGTGTTGCAACTCGGCCCGCGCAGGGGCCTGCACTCCCTTGGTGCTTTGAGCTATGACAGTATCAAAGGGACGTGAAAGGCGAGCCAGGTTATAGAGGCGGCGAACATGACAACCAAAGGAACCTCACTTCCTGCCTTGAGACGTGATAGATATTCATGGCATCCTTGATGTATAATGTCAATGGTATACATATCGCAACGCATGCGAACAAGGCGGCCTTCCGGGCCGCCCTTATATAGGAGGTAATGCATTTATGGGACCCGCACTCAATATTGGTGCAAGCTTCGGCCTATTTTTAGCAAGCCTGTTTGGTTTTGTGATTGCTCTGCCGGTCGCGCTCTTCCTGGCGTTCTGGATGAGCGCCGTGAGGAGCCGCTGGATCGTGGTGTTTGGCGCATTGCTTGGCGCGCTGATTGGTTTCATCGGCGTCTATGGCTGGGTCGGTACGCTTATTTATGATACTATTCTGCCAGGCGCCGATGTCGCCCCCACCTTCTTTGGCTCGCTCCTGATCTGTTCAGCGGCCGGACTCATTGGCGGCATTCTGCTCGACCTGATTGTGGGCCGCATGACCAGTCGCAGCTATCGCCGGCGCGAAGTCGCGCACGAATAACGCACAGCTATGTTTTACCTCCTGCACGGCGAAGACGAGTTTAGCAGTCGCGAGCATCTGAAGAGGCTGAGGCGCGAGGGCAATTTCGACTATAACCAGGCGACCTACAATGGCGGCGAGGGTGATCTCGGGACCATCATCGCCACCTGCGATACCTACCCCTTTCTCACGGAGCAGCGCCTGGTGATCGTCGAGGGTCTGCCAAAGAAGCGTCGTGGCGCTGCCTCCGCAGATGGTGAACAGGAGGAGCAGGCGCCGGCAGACCCTCCCGCGCCCACCGCTGCCGCCATTGTAGGGAAAAAAGGTGGCAAAGGGAAGAAAGGCAAAAAGGGCGGCAAAAGCGGCGTCGATACCCGCTCGCGCGCGGTCTTTGAAAAAGAACTGGCGGCCTATGTTTCCTCATTGCCGGAGACCGCGGTTTTAGTCGTGCTGGTCGATGAGGTGCTGGACACTAGCAGTCCACTCCTGAAGGCTGCTCAGGCGCACGGCAAGGAGATCAAAAGCCTGCTGCCGAAGGGCACGACGCTGGAGAGCTGGATCGTGAAGCGTGCCAAAAGCAGCGGCGCCGCCATCTCTCCAGACGCCGCCGCCTTGCTGGCAAATTTCATCGGCAGCCAGTTGCGCCTGCTGGCGAACGAACTGGATAAGCTGGCGGCCTATGTTGGTCCGGGAGCCACGATCCGCGTTGAGGACGTTCGTATCCTCTCGGCTCAAGTGCAGGAGACGCGCATCTTCGACCTGACCGATGCCCTGGCACAGCGCAATCGCACGCAGGCCCTCGATATCCTGCACGATCTGCTGGCCAACGGACAGCCGCCACTTATGCTCATCAGTCTGATTACCTCCCAGGTGCGCTCGCTGCTGCTAGTCAAGGAACTGGCGCAGAAGGGTATGCGCGTCCCACAGATCGCCTCCACCATTGGGATGGCCCCCTTTCTGGCCGAGAAAATCCTGCGCCAGGTACACAAATTCAGCATGCCCCAGTTGGAGGACGCCTACCGCCAATTGCTGGCCGCCGATGCCGCCCTCAAGCGCAGCCGCTTGACCCCGGAGATGGCGCTGGACCTCCTGGTGGTCAATTTCGGCAACGGCTAAGAGAACACACAGCAAGGAGTGCGTCATGGCACGATCATCCAGGGGGTCCGCACCCAGACGCGGCCAACGTCCGGTCAGGCACCTCTCGGAGGCGGCTTTACGAGAACGCACCAGGCGCACACGGCTCCACAGGCGCGGCCGCAATCTCATCCTGCTGATCGTCTTGCTTGGCCTGTTCGCTCTGGGCTTCAATCGTGTGATGGCCTACGAGGATGGGGTCACGCGCGTCACCTTCACGGTCCAGGGCGCGCTGCCGGTACCTGTGCTGGAGATGCGACCTGAGCACGGTGAAACGTCGCTCGTCGCGGTGATCGCGCATGGCTTCTCCGGTAGCAAGGACCTGATGACCGGCTTTGGTGTGGAACTGGCGCGCGCTGGCGTCACGGCCTACCTCTTCGACTTCCCCGGTCACGGTGAATCGCCGGTAGCTCTGGCGGGCGATCTGACATCGCCGCAGAACGCGCAGAACAACATCACGGCGCTGGGCGAAGTCGTTGACTACGTGCGCACCCACAACAGCGTCACCCACACGCCCAACATTGTGTTGCTGGGCCACTCCATGGGCTCGGCGGCGGTCGGCGACTACGCCATGGCCCATGCTGGCGACAGCCATATCGTCGCTACCATCCTCGTCTCGCCCGTTGGACAGGAGCAACCGACGACGACGCAGCCGCGAAACCTGTTACTGCTGGTTGGCCAGAATGACATCCCATACATCATCGTCAACAACACGCGGCTGCTCAAGCTCGGCTGCGGCCTCGCAGCAAACCCGCAGACATTGCCGGCGGAGTGTGGTAGCCCGCTGCATGGCACGGGACGACGCGCCGTCGAGATCCCCACCGCCAACCACATCACCATCCTCAATACCGCCACCACCTTCAGCTCAATGCTCGACTGGCTGCACCGTGCCTACCCACAGCAGGTGAATACAGGTCATATGGATGCCAACACGCGCAACGCCTGGTTGCTGCTGGGAGTGGCCGGCATTTTGCTGGCCATGCTCCCACTCTGCTCGCTACTCATCGATATGTTCGACATCAATATCGCGCCGCGCGCCTTCAGAGGGCAGGATGTGCTGTTCTTCGACCTGTGCGCCGTGCTGGCCATGCTCCTCACGCTCGGCATCCAGTACGTGTGGCGCCCCTTCGGCTTTGTGCAGGTCTTGCTCGGCGACTATGTAAGCGGCTACTTTTTCTTCATTGCGCTGCTCATGGCCGTCGCTACCTTCGTGATACGCCGTATGCTGCCCATACCGCTCATGCGCCAGGTCATCGGACAGCTTGTCGTCGGCCTCGCGCTGGGAGCGATCCTGTATTTCACGCTGGGTCAACTGGCAACCTTTGCCTGGCAACGCTTCACATTCACGCCGCCGCGCCTGTGGCGCTTCGCTATCGTCTTCGTGCTCATCTGGCCACTCTTCTTGCTCGACGAGGGCATCAATCGTGGCTGGCAAGAGCTGGGGGTTATTCGCGGGGCCGTTGCCAGCCTGGGTTTCAAAGTGCTACTCATCGCCGGCCTGTTCGCGGCCACACTGTTCACGCCTGGACTGGGCTTCCTGGACATCGTACTACCAGTGCTGGCGCTGGTCTTCTTGCTGCTCGTGGCCTTCGGTACACAGATCTACGCCAGCGGGCGCGCCGCCATCGCCGGCGCTACCCTGAGCGCGTTTGTGATTGCCTGGACAATGACCACCACATTTCCGATTACGCTATCGTAAAGGGCAGGCAAGATCCGCCTGATCCTGTTATACACACATTATGCACGCGTATCTTTTCGTTTCAGGAAATAGCCGATGGCGATACCGAAGAGGAGAATCATGACGACTAACGCTAACCACATCAATAAGAGATAGCGTGTGGCCTCAGCCTGGCTATATGTTGAGAAGAGCGTACTATGAAAGGTGTTGCTGTTTCCAATCAGTGTATCGCCGTTGAGGATCTCGCTGTGCAGGCCAACCGACGAACCCAGGGCAGCCATGGACCAGCGTATCGGAAAGAGCATGGCCGGATATTGCAAGAACCAGCTTGTAAGCGGAAAGATGAAGCCGGAGAAGATAACCTGTGGTAGCAAGAGCAGCGGCACAAAGCTCATGGCGCGATCAGTATTGGGCGCGATGGCCGAGACCAGCAGCCCCAGCATCAGGCCCGCCAGCGAGGCGAGGGCCACCGTAATATATATCTCCAGAAATGGCGGTAATACAATACTGTGATGGAATGGATCAAAAATGCTGACACATACGACGAGTATCAGACTTTGTAAGAGGCATAGCAGCCCCAACACAGCAATTTTCGAGAGCATATAGGGAAAAATGCCCAGGTTGACGGTTCGTTCGCGACGGTAGATTGGCGCCTCTTTGACGAACTCGCGGATCGCATTGATACAGCCAAACATGATAGCCGAGAAGACCATCAGGAAAACCACAGTTGGCGCGTAATCGCGACCGGGCACTATGAAATCCTGGAGGGCTGAAATCTCTCCCCCGCGTGTGCTCGCGTAGGCTTTTCCCCTGGGATCGTGCAGCAGAAAATTCTCTACTCCCTGGCAACTTTTCGACACAATAGGATTATCTGGCGTGGGTACATCGGGGTAGCCTCTAGCCGCGACAACAGCCGCCGTTGTGGGACAGAGTAATATAGAGCTGGTATTAAAGCCATCGGGACCAACCCCTTTGATCAGAAGCAGGATCAATAGCCCGATAATGGGAGCCTGCAAGAGCAGGAGGGCAAGGTTGCCCTTATCATTTCTCAGCAATTCAAGGTAGCGTTGGGAGAGCAGGAGAAATTGCCTCCACAATGTCCCTCTGCGAACCACTTTTGCTTGCTGTTGTTGCTCGCGCAAGAACTGCGTACTCGCCCTGGGCATCTGGCTCAGATAATCGCCAATGTATTTCTGGTAGGCCGGCGATTGACTGAACTTTTCCTTCGCCTCTAGCGGGACGGTGCGCTTACCATCACCTGCCTCCAGTACACTATAGATCTCAGCAAAATCTGGTTGGCGGAAATATGTCTTGGCCTCCTCGGGCGGCCCAAAAAAGGCCAGGTTTCCTCCGGGCGCCAGAAAGCATACATAATCACATACGTTAATATTATTGGTAGCATGCGTAACCAGGAGAATAGTATGGCCTTTATCCGCCAGCTTGCGTAACAGAATCATCATCTTGCGATCGAGGCCGGGATCAAGACCCGATGTCGGCTCATCCAGGAAAAAGACACTGGGCTTGGCGAGCAGTTCGAGCGCGATAGACACGCGTTTACGTTGTCCGCCGGAGAGCTGGCTGATCAGGAGTTTACGCCGGTGTTTCATCTCAACGTCATCGAGAACCTCGTCAATGCGTTGCTCGATCTGATCCCCCCCAAAATCGCGCGGCAGCCGTAACCGGGCTGCGTAGTACAAAGCCCGTTCTACCGTCAGTTCGCGGTGAATAATATCCTCCTGCGGGACATAGCCAAGCTGCGTACTGAATGCGGCAAAATTGCGATAGTAGTCCTGGCCATTATAGAAGACGGAACCCTGTTGGGCAGGGCGCAGGCCGCTAAGAGCGTCCAGCAATGTTGTCTTACCTGCGCCTGAGCCGCCAACAAGGGCCACAAACGAGCGCGCCGGGATGTTCAGCGAAATATCATTGAGCAGGATGGTAGCATTGTTGCCCACTTTTTCGAGATTGAGGGCATCGATGCGAATGCCATGACTTTCATCAAATTGCGTGAGTTCGGTATCATTATAGATGAATCTGAACGGCCCTATACGGATCTCATCGCGGGGGTGCAGAAGCTGGCTACTCACATGCAAACCATTCACATAGGTATGGTTGGTACTGTCCAGATCAGTCAGGCGATATGCTCCCTGTTCTTGTACAAGACGAGCATGATGTGCCGAAACCTGGGGGTGGTTGAGCACAACATCATTATCTGGCAGGCGTCCTATGACCATCTCGCCGGCACCCAAGCGAATGGGCTGTATGCGGGGGGCCACCTGCTGCCGCGCGCCGCTGCCATCATTGTAGGTGAGTGTCACTAATGTGCCATGTTCATCGGCAATTCGAAAGACATCGCCATGGACCAGCGGCTTACGGAAGGACTCTTTCTTCTGGGTTTTATGTCCTTGATAGAGCAGCCCATTTTGAGAATCCAGGCGGTCAGGATGAGGATGGAGCAGAAGCCATTGATTCCTCTCACGTACAATCTGAAGGTGAAAGTCAGCGACGCTCACAGCGTTGATAACAATATCATTTTTGGGGTCACGTCCAATATTGATGATCTCCCGTGCCAGGGGATACTTCTTCCTGGCGCCAGTGGTGTTATCTGTTACTTCGATTGAGGAGATACCCAGAGCTGCATACGAGCCTTGTTCTGTCCCTGAGACCGGCTCTTTTTTCGCTGGCTCTGGGGATAGCTTCTCTCCTGGCACAGGTAGCATAAGGTCTTGTTGAGGAGGCGGGGGTACAGCCTCTGCTACCGCTTCTATGGAAGCAGCAGCGGGAGTATGTTCGGCAAGGGATACGGTTTCTTCACCCTGGTCACTCACGACAGGAGAAGAGGAAAAGAGAAAGCTCGTAGCTTCTCCCAGGCCGACGACGGTGTTGTGGGAGAGAGCGGCTTGTTCTCTATTTTGTGAATCAATAGTGACGGTACTGGTTTGAGAAAGCTTTTCGATGCTCCACGACCCGTTACTATAGATGAGGCGCGCATGGAACCTGGAAATTTTCTGATCCAAAACAGTGATATCGTTACTTCTATCACGTCCGATAGTGGTAATTGCTCTGGTGATATGGAAGGTACTGTTGGTAAGGGGTCCTGTGAGAAATTTGATCGAGGCTGGCGTTTGGGGTTTCTGTTCCAGATTCACACGCTATCTCCCTCTCTATAGACATCCGGCACATCCATACAGGCCTGCAAGCGCTTCTTGCTTACCATTGTCCGGGCACCCTGATTTCAATTATACAGAGGACATGACTAAAAGGTCAACAAGACGTATCTCGTAACCAGGGATCCGGATCGCGTAGGGGCGATGGCTTGCCTCGCCCGCGTCGGCCGACACGGGCGAGGC
>JALYTT010000368.1 GCA_030854145.1 Chloroflexota bacterium | reverse complement strand
GTCCTGGAACTGCCAGGACGGCGAGGCAAGCCACGCGCTACGAATGTTTATGGGGCGCTGGTCTGTGGATGAGCCGTCAGTTGCAGGGTGATCTGTTGCGAAGTGTGTGGCGCAATCGTGAGCCGGTCGGCGGGTCGGTTGAGGGCGTCTTCGCTGCCAACGGTTGGCTCGAAGCAGACGAAGGCGTGATCGGGCCGGCTGGCTGGCTCCGACCAGAGCTGCATGTTCGCTAGCGCGTACCTGCCATCCTGCTCGATCTCGGCGATGGTCAGTGTGCCGCGCCTGGGCATCTGGATAGTGACGCGCTGGGGGAAGGGATAGGGGTTATCGGGCGGGCTGTGATCCCAATCGAAGGCGTCGACCGCGAACCCTGGCGGGCCATCGGCGGTTATGCGCGGCTTATCTTGCTGGGCCACTGTAAAATAGGGATGGAAACCGGGCGCGATGGGCATCTCTTCGTCGCCAGCGTTCGCCAGCGTCAATGTGTATGTGAGCGTCTCCTCGCTTGCGACAATGCGCGCCGTCCAGGTGAACTCGTAGGGATACGCGGGTCGGGTGGCCTCGCTGCTGGTCAACTGCATGCTGAGAGAGGTCTCGTCCTGCGCGGTGACCGTCCAGGGCAGCGTGCGCCCAAAGCCGTGAATGGGCAGGCTTGTACCCTTATCTTTGAAGATGCCATCCTTGAGGCGCGAAAAATTGGGGATCATCAGCGGTAGACCCCAGCGCTTCACATTGCCCGTCTCAACCGGTCGGTAGAGTACCTGCCAGGAGCCAACCTGGAAATGTGAAACAAGACAGATGTCGGGGATGACGCCGACGACGGTGTCGCCGCAGGTCAGGGCATGCTCGCGTGCCGTTGGAAAGTTCATAAAATCCGCCATAATTGCTACCATCCGTTCCAAATTATTACAGGCATATTGTACGATAGCCTGAGATAGATAGCCAGATAGCCTGAGATAGCGCGGACCTATTGCGTTTTAAGGGCCGGGCGCTTATACTTACCCTTGAGATGTTGTGTTTTCACGCAGCAAGGGTAGGAGCATTGCTTCAAAAACCTGCTTGTGGGCAGAGGGATGGGCTTTGAATGGGTGTGGAGGATAGTGCAGTTAAGGATACACCTGAAGCGCAAAGCGGACAGGAAAGAGAGGAGAAGCAGTCTGTGCAGGGGCAGATCGCAATTAAAGGCACGCGCCATGGCCTGCTTTTAACTCTGGAGCCGGAGACCCCCTTTGGCGATTTATTGAAAGCGCTCTCCGAACGTCTGGCTGAGGCGCCGGACTTTTTCCGGGGGGCCGCGCTGACAGTTGATAGCAGGCAGCGGGGACTGCGTGTGAGCGAACGGACGCAACTTGAAAATCTGCTGTCCCACTATCGGATGTCGATTATGCCGTTAGAGCAAGCGATGGAGAAGCGCAAAGAGTCGAGCACAGGCTCGCTCCCCTCGCCTGATGCGCCTGCTTCCCCGGCCCTGATGGTTGACTTCGGTCAGGCCGCCCAACGCGACGCGCGCGAAGCCGATGATACGCTCTTCTTGCGGCGCACTGTGCGCTCAGGCCAGGCCATTCACCACCATAGCAATATCGTCGTCCTTGGCGATGTCAACCCCGGTGCGGAGGTCGTCGCCGGCGGCGATGTGCTGGTCTGGGGTGTGCTGCGTGGGATGGTGCATGCTGGCTATCCCGATAATGAGGGCGCCCTGGTCTGCTCGCTGCTGCTATCGCCGGTGCAGTTACGCATCGCGCACCTGCTCTCGCGTCCACCGGAGGGGCTGGAGGTGCAGCCGCGGCCAGAGGTGGCCTCGATCAGGCAGGGACAGATCGTCGTTGAGACATGGCTGAATGGACGGCCGCCAAGAAAATAGCATTCCCTATTTTATACTATCCAGGTCTGGAAACAGCCTATTCTACGAATAGAAGGTCAGAACAGTTGCTTATGGAGCGCGCGCATGGATAGCCGGGTGATAACGATTACATCGGGGAAGGGTGGGGTTGGGAAGACGACAACAACAGCTAATCTGGGTACGGCTCTTGCTATGCAGGGGAAAAAGGTTGCGGTGGTGGACTCGGATATCGGTCTGCGCAACCTTGATGCGGTGTTGGGCCTGGAGAATCGCATTGTCTATGATCTGGTGGATGTGGTAGAAGGCCAGTGTCGCCTGCGACAGGCTTTGATTAAGGATAAACGCTTGCCGGAACTCTACCTGCTGCCCGCGGCCCAGACACGCGATAAGAATGCCATTAATAGCGTGCAGATGGTCCAACTCTGCCAGCAGTTGCGCCAGGAATTCGAGTTCGTGGTGATCGACTCTCCTGCTGGGATTGAGCAGGGCTTCCGCAACGCGATTGTGGGTGCCGATGAGATTATAATTGTGACAAACCCAGAGATGGCCTCGGTACGCGATGCCGACCGTATTATTGGACTGGTCGAGGCCGCAGGCAAGCCGGAGCCGCGCCTGATCTTGAACCGTCTCCGCCCGGAGATGGTCAAGCGCGGCGATATGATGGACGTGGCAGATGTGTTGGAAGTGTTGGGCATCGATTTGCTGGGCATTGTGCCTGAAGATGAGATGATCATCGTAGCGACAAACAAGGGAGAACCGGTCGTCTATGAGAAACGCTCCCGCGCCGGACGCGCATTCTTGAATGCCGCCCAGCGCATTATGGGCGAAGAGGTACCCCTTGATGAGATAGGAGATACTCCGACGCTTATGGAACGTTTCCGCCGCTTAATGGGGTTCGGGCCTGCGGTGGCTGGAAAGCGGGAACGGTCCTGGCCGTCCTGAATAAGGAGGCGAGAATTATGGGTGTATTCGAGTTCATGTCAAACCGTAAGAAGCCGAAACCAGGCGAAATGGCCAAGGAACGCCTGAAGGTGGTGCTTGTCCATGACCGCATCAAAGTGAATCCAGAATTACTGGAGCAGATTAAAGCCGATCTGCTGAAGGTAATCTCGAATCGCCTGGATGTCGATGAACAGCATGTAGAGATCAGCATGACGCGCGAGGACCGCTGGGACAAGTTGCAGGCCGAGGTGCCTATCAAACGCCAGCGGATCTCATTTGATTGGGATCCCCCCACTCATGGACCAGCCTCTGTCCTGAAAGGCCCGGTCCGCGTCGAGGTCGAACGCGACCTGGAGTAAATCAGTACATCACACAAAGCTGCAACCGCTTCTATAGATAGCCAGACGCCGCTTCGGCCCCTCTTGTCCCCCGGCAAGGCCTGCGTCTCAACCTCTATAGAAGCGGTTGCAGCTTTTATATTGTCAACTACAATGAAGGTATAGGAATAAGCAAATCAGTCTATAAAAACGTTAAGAATCTAGCAATGGTGCAGGTTCTTTCTTAACTAAACCTCTATGCGTTCGCAACCGCGAGCGGGTACTTTATCAGTACAATGAAGGTATGACCTCGGTTGCAAGTATGAGTGCAGGGCAAGTGGTAGGGAGGAAGGCCCTCCAGGAGGCAACAGCCATGAAGCTTATTTCCCTTTCGCGGTAGTGAAGTGCCGAGCGTGGGCACGGGCAAGAGATGCGTATTGCATGCGGAATCGCTTGCCGGGTGGGTGTGTGCATGGGAGTGCAATTGTGTGTGTGCTGAGCAGAAGCGCAGGTGGCACAATCGGTATTGCAGATGGCCCTGTTCCAGGGTTGTGGTGTCATCGCAGGTGTGGTGCTGGGGTGTGGTGTTGTGGGAGCACCGGCGATGAACTGGGGTGGTGTGCGAACAGGCGATCTCTGTACTGGTGGTGTGGATGGTGTGTGGTGGGAAGTGGGGCACGGCGTTTCTGTTCCAGGCGTACATAGTCGGCTGATGTGTGCTCCACGCCAGGCACTGGAGTGCGGCTGAATGCCGGCACTTCAGTGCCGCGAGAGGACTCTTCCTCATAAGGGGATATGAGAGGTGCGCAGAAATGCGCATCATGTGCGGGCAATCTGAACGGAGCTAGCCTGTTCCGATGCCCGCGCGTGGCATGTCCCCGCCTGATGAGGGACAGCATACTGGTCGCGGGGGATGGGGATGTGATGCATAAGGATGGCAAGAGGCTGCAAGTATTTGTACACAGAGCGAGCGGTGTAACGCATGCAGTGAGTACGGCGTTGTGGCCGACCGCGGCCAGGCGCATCGTGGCGACAGGCAAAATGGCGCAGTGGCGCCGCTACCTTATCGGTAGCGGGAAGTGGTGGATGGAGCGGGTAGATCTCCCCTCCGTGCTCTTTCTCCCCGCGCTTGTCATCGTGTCGATGTTTGCCGGCGGCCTTGTCGTCGTCGCCATGATGTGGCGGCTCTGGTACCTGCTACTCATTCCCGCCGCTTTTCTGGTAACGCTCTGCCTGCTGGGTCTCACAGCGATCATGCAAGGCGCGCGCTCACCCACGAGGCCCCCACTTAGCGCGCAGGCTATAGAATTCCATTCCTCCCTCCCGTTAAGAAGCTTCCCCGGCCTGTCATCCTTACGCAGCTCCCCTGAAACTCCGATGCCCGTGGCTTCTTCACTGGTGCGCGTTCTGGAGACGTTTGATCTCTCGCACGTCAATGTCGAGCTTGCCCTCGGCCTGCAAAGCGATGATACCGCCGCGGCCCCCGATTTCTCGCTGAATTGGCACTCCGAGAGCCAGGAACCGGGCGGCCGCTTACCCATGTCGCGCCTGGGAGAAACGGATGAATGTGCGTACATGGAAGAACCCACCCGGTCGCTGGCGCAGGATGGCGAGGAGATGTAACAGCATGACCTTTGGGTAGGCGTGTTGACCCCTCTATGCTGGCTGTGTATGATACCGTAGGATGAATTCTCGTGGAACATAAGGCATACGTCCCTGTGTACTATTCAGGTATATGGCAGATCAGCCCAGGAGGTAGCGCGCGATGAGCGAGCAGCAGATTCAGAAGGTCAAAGTAAAGCGCCTGGCGCATGTTGGATTATGGACGACGGATGTGACCAGCCAGGTGCGCTTCTATCGCCAGGCGCTGGGTTTCGATCTACGCTCCACCGAGGTCTCCAGCCAGGATGTTGAGCTGGAGGATGCCAACGCCTTTTTAACCCTTGGCGATGACTATCATTGCCTGGGCCTGTTTACCGATACGCGCGCGACCCAGGGCAACGGGCGCGTACCCTTCGCGCAGAGTCGCCTGCACCATCTCTCCTTCCAGGTTGATACCGACGCCGAACTGGCCGCGCTGGCCGCGCGCCTTAGTATGTCGGGCGTCGATCTCTCATTGGAGGCGCGCGACGGTGACCCCGACTCCGGCGATACCCTGTGGTTCCGCGACCCCGATGGCAACCGCATCGAGATCGCCGTCTCTCCCGATGATACGTTCTCGCAACATGCCTCGGCTGTCGGCCGGCGTCACTCGCGCCTGCGCCCGGTTGGCCTGCAACACCTGGCGCTGCAAACGCCCCACCTGGAGACAATGGTCGAGTTCTACACGGAGTCGCTCGGCTTCGATATCTCGGACTGGTTGTTGCGCGAATGCGCCTGGCTGCGCTGCAATAGCGACCATCATACCATCATCCTGATGCAGGGCAACCAGGATGTCGATCACGTTGGTTACAGCATCCCCGATGGCCTGGAACTCCTGGCATGGGCCGACCACCTGGGTCGCCAGCAGGTTCCGATCCTCTGGGGTCCAGGCCGCCACGGTGCCGGCAGCGACCTCTTTGTGCGCTTCGCCGATTCGGAAGGCTGCCACATCGAGCTATCGGCCGAGTTGCAGCAATACTACGATCACGATGTCACCACGCCCCCTCGCCTCTGGCATACGCGCCCCAGAGCGCTGAACCTGTGGGGCGTTATGCCGCCCTGGGTGCGCGAGGAAGCGCGCGTATAAATCGTAGCGTGTGCATCACTCCGACACAATCTTGTTGCGCATCACTCCGATACCTTCTACCTCGGTCTCCATTACGTCGCCTGCTTTGAGGAACTCCGGTGGCTTACGCGCGAAGCCGACGCCGCTGGGGGTGCCGGTGGCGATGATATCGCCAGGCTCCAGCGTCATGCCCAGGGAGAGGGTGGCGATGATCTGGGCGACGCTGAAGATCATCATACTGGTGTTGCTCTCCTGCTTGGTGACGCCGTTGACGCGCAGGGAGAGCCGGAGTTGCTGCGGGTCGGGAACCTCGTCGGCTGTGACGATCCAGGGTCCCATCGGACAATAGCCGTCGATGCTCTTGCCCTTGAAAAACTGGCGATGCCGGTCTTGCAGGTCGCGGGCCGAGACATCGTTGAGCACGCTGTAGCCGAAGACATGCGAGAGCGCATCCTCCTGGCGAATGTTCTTGCCGCCCTTTCCTATGACGACTGCCAGCTCTACCTCCCAGTCGATCTGTTCGGAGACTCTCGGGTCGATCACAATAGCGCCATAGGCACTATTCATGCAGGTGGGAGCCTTGGTGAAAATAACCGGGTATTGTGGCAGGTTGGGACTGCGCCCGCGTGCCTCATCCGATTCTTTGGCATGTTCTACGTAGTTCAATCCCAGGCACATAATGTTTTTACGCGGGCGTGGGATGGGGGCCGCGATCTGCACAGAGGCCAGGCTGTGAGCCGCCCCGATCTGGCTGAAGGTCTTGACTTCGCTCAAACGCCGGCCGGCCGCTTTGTCTAAAATAGCTTGCAGCGCTGGCTCACTCTGTGTGTAGCGGTCGATGAACTCGTTCATCTGGTCAGGCACAATGAAGCCAAGCGCGCGCGCCGCCAGGTCAACATCCACAATCTCGTCATCCTTCACAAGGCCCAGGTGCGGCGTAGGAAGCTGGGCGGTAGAAAAGCTGGCTAGTCTCACAAAAGTTTCCTTCCATTATTTACAATGCTGCCCGCATCACCTCAAGCGGCGCGGGCTGCCCGGTCCAGAGCGTAAAGGCCAGCGCCCCCTGGTGCAGGAGCATGGGCATGCCGTTGGTTGCGCGCAGACCAAGGGTGCGAGCCTGGCAGAGGAGCCGGGTTTCTGTGGGATTGTAGATCATGTCAAAGACGAAGGTATCGGGCGCGAAGCGCGAGAGCACTTCGACGGGCAGCGGACTTTCATCGGCGTGCATGCCCACGGGTGTCGCGTTAATGATCAGCGACATGGGATGTGGGATCAGGAATTCGGGATCGCTCAGACTGAAGATCTGGCACGCGTCGCGATTCTTGAAGGTGCGTGCCAGGAACTCTCCGATCTCATTCGCCAGTCGTTGCGCGCGCTCCAGGTGGTGGTTGATGATAATCATGCGCGTAATCCCCGCGCTGGCTAACGCGAAGGTCGCGCTGCGTGCCGCGCCTCCTGCGCCCAGGATGAACGCTGTGTAGCCT
>JALYTT010000367.1 GCA_030854145.1 Chloroflexota bacterium | reverse complement strand
GACTGCTCATCCTTGTGCGTGCCTTCAAGCTGCAAAAGAAGGTCAGTAGTGATGCAGAGCAGATGCAGCCAGGGGAGGAGCCAGAGACGGTGCCGTAGGGTTATGCTTGCTCCGTCGTGCAGGAGGTGGGGTCGCCTCCTGCACGACCTTTGACACGAATGGGTCTCTATGTCTGACACCTCGCCGTAATGAGGCTTGACAAAGGTGAGCAAAAAACTTGCAAAGGTATCTGCTCAGGCCGTAGAATTGAGCATATAGACCTCAGTTGGTTTGACTTCCCACTCCTGAGAAGGGCTACCTCGCCGGGCACTCTGCAACAAGGGAAGCACTGCCTGAAAAGCTTCCTGAGATTCCCATATGGAGATGCCTATGAGCGTTCCTTTCTCAGGATCTTTAAAAGGATAAGGAGCCTGGAAAATAATCCCTGGCTGCTTCTTCATCAGTTCGCCAAATTCGTGCATGCTCTGAACCAACAGATCTTCCTTTTCGGGTTGCGGATAATGAATAGAATAGAAGATAAACATAGGTCAACAGCCTCCTCTTTTGTGTTGGGTTCTACTGTCTACATACCATCCCTACCAATCGCTCAGGTCCCACTCCATTTTATAGGTGTGGGTGTTAGCGCTCATAGGTCCTCATTCTGTCACAAGCAACAAAAAACGGAAAGAAGGGGGAGGAGATCACGCCAGTGGAGTAGGAGTCGACCAGGTTATCTTCGGCATACCCAATGTTGCTGAACTGGAGGCCTTCGACATACTGGCAAACGAGGTGATCCCGACCGTGGAACAACTCCCTGTTGCAGGACGGGGGTAATGCTCGCAGGATAAATGAAAGCAGGCAGGAGGAGGCGAATCTTCGTCTCCTCCTGCTTCACATCTGAAGGGAAGCGGTCTTAGGCCGCAATCCAGACCTTTACTGAATAGAAAAACCCAACAAGAACAGATCCGGAGGCGCCCCTGCCAGTTTCAATCAGGCCACTCTTCGTTGAAGTACCCAATGAGGCGATCTTAGTGCTATCGGGCGACCAGGATAGCGAGGGTATAGCTATGTCCTGGGTATTCCCATGCGCGGTGTAGGTATAGATGAGTTTGCCATTTGTGGCGTTGAAGATGCGCACATCGTGCTTGCCTACCGCAATATACTTGCCATTCGGCGACCAGGCCAGCGCTTCTCCATAGTAGGAATCGGACTGCGGCCCCTGGAAACTATACAACACATGCCCGGTTGTCACGTCCCGGACCTGTATCATATTACCGTTGCCAAACGAGGCGATCATCTTGCTATTTGGCGACCAGGTTATACCGGTGCCCTGAAAGGTTGAAACTTTGTGGCCTGTCGCAGCAGACCAGACATGCACGCCTATAGTATCACCCGATGCCGCAATATACTTGCCGTCAGCCGACCAGGCGACCGTATTGATGGTGTCGTTAGAGCCAGCATTTGGCGCAACCTGGAGTGTTCGAACGCGCTGCCCGGTAGAGACGTTCCAGACCTGCACATCGTAGCCCACCCCATTGCCATTAACCGCTGAGGCGATCATCTTGCCATCCGGTGACCATGCCGAGGCAAGGACCATATCGCCCATGCTGAAACTGGCTTTAGGATTGCCCCCTGGTATGGCAATGCTTGCCCCTGAGTGGACCACAGGCGGCGTATAGGTCACCAGCACCCGTCCTGTCCGGATATCTACAACCTTCACGTCAGTGCTAGATATGGCAAGGCGCGTTCCATCAGGCGACCAGGCAGTCCAGCCACCAATACTCCCTTGCGCATAGGAGATAACATGCCGACCTGTCAGCGCATCAAAGGTTTTCACAGTGTCGCCGCTGACCGCAATGCGTTTGCCATCGGGGGACCAGCCGACGGAGGTCATATCAAAGATATCCGTCTTATCTGGCTGATAGGTATAGAGCGTCTTGCCCAGCCGCCCATTCGCGGAAGCTGGTGTCGCTGTAGGCGTTGCCGTCGCCACGATCGAAGCAGTAGGCGTGAGCTTGCCACTGGCGGTCTGAGTCCCACGCTGCAACACATGAGAGAGTAGCAACCAGGCCACGACATTGATCAACACCACTACAATGGCCAGGCTCACCGCCACGGTGCGCCACACACGACTGCGCGGACGCCGGGGGCCAGTGGGGGTGGAACCATTGATTCTGCCATGTGAGCGAGTCGTCAGGGGTTCCAATTGCCCATAATTATCAGTGTCTTGCATAACTTTTCCTTCCCTAGTATGATTTTCTTGCCTGTATTCATCCTTGCTAACACGAGGAAACAGACGCCAGTCCTTAGCCATAAAGGCCGCCAGCCTGGTGCGTCCAGTAGTCGGCGTTGTTTCCGCGAGAGCGCTACTCTGAGGTAGCAGTTCAGGGTGTGCTTGACGTAGCGCGGAGCGGGCAGCCGCGCGCACAGTAGCATCGGGGTCATTCAAAGCCTCCAGTAAAGCGGCTACCGGAGTACGTTCGCCCAGTGTTCCCAGCGCCAGGGCAGCCATCTCGCGCACCTGCCATTCGCTATCATGCAAGGCCTGTGCCAGCCGGCTCACCGGAGCACGGTCGCCCAGCATCCTTGCTGCCTGAACCGCCGCGGCCCGCACCGAGACATGCGGATCGTCCAGCGCTCTCGTGAGCAGCTCCAGCGGGGCATCCATACCCAGCATGCCTAACTGGCGCACTGCCTGCACACGCACGTACCATTCGTCGTGCTCAAGCTCAGCCACGAGATCTGCAATCTGGTCCGGTTGAACCCACGACCCATCCAGACCAAGACGTTGCAGCACTGTTGGCAGTAGAGAAGATGGCGCCTCCATGCTAGCGGGTTGCTCGTTGTTGTGCTCTCCATGTTGTTCGTTGTGATCATACTGCATGGTTTACCTCCTCTCCTGTTGCTGCGTGACAAGCAAGGCGCGCAGACGCCGGATACCTCGATAGAGATGGGACTTTACCGAACCCATAGGCATAGTGAGCAGATCAGCGATCTCCTGGTAGCTGAGACCCTCGAAATAGTAGAGGTTCACGACAGCGCGATACTGCTCTGGCAGTGTAGACACCAGCGCCTCCAGTTCGCGCTGCGCCTCGCGTCCCTCCGCGATCACCTCAGGCTGACTCGCCGCGTCATCCTCTATGGCGAGGTGTGAGCCATCCTGCGAGAGATCGAGTGAGACACACGGGAGCCTGACTTTACGCATACGCCCGTAAAAGATGTTCAGCGCGATCTTAAAGAGCCAGGGACGCAGAACCAGTTCGCGTACCTGCTGAGGACCGTACCTGGCCAGCGCGAAGTACGCCTGCATGAACGCTTCCTGCACAATATCTTCGGCCTCCTGACTGCTGCCCGCCTGCCGCGCCACAAAGGCATACAAACGGTGTTGATATCGCAACAGCAGTTGCGCGAAGTGCCGATCCAGGTCACTGGCCAGCAGCGTCACCAGGTCGGAGTCGTCTTGTCGCATATCTTCCTTTCCGTCTATTTCGTCGCGCGCGTCTATACCCCAGAATGCGAAAATGGGCGATTATGTTGCAGGGTAATGGATTCTCATCAGATCTTCATTGCACGTATGGGCGACAGGGGTAGGGGCGCGGTTTACAAGCCCGCGAAGCAGCCCACACAGCGTCTCCGCTTGCCAACCGGGCTTGTAAACCGCGCCCCTACCCCTGTGTCTATCTCATTGGAACATGGCCCCCCACCAGGGAGAGCCATTACATATAGAGCCGTTAATCGAATGCATGGTATAATAGATAATCTTAGCGCAGCATTTTTCGGAAAGGATAGGAATTAATGGTCTTTCCACCTCACAAAAGCAAAAATGCATCGGACGATCCTTCAGAGCACAGAGTGTCGCAGGCGACAGCGGGGAAAACGGCGCACCGGAGCGTCCGACGCTGGAATACATTCGCCAGCGTGCTGGTGGTGAGTCTGCTCGCGATTACCTCACTCCTCCTCTTCCGTCATTATTCTAGCGCAATCGTGAGCACTATCCCTACCGGAAAACCTATAGGGGCGCCTGTTAGTATGCCGGTACTTGCACATACCGAGGTAAATGGATTGGAAACCACGCTTAGCATCACTCCTGGTCCCTACTTTCTCAGCGAACTCTTGCCCGTCGCTATCACGCTCACGAATCACAGCCAGCACAGTCTCATGCTGGGAGGCGCGCCCGCTCTCAATACGTGTAATGGAGCGTTCAGTGCGACGATTACTGGAGGAAAAGAACCGCATTATGACTTGCCTGGCAATAATTTCGCGATGAGCTGTCCTGGTGGCATGAGCGAGCTAGACATGAACAAGTCGTTAAGCGTCCATGGGTACATCCCTCTTACCAGGAGCAGCACAGTTGCTATAACGATAGAGGCCAGGGTTTTCACGATCACGCAGAATCAAAATGGTACGATCAATACTCAAGGAAGCAGCCCGTTGGATGAACATTGGCCATCCATAGCCATCATCGTGGCTCCGCAGATTCCGTCCGATCGCCAGCTTTCACTCCAGGCACAGGGGAATAATGTGATCGTCAATGCGCCAGGTAGCGTTCGCCCTCACCTCGTCTATTTCTATACGGTAAATTGCTCGCACGGTTCTGGGACAAATGATGGCTGGGACCCACTTAAGACCACAATACTGCAAGAACCATATTGTGATGATCTAATCCGGCAGTGGATCTACGCGGTGAGTGCGCCTGGTTACGCCATTGCTGCTATCTCGATGGGTTTCTGATGCATACTGACCAGAGCTACTTCCAGACCCTCGTCGCAGCTTTCGTGCGCGGGAAACTGGCGCATACTGACAGCTATGAAACCCACCAGGCGCTCTTCACTACACCGCTTGAGGCACTCTCCAGCGAGGAGATCCAGGACTTGATACAGCTCGGTGCGGCAGATGGGTTGCGCCTGCACAAGTTCAAGGATACAATGGAGCTGGCGCGCGTCAGGAAGGTGCTGGGTATCTTGAAGGGACTTCAGCCAGACAATCTGCTGGACATCGGCAGCGGGCGAGGCGCGTTCCTGTGGCCGCTCATCAATGAATTTCCCACATTGCCAGTTACCAGCCTGGATATCCTGCCACACCGCGTGGAGGACATGCTGGCAGTTCAACGCGGGGGTATAGGACACCTCTCCGCCATCCTGGGAGATGTAACTACGATGGCCTTTCCCGACCGCTCTTTTGATGTGGTCACGATGCTTGAAGTGCTCGAACACATTCCCGCTACCACACGCGCCCTCTCCCAGGTGTGCCGGGTGGCCAGGAGATGGGTCATCTTTTCGGTTCCCTCCAAAGAGGATAACAACCCGGAACATATTCACCTCTTCAACCAGCATACCTTGCAAAACAAGCTGGCGGAGCAGGGGGTTACGCGTGTGAAATTTGATTTTGTCCCCAACCACATGATTGTAGTAGCAAAGGTAGCTGCCTGATGGCCGACATCTATAAGTATCCACGCACCCAGCATATCGCAGGCTCTGGTTTGCAAAAGGGCGATGAAGACCTGGCTGTCGTTCCCTTTGAGCAGATCGCCGGGCGGCACCTGGTCGTCGAAGAAAAGATGGATGGCGCCAACTGCGCGCTGAGCTTTACAGAGGCCGGCCAGCTTTTATTGCAGAGCCGGGGCCATTACCTGGTCGGCGGCGAGCGCGAAAGACAGTTTCACCTCTTCAAAACCTGGGCCGCGCGCTACACGATGGACCTGTGGGAGGCGCTGGCGGACCGCTACGTGATGTATGGCGAGTGGCTCTATGCCAAACACACGGTGTATTACACCGACCTGCCCCACTACTTCCTGGAGTTTGATATCTACGACAAAGCTGGCGCATACTTCCTCAGCACCGGGCGACGCAGGGATTTTCTGCAACGGCTGCCATTCATCTCGCCGGTGTATGTGCTGTACGAAGGGCAGATACCCTCGTTGCAGGCACTCATAGGGATGCTTGGCCCTTCGCACTTCATCGCCGCTGACCACCTGCAACGCCTGCGCCAGGCCTGCCAGAAACGCGGACTGGATAGCGCGCAGGCCATTAGAGAGACCGATGCCAGTATGCTGATGGAGGGGCTGTACATCAAGGTGGAAGAAGAGGGCCGCGTCACAGAACGCTATAAGTATGTGCGAGCTGGCTTCCTGCAGACCGTCTTTGACTCGCACAGCCACTGGCTGGACCGCCCCATCGTGCCCAATGGCCTGAAGCCGGGCACCGACCTCTTCGGAGAATAGGTGGCTATATGAATATCATAGATGGAGAACAAACTCCATTTGAGAACTGGACCTTCCCATTTTGTCCTGAGCCACCGCACTGGACCGTGAATTGGGAAAGCATGCAAGCGCGTTTTGCCTGGATTGCGGCGCTGGCGGGCGTGCCACAGGAAGCCCAGTATCACGCGGAAGGCGACGTGCTGATCCATACGCGCATGGTGGCCGAGGCCCTGGTCGCGCTGGACGCATGGCGCGCGCTGCCGCCGGGGGAGCGCGCCAGCATGTTCGCGGCAGCATTGCTACACGATGTCGCCAAGCCAGTCTGCACCAAGATCGAGGAGGGTGGACGTATCACCTCGAAGAATCACGCGCGCACAGGCGAAAAGCTGGCGCGCCAGTTGCTCTGGGAGGGGCTTGATTTTGCGGAGCCGGTGCCGTTCCCCTGCCGCGAAGCCATTGCCAGGCTCGTGCGCTTTCATGGTCTGCCTCTCTGGTTCCTGGATAAGCCAGATGCGGCGCGGGCAGTGATCGCGGCCAGCCAGGTGGTGCGCCTGGATAGAGTGGCGCTGCTGGCGGAGGCCGATGTGCGCGGCCGAGTCTGCCAGGACAGGGACGAACTGCTGGCGCGCATCGCGCTCTTTCGTGAGTTCTGTAAAGAGCAGGGGTGCTACGACGGACCCAGGCAGTTCGCTACGCCTCACAGTCGTTTCATGTATTTTCGCAGCGAAAACGCCTCGCCCGCTTACCAGGCCTACGACGATACGCAGTTTGAAGTCGTGATGCTGTCGGGCCTGCCGGGTGCAGGCAAAGACCACTGGCTCAAAAAACAGCTACCGGGCTGGCCTGTGATCTCGCTGGACCAGCTACGCCGGGAACTGAAGATCGCGCCCACAGACGCCCAGGGCCATGTTGTCCAGGCAGCCAGGGAGCGCGCACGCGAACTGCTGCGACAACGCCGACCATTCGCCTGGAATGCGACCAACACCACAAAAATGCTGCGCCAGCCATTGATCGACCTCTTTGCCGCGTACCATGCCAGCATTCGCATCGTCTACATCGACGCGCCCTTCGCTGTGCTGACAGGCCAGAACGCCGCCCGCGCGGAGTCTGTCCCCCAGGAGGTGATTATGCG
>JALYTT010000366.1 GCA_030854145.1 Chloroflexota bacterium | reverse complement strand
CTGTAACCCCCCAGGACGGCGAGGCAAGCCACGCGCTACGGGTCATCTCACAGCGAAACAGCATGGGCCTGGTGTTTCGTGCCAGCATGCGCCAGCAGGTAGTAGGCGCGCAAGATCTCGCCGGTGCTGGCGGCGGAAGCGGGGAGATAGCCGGGTGTGTGGGGAGCATCGCCGTCGAAGGCGCTACCGACCATGCTCAATATACCCTGTGAAAGCTGAGCGCGGAACGGCTCCAGCAACTGGACACCCCGGTGCCGCGCCTGCTCATGGCCTGGCGTCTCTTCGAGAGCGGGCGAGCCGGCGACGCAGTGCCGGTTGAGCAGGGCATCGATATACGGACCAAGCAGCCAGGCCCAGGCGCTCCCCTGATGTAAAGCCTGCGGCTGCGCCTCCAGGACTTCGGGCAGGCGTCCACGGTATGCCGGATCAGCGGGCGCCAGGCTACGGATACCATGAGGAGTCAGCAGGTGGCGCGTGACAACCTCGAACACGCGCCGCTGAGAACGCTCTGTCAGCGCCTGGTGACGCAGTGAGAGCGCCAGAAGCTGGTTCGGCCGCAGAGAGCTATCGTTGCCGGCAGGACCATCGACGACATCATAGAGATAGCCACCATCTTCATACCAGAAACGCTGCTGGAAACTCTCCTTGCAGCGCAGGCACTGTTCCTGGTACTGCCGGGTGGCATGGCCGGCGCGACCCATACGCTGGAGCTGCTGCGACCACTCGTCCATGAGCGCCAGCGCGTGGTACCACAGGGCATTGACCTCAACTGGTTTCCCCCCTCTGGGCGTCACGGGCGCATCATGCACTGTGGCATTCATCCACGTCAGAGCCTTTCCGGGTTCGTCCGCACGCAACAGTCCATCAGCGGGATCGACCCGTATCGTATGGTAGGTACCCTGGGTATACCACTGGATGCACTCGGCAAGGCGCTGGTAAAGTTCAGCGACCAGCCCGTAGTCTCCCGTCACACGCACATACTGATCCAGGGCGTAGAAGTACCACAGCGTCGTATCAACGCTACGATAGTCAGCCGGCGTCAAGGCACGCCCCGGCGGCGGGAGTTGATCGGGCAGCATGCCCTGTCTGAAGTAGCGGGCCAGGCTGCGCAGCAGGCGGCTGGCCTCCTCAAAGCGTCCGGTCACCAGCGTCAGTCCGGGTAGCGCGATCAACATCTCCCGTGTGCCATCCTCCATAGCATAGTAATCAGAGAGGATCCGTGGAGTAGTGCGCGCCTCACTGAAGGACAGCGGTTGGTTGCCGGAGCGTTCAGCGAGTGGGAGCAGGCGCTGCGCCAGGAAGTGATCGCCGCCCTGGAGCAGCGCGCGCAGGAACCCCTGGCCCTCCGCCTGGGGATCGGGCGCCGTGGGGATGGGGAGCACGCGCAGGTGGTAGGCACTTTCGCCACCTTCCCCGAAGTAGCGCTGCGGGCGCAACAATCCCCGTTGGCGCTCGACGCTCCTCTTGTAGGAGGAGGTAAGCTGGCCGGGGCTAAAGGTCAGCGACGACAGCTCCTCGGCGGTCACGATAAAGGTCAGCACAGCATCCTCTCCAGGCCAGAGCCGGGCCTTAAAGACGCCGGGGAGGTAGAGATCATCTATAGCGGTGAGGCCGGCGGCGGCATCTTGACGGCGTAAGAAATGCCAGTACCAGACGCCGGTCGGAATAAAGGTCATGTGGCTTTCGGGATGGCCTGCGACGAATATATGGTACGGGTGCGCCCCTTCCCAGGCACGGATCGTGCAGCCCGCCACACCCTGCGGCAAGGCCACTTCCTGTTGCTGCGCCTGCTCAGGCGACTGGCGTCCCGCCTGGTGCGCTTCAACCTGGAAGTACCAATCATTATTGCCATACTGCGGTAAGTGATGCGGGCGATACGCGGAAAATGGCAGCAGCGTTAGCTCTAGCATGTTCTGTGCCGCCTCTGAATAGCCATGATAACGCGCGTACGTCTGATGAGTGGGGGAAGCGCGCCCACTCCCCTGCCAGCCACCTCTATCCGCCGCCTCATGTGTGGCCGGCCCTGGCAACACCCGATACTGGATGCAGGTGGTATTGTACCCATAGGGCATCCAGATACGCTTCTCAAGCATGATCCCATCGATCCCGTCCAGGAGATAGGTGAAGACAGGGAACCCCTCTTCCAGGCGGAAGGTTTCAAGATGCCCAAAACCAGAAGGGTTCAGCGTCCCATCACGGTACTCGTTCGTGCCCAGATAATAGGTGCGCTGATCAAATAGAACCTCTTCATCTATCTTCGCCAGCAAAAGCTGGGGAGCCGCGGTCTCCAGCGGAGATGCCACCAGCAGGCCATGCTGCATGCGGGTCAAGGCGCCCACAACGGTCCCGGCCGCGTATCCTCCAAGCCCATTGGTAATCAGCCACTCGCGCGTGATGGTCTCGCTCAAATCACAACAGATACTTCGATCGAAACTGATGGGCATAGCAAACCCTCCAGGCTCTTCTTGGAGTGAAGTAGATCTACAAGAAATATGCTCGCTTCTACTGAATACGCGCTCATCGCATTCTGTAGTGTAACACATCAGCAATAGCAAAACAGCACAAATGTGTACGACTTGCGGACATTGTTAAGATTTTGTGATAGCAATGTGTACTCTGTAGTAGCGAGTACACGGTGCCACGACCAGGATTTACCGCTTGTTACATAGACGAATAAACTCTATCACAAGCAAATGTTGCAATATTCATATAATAACGAGTGTCGCCGGTTACACGTAACACATGTGATCATCACTCTTGCAAGAATAGGTCTGTTTGCCGGACGTAGGGGCGCCGTTTACAAGCCCGCGTGGCAAGTCACGACACATTGTGTGATACCGCGCGGGCTTGTAAACGGCGCCCCTACGTCTCTACCTCCTTTATGTGATCCGGGCAGGCGCGTGTGCGAAGGGTCGTCCCTCGTGACGTATCATCAGAAGCGAACGTAGTTATTATACAGAGCATCCTTGGGGATGCTGGCATAGCGTAGCAACGGGGGCGTAGGAGGGCCGCATTCATACAATGATGGCTTGTCTCACTCGGCTTGCTGTGCTACACTACGTTCATCAACGCCCCGTTTAGCGTTCACCATTAGGAGGTGTCTTCATGGTATCTTCCCTCAGATCGCGTGGCCTGTGTCTTATGGGCCTCGTGATGGTATTTGCCCTGCTGCTGGCAGCGTGCGGGAGCACGCCCCCTACCAACACCGGCACCGGCAATACAAATACGCCCTCCCTCACCCTGGTTAACCCCGGAGTCCTGACGGTTGGTAGCGATACCACCTATCCCCCACAGGAGTTTATCAATCCAGGCAGCGGCAAGGCCACCGGTTTCGATGTCGATGTCATCACCGAAGTAGCCAAACGCATGCACTTGCAGGCGAATGTCGTCACCACAGGCTTCGACACCATATTTGATAGCCTGGCTGCCAAGCGCTTCGACGTGGTCATCTCAGCGGTGACCATCAATGCGGACCGCCAGAAAAAGTTCGACTTTGTGCCATACTTCAACGCCGGAGAATCGCTGCTGGTCGAGAAGGGCAACCCCCTGAACCTCAAGACCACCGCCGACCTGTGCGGCAAAAACGTCGGCGTGCAGGACGGCACAGTCGAGAAGACTGACCTGGATGCCGCCACAAAGGATTGTACCAGCAAGGGCAAGCCCGCGATTAACACCACCATCTTGAAAGATCAGACGGCTGTGGTAGAATTACTGGCAAACAAGCGTGTGGTAGCGACCTACCAGGACTCGCCGGTGACTGATTACTACCTGAAGCAGAACCCCGGTATGTTCGAGGTTGGTGGCACTGTAGTCAACGCGGCTCAGGAGGGGATCGTTGTGCGCAAAGGCGATAGCGCCATGCTCAATGCGGTCCAGCAGGCCTTCAACTCCATGAAGTCCGATGGCACCTATAAGCAGCTCATCGACAAATGGGGCCTGACCAGCGGAGCTATCTCGCTTGTTGATCGTCGGACCACGGCTGCCTGATTGCCAGGCCCGCCGCCTGTTTCTGTGTTTCGCGCATGTGCATCTTCACGCCTGGGCGAAACGCAGAAACTCCATGTGAGGAGATGCCTGTGTTTCGTTGGGATATCGTCGGGCAATACCTGTTTTCACCCATCTTCCTCCAGGCCGCCTGGATCACCCTCTGGATAGCGGTGGTCGCGCAGTTCGCCGGTGTAGTGATTGGCCTCTTTCTCGCGCTCATGCGCCTATCGCGTTTCCCCATCTTCTCTTTTCCGGCCCAGGTGTATGTCTGGTTCTTTCGCGGCAGTCCGCTACTGGTCCAGATTCTCCTCCTCTGGGATGGTCTACCCAGGATATTCCCCGCCCTGCTGCTCAGCAATATTGCCTGTGTCTTGATCGCGCTCTCCCTGAACGAAGGCGCATACATGTCGGAGATCACCCGCGCCGGTATTACGTCGGTGGAGCCCGGCCAGATGGAGGCGGCCAGGGCGCTGGGGATGCGCTATGGGCTGGCTATGCGCCGCATCGTACTACCGCAGGCCCTGCGCGTGATCATCCCTCCCCTTGGCAACGAGTTCAATAACATGCTCAAGACCACCTCGCTGGCCTCAATTATCGGCCTGCAAGAACTTGTGGGCACCTCTGAACAGTATGGCTCGATTACCTTTACGATCTTCGAACTGCTGATCGTAGCTACGCTCTACTACCTGCTCCTGACCACGCTGTGGGACTTCGTGCAGCGCTGGATCGAGCGGCGCCTGGACCCGGAGCGTATGGGCGGAGTACAAATCAACAAAAAGAGCTGGTCACAGCGTATGCTTGGCATCGGACACCAACCGCCCGGTGAACTGGTGGTTGGCGGACACAACAAGCCATCGAATGTGAAGGTGTAAATACATGGCAGAACAGCACATGCAGACCCAGAGCGGCGCCGGCGAGATGGTACGCGGCGAGCAGATAGTCAAGCGTTTCGGTGCCCTGACGGTGTTGAACGGCGTGGACATCACGGTGAAGCGCGGGCAGGTAGTGGTGATTATCGGCCCCTCCGGCTCCGGCAAAACCACCTTGCTGCGCTGCATCAACCACCTGGAGAAGATCGACGGCGGGCGCATCTACGTCGAGGGTCAACTGGTGGGCTATCGCGAAGTCAACGGCAAGATCGTGGAGGACCGCGAGATCAACGTCGCGCGTATGCGCTCGCAGATCGGTTTTGTGTTCCAGCGCTTCAACCTGTTCGCGCACAAGACAGCCCTGGAGAACATCATCGAGGCCCCCATCTACGTCCTGGGCCATAAGCGTCATGATGTACTGGAGCGCGCTCATGGCCTGCTGGCCAAAGTAGGTCTTGAAGACAAGGCCCACGCTTACCCGCACAAGCTCTCCGGCGGCCAGCAGCAGCGCGTAGCCATCGCCCGCGCGCTCGCCATGAACCCCAAGCTGATGCTCTTCGACGAAGCTACCTCCGCGCTTGACCCCGAGCTGGTGGGCGAGGTGCTCAAGGTGATGCGCCAGCTTGCCGAGGAGGGCATGACGATGGTGGTAGTGACTCACGAGATGGGCTTCGCGCGCGAGGTGGCCGATCATGTGATCTTCATGGATAAGTCAGTGATCGTGGAGCAGGGCACCCCTGAGCAGATCTTCGATAACCCGCAGAACGAGCGCACGCAGAATTTTTTGCGGATGATCCTGTAGCCGTGCGCCTGCATACTACGATCGTCACCGCCAATATCGAGGTGCGCGCCGGCCTGCACCTCATCGAGATGCAGGCCCCGCTGCTGGCCCAGGCGGTGCGGCCAGGCCAGTACTGCCTGGTGCGCTGCTGCGATAGCGGGTCCAGCGACCCGCTACTGCGCCGCCCGTTCTTCGTCCATAGCCTGGCAGCGCCCGCTCGCGAGCGTCTGAACTTGCTGGTATACGCGCGGGGGCGAGGCAGCGCCTGGCTTACAAAGCAGCACGAGGGGGCGGAACTGGATATCCTGGGACCCCTGGGACACGGCTGGACCGTGCGCCCGACCGTCAGCGCGCTCCTGCTCGTGAGCGAAGGGACGCTCATTCCTCCACTCACCTTCCTCGCGCAGTACGCTATTGAGCAAGACCTGGCGGTCACGTTAGTCAGCCAGCATAACGGCGAGCAGCACGCCTATCCCCCTGCACTGCTGCCCTCACAGGTTGAGTATCATATCGTCCCAGCAGGGACGCAGACGGGCGCGTCAGGGGATCTACAAAGCATTCTTGGCAGCTACCTTGCCTGGGCGGATGCCGCTTACCTGAGCGTTTCACACGAGACAGCCGCCGCGCTCTACCAGCGCTTCGAGCATCTGCGCACGCGCAATTTCGCGCAAGGCGTCTTGCTCCACCCCCTCGTCTGCGGTAGTGGGGCCTGCCTCACCTGTGCCGTCGATATGCATACGGGACCGAAACTGATCTGCCGCGATGGACCGGTCTTTGATCTGAGGGAGATCGCCCGCGCCTATTTCCCATCTTCTAATACGATATCTTCTATATCCTCTATATAAGGAGCGGGTGGCCCGACCAGCGCCGGTACCGGCAGAGAGCACATACGCTGTGGCAACGTAAAGTTCGGCTGTGTATCGAGGAGGTGCAGGAAGGCGCGCACCACGGTAGGATCAAAGCTTGTAGCGGAACCAAGCAGGATGCGCTCGCGGGCCGCGTCTCGCGACAGGGGGGTCTTATAGGGGCGATACGACGTAAGCACATCGTAGACATCCGCCACGCTCAGGATGCGCGAACTCAGCGGGATCTCCTCCCCATGCAGCCCGGTAGGATAGCCGCGCCCATCCCAGGCCTCGTGATGATAGAGAATTGTCTCTACGTAAAAAGGATGAACGTCGCAGCCAATCAGGATGCGCGCCCCTATCACCGGGTGACGCTGCATCTTGAGCCGCTCCTCGTCATCGAGGGCCGCCGATTTGTGCAATATATCGTTAGTGATCCAGGTCTTGCCCAGATCATGCACCAGAGCCGCCAGTGCCAGATCCCTCGCGTCACGCCTGCCCCATCCCAGGTGCCGCGCCAGGCGCTGAGCATAGGTTGCTACGCGCCGCGAGTGCTCATACGTGACAATGTCACGCTCCTGGATGCTCCTGGCGAACGAGAGGAGAATGCGTCTGCTCTCCCTCTCTTCTTTAAATCGTACTGCCACCACTCTTCTCTACTCTCCTGAACCCCCATAGGACACTGGGAAACAACGCAAACACAAAAGTATCTAATATAGTAATGCCTGGGTTTGTCATCTGTCTACGGCTTTTGACATGTCAGTACTTTTGGATTATGCCATAAGGTCATCCCGTAGCGCGTGGCTTGCCTCGCCGTCCCGTTACCAG
>JALYTT010000365.1 GCA_030854145.1 Chloroflexota bacterium | reverse complement strand
AAGGCCTGGCGCACTTCGGGAGGGACCAGGAGGCTACGCACCAGCGAGGCCGTACGGCGGTTGGCGCGCGCGATCTCCCATTGCCGCTCCTGCGCAGGAAAAGCGCCGGGCCGGTCCTGGAAGGTGGCAGGAAAATCGGTCTCGGCCGGCGCCTTGCCCATCAGTTGCTGGGCCGCCATCTCTCGCTCCTCCATGGCAAGCCAGGCAGGCCGCCAGCGCGCGATCCAGGCCTCCGGCAACTGCTCAGGCAGGGGTAGCTCCGCCATCTCGGCCCAGACCATACTCCAGGCGCGCGGCACCACCCGGTACGGATCATAGCCTCCGCCGCCCAGGGCGACCCAGCGGCCCTGACAGTATGTATGCGCCAGGTGATGAGCCATCTTGACCTGCGCCTGGATACCGCGCATCGTCAGTTCCAGATGCGTCAATGGGTCCCAGGCGTGCGTATCGCAGCCATGCTCGCTCACGATCACATCAGGGGCAAAGGAGACTACAAGAGGGGGCAGCAGGTGCTCGATTACCTCGATGTACGAGGCATCCTCGGTGAATGGCTCCAGGGGCATATTGACGGAGTAGCCCCGGCCCAGGCCATTGCCAAGCTCCAGGACTTCGCCTGTGCCCGGAAAGAGATAGCGCCCCGTCTCGTGGAGCGAGATCGTCATCACACGCGGGTCGTCGTAGAAGGCGCGCTGCACGCCATCGCCGTGATGCGCATCGAAATCGATGTACAGCACCTTCATCTCGGAGGCACGCAACACGTGCGCGATCGCTACCGCGGCATCGTTGTAGATGCAGAAACCGGAGGCGCGGTTCGACCAGGCATGGTGCAGCCCTCCGCCGGGATGGAATACATGCAAGGGGCGTACCTCTTCCGAGTCGAAGGCCCCGCCTGCGGGTAGACCCAGGACAGCACTGAGCGCCACCAGCGTTCCCCCGGCGATAGCAGCGCATACCTCGTGCATATCGGGTAACGCGGGGGTATCACCATCGCCAAAGCCATATGTTAAAGCCAGCTTTGCGCGCTCCTGTCGCTCCTCTTCGCTGGCTCCCGCGGCCTCTGGCACGCCCAGGCGCTGCACAGCCGCGATATAGTCCGGCGTATGCGCCAGGCCCAATTCTGCGAGTGTCGCGGGACGTAAAGGCAGGCTGGTCTCCTCAGCGCTGCTGTGCCACATACCCGTCTGCTCCAGCAGGTCCATCAAAGCCACCATGCGGTCCGGCTGGAGCGGATGATGCGCGCCAAAATTGTAGCGGAGTTCCAGGGGATCGAAAATAAGGCGTGCGCGGGAACGAGCAGCAGCGCTAAGCGTGTCCATGAACATCACCTTCTATATGTGGTTCCGCGAACATATACTGGATGTTCGCCTCCTGCAAGCGCATTAGCAGGGGAGTCGGATTAATGGTACCCAGCCGCACCAGCGCGACGTGGGGGACGCCGCCTTCCAGAGGCGCCGCCATAATGCTGCGCACCTGCACATGCAGTTCCGCTGCCAGCAGCAGCATATGCGCCAGAGGAGCAGGATTGCCCAGGGGGAGCGGGATCACCAGTTGCATGCCCGGCTCAAACGCCCCCAGCGCGCGCGCCAGGGCGATCAGGAGATCGCTGCGCGTCAGCAGGCCAACGAGCAGGGTACGCGTCCGCTCCTCCGCCTGTTCGTACTCTACAACGGGCAAACAGTTCAGGCCGCGCTCGACGAGGATCTGCGCCGCCGCCGCCACGCTGGTGGTGGTTGTCACCCGCATGGATGCGCGATGCATCACCTCGGAGACACGGCGCTCCTGCCAGGGCCGCTGCGGCGCATCGCCCGTCTCCTGCGTGGCCAGCGCGACCGCGAGATCAATATCCTGCGAGGTGAGCAGGCCTTCAAAATAGAGCGGCCCCTGCTGGCTATAGGTATCCGATGTCTGAACAACAGGCAGGTGATGAAACTGGTACTGCCTCAACAGGTTCGCGGCATGGCTCAACGTATCATCAGGCGTCACTGTCACCAGTTTCGTTGTCATTACATCTTTCACAATCATGCGGCGCTCCTCCAGGCGGCTTCGTGGTAATATGATTCAGTCACTGTTATGATAGCACAAAATAGATCTTGCACATCCGGGTCTTGCAAGGGTTCACGCTGGGGCAACAACTTCGCTGGCAAGGCGCCTCGCACCCACGAATACCAGGACGACCATGGAACCTGGGGGATGGTAACATTGTAGAATAGCAGTAGTATGATAAGTAGACCATCTGATTGGAGTAATATCTATGATTGAGAACGAAGATAGTCCTACGATACCGCGTCCCGTCTCATCTACGCAGGCCGAAACGACGGTACCCGATAAGCAGGCCGAGGTAGAAACGACAGTACCCGATAACGCGGCCACCATCCAGATTCCGGCTACGGCAGCACCTACAACGCCGGAGGCCGCAGAGCCGACTACGGATGCAACAGTGGCAGCACCTACATCACCAGAAGCACCCACGGAGGCACCTGCCACAACGACAGCCGCTCCGGCGCCCGCGCATCCCGCTGTCACCGTCGAAGATCTGCTGGCCCTCCAGATTGCCGGCGATCCCCAGATCTCGCCAGATGGGGCCTTGATCGCTTTCAGCGTGCAGAGCTGCGACGGCGAGACCAACACGACGAGCAGCGCTATCTGGCTGGTGCCTGTGAATAAGACCAGGGCCGAGAGCGCCCGCCAGGTGACGACTCGCCAGAGGCTGGATTTCGCGCCACGCTGGTCGCCGGACGGGCGCAGCCTGGCCTTTTTAAGCGATCGCAGCGGGACGGTCCAGATTCACCTGCTGCCCATGAACGGGGGCGAGCCACGCCAGTTGAGCCAGCTCAAACAAGGTGTCAGCGACTACACCTGGCGGCCCGATGGCGCGGCCCTGCTCGCGCATAGCGCCTGGAAGCCCGCCGACGACCAGGAGCCATCCAGCACCGGCGATAGCGTCATGATCTATACCCGGCTGGACGAGCAATGGGATGGGGAAGGTTACAGGCAAGGCCGTCACCAGCAGCTCTGGCTCCTGCCCCTGGAAGGTCCACAGCAACGCCTGACCTCTGAGCCGGTGGACCTGGTGCAGTCGTGCTGGTCTCCGGACGGGACAGAGGTAGCCTTCTGCGCCAATCGCCGCCCGCAGCCCGATCTCAGTGTGAGCATGGCGCTGTGGGTACTGACGCTGGCGAGCGGGCAGATGCGCCGGCTCACGCCTGAAGAGGGCCTGGCCCAGGGGCCAGCATGGTCGCCGGATGGAGCCTCCATTGCCTACTACTTTACGGCGGACCAGACCGAGACCGGCAACATGCCGCCCTGGGTCGTCAAGGCGCAGGGGAACGAGGCTCCACGCCTGACGACGCCACCAACCGAAGATTTTACCTGCCAGGCGGCCATCATTGATGAGCTGCGCCTCGACTGGCTGGGTCGGCTACAGTGGTATCCTGATGGCAAATCGCTGCTGATCACCGTCCACGAGCGTGGCCAGGTCCACCTGCACCGCGTGGATGTCGAGCAGAGCCAGGTGACGCAATTGACCAGCGGCAACGGGCGCTACCTCAGCCCGCACTTGAGCAGAGATGGACAAACGATCGCCATGGTGCGGGCCGACTGGTTCACTCCTGGCGATATCTGGAGCAGCGACGGTAGCGGCGAGCAACTGCGCAAGCTCACCGGGGTCAACGACCCATTCATGCGCAGCCACCAGCTCGTGCGCCCCAAACGTCTCACCTGGCAGAGCAGCGATGGTCTCGAAATCGAGGGCTGGCTCTACCTGCCCGCGCTCGCTGACGGCGCACTGGCTCCATTGATCCTGGAGGTTCATGGTGGCCCATCCTGCGCCTGGGGCGACGCCTACGTCCACGAGTTCCAGGTGCTGGCGGGACGCGGCTATGCGGTGCTGGCGGCAAACCCACGGGGCAGCCAGGGCTACGGAGAGGCCTTTTGCCGCAAGATTCTGCACGACTGGGGCAATGATGACCTCCGCGACCTGCTGAGCGGGATCGACCACGTGATCGCCACCGAGGCGGTAGATGGCTCCCGGCTGGGCATCGGCGGACTGAGCTACGGCGGCTATATGACAAACTGGGCAGTGACACAGACCACACGCTTCAAGGCAGCCGTGAGCCGCAACGGCGTCAGCAACCTGGCCAGCGTTAGCCTGCTGTCGGATCAGACACTCTGGTTCGACCTGGCGATGGGCGGGGATACAGAGCAGGAACGCGACGCCCTCAGGCGGGAGCGCTCCGCGTTAACCTTCGCGGAGCGCATCGCCACACCGCTTTTGCTCTTGCACGCCGATAACGACCTGCGCTGCCCCTTCGTGGAATCGATGCAACTCTTTGTCGCGCTACGCAAGCGCAAGCAGATGGTAGAGCTGGTGCGCTATCCGGGACCCAGCCACATGCTGGACTGGCCCGGCTTCAGCACGCCAAAGCAGCGGGTAGACCGCCTGCGTCGCACTGTGGGCTGGTTTGAGCATTTTGTGTGAGCGATAATGGTGTACAGGGTACAGGGGAAGAGGTTTTTCCTGTACCCTGCCGGCAGGATACTCACCAGGAAGAGACAGGCTTCCTATCCGATCGGCTGAAACAGCAACGGAATACAGCATAGCGCCGCGATAGCCAGCAAGAGACAGTAGCTGCCCGCGAGAATACGCGAGAGGGGAACTGTGCCTATACGAGCGCGAAAGCTGCGCAGCGACATACGCAGAGTGACAATGAAGATACCTGCGAGCAGCACAAAGGCGAAGAACCTGGCTCCAAATACCGCCGCCGTGCCGTTGCTGAAGAGTGCCAACGGCAGCACCACGGCCCCGAAAATCAGCAGGCCCGCAAGCACGTCGGCGGCGGCAACACCCATGAATATGCCTTCGTCTAAGGCATGCGACAGCAAGTACGGCGTGGCTTTCGTGATAATTATTAACCCACAGATATATGCAATCACGCTCGCAAGCATGAGTAACACTGGTGACATCACTTGACCCTTCTACGCGTTTTTTCTCTGCTGATATTGTACCACACCGTTAGAGGCGACGTATCCACATGGAAGATGCGCTCCGGTTCGCGTAGGGGCGACGGCTTGCTTTTTGCTACCGCTCTCTTCACTTGACACCTATTGGGCGAGGCAAGCCATAGCCCTACGCGAACCGGAGCCTGAAGTGCTGTGCTACGCGTCTGGGAGCAGGTCTAGCCAGCCATTCACAACGTGTACATTGATGCCATAGTCGGCGCTCCGCTCGTAGGGGATGTAGGGAAGCAGATGACCGGTAAGTGGTTGAGAAGACTTGATCGCCAGGAGATTCTCTTTGGCCTGCTTTGCGAAGAGCATCATCCCATTGAGTGGGTCACCAAGCAGGGATTGCAGGCGTACCCACAGATCTCCCAACTCGCCTGTCATGTGCGCCGCGTACAGCGAAGATGCCCCTGGCTTCAGGCGTAGCCGGGGCAGCAGCCATGTCCGCAGGAAATGCTTGAGGTTGCCGGCTTCACGGCTATGTTGCGCGCGTGCCATGGCTTCGATGATTTGAAAGAGCGAGTCCTCATCGCAGACCCCCAGATGCTCCGTCATCAGCAAGATACGCAGCGCCTGGGCAATCTCAGGCTGCATCAGCGCTACGTTCATCTCGGTATCATCGCGCATGCCCCGGTTGTTCAGATTGGCCGAGCCGAGCGTGATCCAGGCATCATCCACAATCGCGACCTTGGAATGGACATAAATAGAGCGATAGAGCACGTGTTCACCCTGCCGCAACGATGAGCCCAGCGTGTACGCCCGCAACCGGCCCTGCTCCACCGCTTGCGGCGCCTGCTCCCAGAGGTACTTCAGCCCTTCATCGGTGAACTCACGTCCCACGTTGGGATTATCAGGCAACAACAGCAGCACCATTACCCCGCGTGCCAGCGCATCTGAGAGCAGTTGCAGCACATGCTCCATGTCGGAGTGAGGGAGACCCAGGACGGGATTCTCGATGCCCAGAAACGTACGCCGCCAGAGGTACTGGTTTTCGATATAGATGAAGCGCTGGGCCTGGCTAAAGGCCTTCTCATATGTTTCGAGCACAGTCGCAATACCCTCCTGGGAAGCAAACCTGTATGTCCCTCTGGGGATGGTACGCGTTACCTGGATGAGGGGTGTGCTATCACCGCCGCGCCTTATGGGCAGAGCCGTATTCGCGGTAGGCGGCGGGTCAAGGTCGGGCAGGATCAGCAGTGGGTCCATCTCGTGCAGGTTGACCAGGCCATTCCAGCGTTGGCGGAAATTGCGCTCGACATCCGCGATAGCCGGTCCCTCGAACATACAGTGGACATCATGCCAGCTATGCGGCATATTCCCATCTTTGTCTACACGTAGCAGCGAATGAAAGGGATGGCCCTTGGTATCCCAACGATCATAATCCCCACCATTTTGAATCATCATATCGATGCCACCCACAAAGGCGTAGCGCCCATCCACCACAGCCGTTTTCTGATGATGGGCCTCCAGGGGATGATTGAGCAGACCCATGTGGCTATCATCAAGGAGACAGCGGATACCCAGCGGCTCAAGGGTATCGCGGACCTGTTTGGGGTTTGCCTGAAATGGCAGAGTATAGGTATTCCAGAGCAAGACGCGCACATCGACACCTTTAGCGACGGCATAGCTCAGCACTCGCGCAACAGTCATCTCATCGCAGTCCTGCCAGAAGAGCAGGTCCGCTTCCGCAAGCTCCTTCATGCGCAACCAGGCCAGCAGCTCTTCCTGCTCCGGCGAGCCATCGGGGCCTGCGCGGTTATGCTTCCCGCGCACAAGACACATCTCAGGAGTCAGGCCCCAGGCGGTGATGTAGATCTTCTGCCTGGCACTCAGGAAGCGTATGCACATCTCCAGCATCGTTAGACGCCCATCGATGAGAAAAGCTGCGTGCGACACTGTACGGACCGGCATATCCGTCTCTGCCCACCAGCGCTCAGTGAAGATCTCTTGCTTGCGCATGAATTGCATTATACCTACACTACAAGGCGGAATAAAGATACTTCCCCACCAGAAATCGACTTTCGTCTTCACAGGGGCGGCGACGCGTGTTCCCTGGACAAGCGAGCAGCAACGATTGCTCCTGAAAACAGGCTGGCCGTCTTCTGCAGGAAAGAAGGTAGATCAAGACCAGGGAATGTAGTCGCTAGTCTACAGCAAAGCAGGCCAGAATGCAAGCTACCCAGGGCAGGGGGGTGTAGTTCATTTTTTTGCAAACTCAGCCTGTAAGCGATACCCCTCTTTGGAAAACGCCCGCCGTCCCCAGCGTTTCTGCGCCTCGGTGCGGCCCTTGGCGGCCGGCACGGGGGCAGGAGGTGGG
>JALYTT010000732.1 GCA_030854145.1 Chloroflexota bacterium | reverse complement strand
GGCGGAGCCAGCCAGCGCCTCTATCAAGTAGAAAGATAATGGTCCGCTCTTAGGCAGGTTTCTGGATAGCGGACAGATCGATTTCGATGGTCACGGCATCGCTCACCAGGACGCCGCCGGACTCAAGGGCCTGGTTCCAGTTTAGACCGAAATCCTTGCGGTTGACCTTCGTCTTCGCGCTGAGCCCAACGCGGTGAAAACCATAGGCGTCGAGGTCTTTGGCCTGGCCAGCGTACTCAGCCTTGAAGGTCACAGGCTTGGTAACACCATGCATCGTCAGGTCGCCGGTCACGTTATACTCTTCGTCGCCTGCACGCTCTACATGGGTGCTCTTAAATGTAATGACCGGATACTTCTCGGCCTCGAAGAAATCAGGCGAGCGCAGATGCCCATCGCGGCGCTCATCGCGCGTATCGATGCTGGCCGCGTCGACCTGAGCCTCAACCCAGGAATTTGCGGGCTGCTGCTCATCAACATGCAGTTTGCCACTGATTACTTTAAATTGGCCCCTCACGGTGGCGACCATCATATGCCGCACCGTAAAGCTGGCCTGTGAATGCGTAGGGTCGATTTCCCATGCCATCTGAGAGATCTCCTTATTAGTTGTGCTAGAATTAGTTTGTGTATTCATATGAATAATAGTAACACATAAACTTCCTTTTGTCAAGTAGCTAATTTTTTATTAGTAGGGGCGCGGTTTACAAGCCCCTACCCTCCACCGCGCCTCTATCCGTTATGCATCCCTCCTTCCACCCCCTTATTGTACAGGGATGTTATAATTGTTCAAAATCTGTTAGGGAGGTAGGGGACGCCATATCATGTTCACCCTTAAGGATATCCTACGCGGATGTAGCAACACCGTGCGTTTGCTTGGTAAAAACCATCCCGATCCTGCGCTTATCTTCCCCTCGGCGCACCATGATAGCCGCCAGATCACCCAGGGAGACCTGTTTGTAGCTATCAAAGGCGCCAGGGTTGATGGACACAGCTTCATTCCCGATGTGGCCCGCAAAGGTGCGGGGGCCGTTCTCTGTATGGAGCCGGCCAGCGATGTCCCGTCCGATTTTCTACAGATTGTCGTGCCAGATGTCGTTGAGGCGCTGGATGCGACGGCACACGAGCGAGCGAAGCGCCAGAAGAGCACCATCTTCATCGGCATCACCGGCAGCAATGGGAAGACCAGCACCAAAGAGGCCATCGCGGCCGTCTTGAGCCACCAGGCTCCAACGCTTAAGACATACGCCTCGTACAACACAGAGATCGGCTACCCGCTGACCCTGCTGCGCCTGGAGCCGCAGCATCGTTATGCTGTGCTTGAGATGGGCGCGCAATGGGTGGGCGAGCTGGCATGGCTCTGTGACACGATTGCCCGCCCACACTGGACGGTGATCACAAACGTGGGCGTGGCGCACCTCGAACACTTCAAATCGACGGAACAGATAGCCGCCGCCAAAAGCGAGTTAGTTCAGGCACTGGCTCCCAGTGGCATTGCCTTCCTCAACTACGACGATGAGCGGGTACGTGCCATGAGCGCGCAGACCCAGGCGCGGGTGCTCTACTACGGGCTTGGCGAAGGAGCCGAAGTGCGTGCCAGTGACCTGGGAGGCGACAGCCTGCGCGGCCGCAGCTTCACGCTTACCTATCAAGGCCAGGAGGCACACGTGCAATTACGCATACCCGGTGATCATGGCATCACCGTAGCACTCGCAGCCGCCGCTGTTGGCTGCGCCGCCGGCATGACGCTCGCGGAGATTCGCCTGGGGCTGGAAGCCTTCTCGCCTGTCATAGGCCGGGGCGAGATCAAAACAGGTCCCAACGGCAGCACCTTGATCAACGACAGCTACAACGCCAGTCCGGAGTCGATCATCGCCATTGCCAGCGCCATGCAGGCTGCGCCACTGGCAGACGGCGGCAAGCGCTGGGCGGTGCTGGGCGATATCTTTGAGCTAGGATTCTTCGCGCGGGCTGAGCACACTAAGGCCGGGCAGGCCCTTCTTGGTCTCGTCGATTACCTCGTCGCCATCGGTGACCAGGCCCGTTACTATGTCGATGGTGCCATCAGAGCCGGTCTCCCCGCGGAGAATGTCTACTACTTCGACGCCGATGTTGAGGACAGCGAGGAACTAGAAGCCGCCAAACGCGCCGCCGCCACTGTGCTCAAACAGCAGGTAGGCGGAAACGACCTGGTGTTGCTTAAAGGCTCGCGCGGTATGTATATGGAGACGATGCTCGCG
>JALYTT010000364.1 GCA_030854145.1 Chloroflexota bacterium | reverse complement strand
GCACATATCAATGCCGTTCATATCGGGCAGTATGACATCAAGTATTACCAGGTCCGGCGTAAACGTGCGCATGACAGTGAAGGCCTGGCCTCCATTCCCGGTGGTCAACACCTCAAATCCCTTATACGTCAGACCGCGTTTGAGAAATTGAGCGATGGTAGTTTCGTCCTCGACCACAAGTATGCGTTTCATGCGTTCCTCTTCCTCATTGTAGGCTTTTTTACCGCACTTTCCCATATCATACCGCCATCTCGGTCATCGGGCCAATCATCCTGGAGCGCATCTGGAAGCGTTCATCGTAGAGCATACCTGGAGAGGATGGTAACACTTACTAGCGTTTGAAGCTGGCGGCCCATTCCACCAGCGCCTGCAAGACACACTATTCTACTCGCGCGATTACTCAACTCTTTATGCCTGGCGTAGTAGATGAGCCACTGAAAGAGGTACAGAGCATGCTCATCTTCGGCCCCCAGGAAATACCCATGACCTTCCAACCAGCATAAAAGCCAGCGCCCCGACGCGAAACAAGACGGATTTCGTGTAGGGGCGCCGCTGGCCGGCGCCCTGCTCCACCGCCGCCATCTCGCCCCATATTGTGTATCAACGAATGAACCAGCGCATCCAGACTATACTTTCTTCATAGTAATCACCGCCAGGTACTGGCATTCAACGTAGGCCTGGTACATCCCAGCGGAACCCCGGATGGGCAAAGGGTTTGTGTTGGGAGGAATGGTGCGGCCAGTATACGAATCCGCCGCCGCTTGCTTTAGTTGAAGGCCGGCACTCAGCACGGATGGAGCGCCGAAGCCCTTCAAAGTGGGCGTCTTCAGGATCTGCGCGCAATAGGTCCGCATCGTTTGCACCCAATCGCGCAGGTCGGCAATGGCGTTGTTGATATTCTGCACGTGGCTGCGCATCGAGGTATCGTCGCCCGTAGCCTGTTGTATCTTGCCTACCTCGGCCGCCAGCGTATCAATGTAGCCGGGCAGCGCGGGCGAAGAGACAATGCCTACCGGGACCTGTAGCAGGCTGGGATCGCCCGCCGGCAGGTCCCCGCTGCTGCGCGCATAGTCGCTGCCATCGATCAACTGAATGATGCGAATGGCCTGTCGCCAGACAAGGGCATAATCATGGGAGCCTTGCAGGTCATCGACAATGCTGCCGGCCTTATCATTAATGGTCTTGATGGTCTCGAATAGCCCTGTAGCAATACCGCCCTTGTACTGGAAGCCCGGCAATTGGTAGAGGATATGCTGGATATAGGGAAGGGTAGCCGGGTTAAAGCTCCCCAGGTACATCTGCTGTCCTGGAGTGCCTGGTACACTGCCGCTATTTTCTAACGTTATGGAGAGGCCACGGGCCATTGACAGCAGGTTCGTATGCTGGCTGTCACCGTTATAAACGAGCGTTCCGCTGCCGTTTTGGATCGCAAGCGGCCCCAGGGGGATCGTGCTGTTGTTCGCGCTCTCCAGCCAGGCATAGTAGCTGTTGCCCTGCGGCGGTGGCACGATATTGCTCATCTCAATGTGCAGCGTATCAGCGCGGCCAAAGGCATCGTCCTGGAAGAAAACCTGCCCCGCGATAGGGTTGGGAGGGGGAGGCGTAACCTGCGGCTGCTGCGGGTGTACCCAGAAGATAATAACAGCGGTGCTTGCCAGGATAAAGAGTATCAGCAGGACCGTGAGAATGGCATAGATGGTAGGCATTTCTTTGTGCCTCGCGGCAACCGGGAGCACGGCGGTCGTGGTGACCGACGTAGTACGTTGCACAGGAGGCGCGGGCGGCGGCTCCTGGGGGATCAACGACCGCGTCACCGCCGGCAGTGGCATCGATATCGAGGGGATAGTAGGCAGTTTGTTGGTGCGCATAGGCACGGGGGGCGGCAACGGGCCAGAGACACCCAGCGAGGAGGGCAATGGACCAGATAATGGCCCGCTGAATGTGCGCGCGTTGAGCGCCGACTCATCGCTCAAGGAGACCGTGCCTGCCGGCTGTACCGAGCACGCGCTGGAGACAGCCGACGCAAACGCAGCGGCCGTGCGGAAACGCGTTGCCGGGTCCTTCGCCAGAGACCGCAAAATAACTTCTGAAAGCCCTGGAGGGATGTTGGCATTAATCAGAATGGGCGGCGTCGGCAGCACGTTGATATGTTGCATCATGATCGCCACCGGACTCTCGCTGCGGAACGGTTGCACGCCCGTGCAGAGTTCGTAGAGGATGATGCCCAGCGAGTAGATGTCGCTGCTCTCGCTGGGGTCCTGCCCTTTCGCCTGCTCTGGCGCCATGTAGAGCGCGGTATTGGTATTGCTGCTGCTGGTGTTCTTCACCAGCCGGGCCATACCGAAATCGGTAAGCTTGGGTTCGCCGATCTTGCTATGGAGCGCATTCTGATTGTCGAGCAGGATGTTGGAAGGCTTGAGAGACCCGTGAATGACCCCCTGCTGGTGGGCGTAGTCAAGCGCCGCCGCGATATTCTTGAAGAGATAAACAAGCGCGGAGACAGAGGGGAACTGACCTTTACGAGAGGTGTTCTGGAGATAATGCGTGAGCGTCTCGCCCTCGATATACTCCGAGACCATATAAGCCACGGTGCTGTTGGAGTCAGGCGCGCGCGTGACATCACACTCGTACACCTGCGCGATATTCGGATGATGCAGGGCCATAACTGCCTGCCCCTCCTGGTTGAAGCGCGCGAGGAAGTTCGGGTCAGATTGCAGGTCAGCATGAAATATTTTGATCGCGACAGTGTCGAGCGTTTGCAGTTCGTGTCCCTTCCAGACCTCGCCCAGACTGCCACTGCCCAGTTGCTGCTGCAAGTCATACTTGCTGATACGGCGTGGGATGGTACTCATAAGAACCTCCGTTGTGGAGACCCACATACTTTCAAGCGGTGGGAGGAAACCACACTTTCCCAGAAACACTATACCAGAAGTAGGATAAGCGTTCAATAGTTTAGCCTCTTATGCTATGCAGCAGAGGCACTTTTTGGATATAATAACCATAGATATGAACATCTGTACTTTTCTGTAGGAGAATTTGGTGCGTTTTAGTCTGCAAGACGTAAAGAAACAGGTGCATCGGCGCGGCGGTGAGTTATATGTTGGGCTGCATTTCTTGCGTCCAGGCGAGTTGCATGCCGAGATTGAGAGACTGATCGCCTATCACGAGAGCCTGCTACACCAGCCGAAGCGGCAATTTTCCCAGGATGAGGCCCGCGCCTGTGTTGGCGACTATCGTCTTGCCGATTGCCTGATCGCGACGCTCAGCGCGTGGTATATGTGGCGGCAGTGCGACTGGACGGAGGTGACCGGGCGCTTGCCAGCCGACCCCTTGTTGCGCGCGTCCGAGATCACGTCGCCAACGCGCCTGCGCCTCGCACTCTTCAACTACGTCAACGAGCGCTATCATGGCTTCCTCGAAGGCGAGCAACGGGTCCTGGCGTTGCAAGCTTTTTGCGACCCGTTCCAGCTCTCATTGCCCGACCTGGAATACCTGCTGGTGATGGACAGCGACGAGGAGGCGCGGCTGGTACGCGACTCATCTCAGGCTCCCACATCCCAGGAGGTGGCCACGCGCTATAACCAGTGGGTCTTTGAGGCCGCGCTCTCCAACGCGTCGCAGGTGCATTTTGTGATCGATTGCCGGGCCTTCGGGGGCACGCGCCAGGAAGATCTATCCGGCAGGCAGGTGGTGGCGGCAGGCGTGGGCGCGGTCATCAAGCGCCTCTGCTATTTAGCACGCCTGCTTGGCGTCTATTACGACCTGGCCTACCAGGATGACGGCACGCCGGCGGTAGCGGCGGCTGGAAGCCAGAGGCATGTCAGGGATCTACATCTGAGCCTCACGCTCTATGGGCCGCAGGAGATGACTGGCGTTCCGCAACAGTACGGCCTGCGCCTGGCACGCCTGTGCCGAATGCTGCTGGGCTATGGCTTGCGCACAAGAGAAGCTGGCGGCAAGCAGCGCGGCGCACGAAAGGAGACGCTATCCGGGGGTATCCTGGCGGCAGAGGCCACGGTCCATTTCTTGCAGCGTGCCTATTGCTTCGTGATAGATGCCAACGTGCTTGCGCTGATCTATGATGCGGACAGCCCCGCGCGCGAGGAGCCACGCCCAGCGGTAGCGGAAGCGTCGGGGCTGTACGACAGCAGTATCGAGCAGTCCTTCGCGGAGGCCTTTCGCGCCCTGGAGAGCAGCCACGCGGTCGATGGCTGGCGCCTGGAGCGCGAGCCGGAGCCATTGTTGCTTGAGCAGGGGATATTCATACCCGATTTTGCCCTGACGCGCGCGCGCCGTCGTATCTATGTAGAGATCCTGGGCTTCTGGACGCCCGCGTACCGCGAGCGTAAAATTCGCAAGTTGCAGCAACTGCGGGGACGCGACGATATCTTGCTGGCTATCCCACAGGAGGCCCGCGACGCGTTTAGTCATATTGCCACCAGCTTTCCCATCGTGTGGTATGACGGCCAGTTGTCGGCGACCGAACTCTTAAGCCTCTTGCGCAGCCACTACGACGACTTCGCCGGGCGCCTGGCGTCGATCGATATTGAGGCGGTGCGCCAGCGAGTGCGCCGCGAACACCTGCTGCTTGAACGCGCCTGTTATGAGCTGCTCTCCTGCTACCGGCGCTCGGAACTCCAGCGCGCCAGCGAGAGTGTTGCAGGCGACGACATCGGCTATATTGTGGGCGTGGGTCTCTACCAGGCCGACTGGTTGGAACATCTCCACCGCTCGTTCGTAGAATGGTTGAGCAGCGTGCAGAGCCTGCCACTGCCCGCCGTCCTGCGCGAAGTGCGCGAGCGCTGGCCCAAGTTGGCGAATTGCGAGGAGGCCACGCTAGAGACACTGCTGAGCCTCTGGCCGGAAGTGCGCGTGCAACGCAGCTCGATCTTTGAGGCGCTGGTGGAACACATTGAAGCAGTGCAGAGAGACGGCGTGGAGGAGGAGGCGCAACCAGCCTCCCCGGTTGCGCGTGGCAGTATACAAGGGGCGAAGAGGCAGGGACGTATACGTGAGCGACGCGCGCCACAGAAGAAACAGAGGGCAAGTGAGACGACGCAAGGGGATCTATGGCGCGTTCCATAGAGGGGCTGGATGGTGTATCTTTATCAGTATCAAGGTTGCAGCAGTGGGGGAACAAGAAAATTATAAGGATCGATAAATGGATGTAAAAGAACTCATTGGTGTGACACTGGGTACCTGCACCCTTGAGCAAATTATTGGACGTGGAGGGATGGGGGCCGTCTTCCTGGCCCAACAGTCGCGCCCGACGCGCACTGTAGCCGTCAAGGTTCTGATGCCCACGGAGAGCTACGACCCTGAGCTGCGGCAGAACTTCCTGGAGCGCTTCCGGCGCGAGGCCGATACAGTGGCGAAGTTGGAACACAAGAATATCCTGCCGGTCTATGAATACGACGAGGCCGTGGTCGATGGCCTGTACCTGGCCTACTTGGTGATGCCCTATATCCGTGGTGGTACGCTGCGCGAGCGCATCGACGAAATGCAGCGCCAGGGCAAGCAGTTCGATCTACGCGTCATTGTCAGCTACCTCAACCAGGTCGCCGATGCCCTTGACTACGCACACAACCTGGGTGTCGTCCATCGCGATGTCAAGCCTGGCAACCTGCTGTTCCACCTGGACGGGCGCCTGCTGCTCAGCGACTTCGGCATCGTGCGCCTGAAAGCCATGCCGTCCCTGACCACAGTGGGAGACTTCCTGGGCACAGCGGAGTACGCCTCGCCTGAGCAAGTGAATACCGGGGAGATCGACTTCCGCTCAGATATCTATTCGCTGGGCATCATCCTCTACGAACTGCTGGCCGGAACCGTACCCTTCACAGCCACAAACCCGTTCGCCATCATGACCATGCAGGTACGAGACCCGGTTCCCCCGATCAGAGGGAGGCGCCCGGAGATCTCGCCGGAGGTGGAGGCGGTGGTAATGAAGGCGCTGGAAAAGGACCCGGCGAAACGCTATCAGAGCGCCCTGGAGCTGGCACGCGCCTTCCAGAAGGCGGTGGCCGCTTCTGTAGATATGCACGCTGTGCCATCGGCATCCGCGTTGCGGCTGGGCAGCGATGGCAACAACAACGACCGGACCTTCGTAGAGCCGCAACTATATGCCGCCACGTCACTGGACCCGGAAGCACGCGGCGCGGCGGGTATAGGGACAGTGGACGGGAACACACTCCTGCCAACCAGTCCGGCCAGATCCGTGCCTCCTGATGGCAGCGGTGGCGCGCCGTGGCAGCAGGAGCCGAAGGGCTGGCAATGGCCATCGCAGGTCCAGGCTCAGCAGGTATTCCCAGAACCGGCGCTGAGTCCGCTGCAACCAACCTATCGCGAGAGCCGCCGCATATTCTACTACGGTACGGCATTATGCGCGCTCCTGGCACAATTTCCAACCTTTGTGCTGCTGTTTGCCTCAAACGGAGATGGCGGCGCCTCATTGACCAATTTAGGGGTGCTGCTCGGCTCGGCGATCAATCTGCTGATCCTGGCCGCCATCGGCTTTGCCGGCATCGTACGCACGCGCAGTATTGACAAGCCTCTCTACCGCTGCCTGGGCGTCGCCATCGTCGCGCTCGTTGTCAGCGGTTTTTTTATGAGCTTTGGCGTTGGCACGCCAGGCATTCACCCGGTCATCGCCTTCCTGGTGCTGCTGGCCAGCAACATCTATGCGATCCGCCAGCTTGCCCAGGTTGATCTCGGTCATGAACAGATCGAAGTGGCGCCCGTCCACTGGCGCCCGGCGATTGCCGGGGCGTTGACGGGTCTGCTGCCCCTGGCAATCATCCTGATCCTGGTATTGACAACGCCTGTCCTGCATACACCGGGAATGCCGCCGCTGCTCATCATGTTAGACATCCTGCTCGTAGCACTACTGGGCGCGCCGACGCCTGGCGCCGTGCTGGCGGTCTGGCTCTCGGAGAAGATGACGCCCGCCACCCTGGTGCGCACCAGCGCCATCGCTGGCATGTTGATGTTCTTCGGCGCGTTCCTGCTGGTCACGCTCTGGAGTCTGACCATCGCGTCCGGGACATCGTATTTCTCGGGCTTCAATCAGCTCTGGATACCGCTACTCGTGTGGGCTGGTGTCCTGGGGGTGGTTGGTCTGCTGCGCGGCCTGCTCGATTCCTGGCTCTACCTCAGGATAAAGGGCAAGAAACCGTAGTATGAATGGAAATATACACAGAGCGCTCCCTCGATCCGCGTAGGGACGATGGCTATGCGCAAGGATAGGTTTTTTACAGGGTGACGAAAAAGGAGAGAGAATCAGGCATGAGACGTAGGGGCGCCGTTTACAAGCCCGTGCATCAGGCGTGATCGTGATGTCATAGGG
>JALYTT010000363.1 GCA_030854145.1 Chloroflexota bacterium | reverse complement strand
ACGTTATGCATTCCTCTCATAGCGGTAAGCGATGGCTGTCGAGTTATCGACCATGATGTCGGCGTAGAGTTCGTCGGGCGCGGGGTCCGGGCTATTCTCGGCGAAATCAGCGGCATCTTCGGCCACCGAGGTGGCCTTCGCATCGTTGGCATCAAGCTCGCTCTGCGTCATGATACTCTCGTCCAGCAGTTTCTTCTCGAAGATGCCGATGGGATCGCGCGTGGTGCGCCACTGGTGCTCTTCCTCGCGCGTGCGGTAGTAGGCGGGATCGGCCATCGAGTGTCCCCGGAAACGATAGGTCTTGATCTCCAGCAGCGTCGGTCCCTCGCCGGCGCGCGCGCGCTCAACGGCTCGCTTGACCGTTTCATAGACGGCGATGACATCCATGCCGTCTCCCTGTTCAAACGGCATATTGTAGGCCGCGGCGCGCGGATGCAAGCTGTCAACGGCCCAGGCCTTATGCACCGCCATGCCCATAGAGTACTGGTTATTTTCACAAATATAGACGACAGGTAACTTCCAGATAGACGCCAGGTTCAAGGCTTCGTGAAATGCGCCTTCATCCACGGCCCCATCTCCGAAAAAGCACGCGGTGACGCTATCCTGGCCCTGGTATTGCGCGGCGAGGGCCACGCCGGCCGCGATGGGCAACTGCGCGGCCACAATGCCATTGCCGCCCCAGACGCCAAGCTCGTTGCTCCACATGTGCATGGAGCCGCCCTTGCCTTTGCTGCATCCCGTGCTCTTGCCAAACAATTCGGCCATGACCGCGCGCGGCTCCATGCCCTTGACTATGGCATGACCATGTTCGCGGTAACTGCTGAGTATACGATCTTGTGCATGCAGGGCGGTGATGCTGCCAACGCCGACCGCCTCCTGCCCGATATACAGGTGCAGAAAGCCGCCGATCCTGCCCCGTGTGTACTCTTCCGCGCTCTTCTCCTCAAAGCGGCGAATGAGCGCCATTTTATAGTGCATGTCCAGGAGCTGCGGGCGCGTTAACCCCGCCAGTGTCGCATTGCTGATTGCCATAGGCCCCTCTCTTGTGCCATGAAGTTGCTGCTAGATGCCTACCATACAGCGCTGTATGCGATGAGGCCTTTGATCACACGACATTGTGAGACTTTTTTGTTTTCTATTGTACTCCATTAAGGTTGAGATGCATAGTGTATGGGAGCAACAAAAAGTTCCCCTCCTGAGGGGGGGAACCGGGCCGAGCTTGAAATGATACATGGCAGCGAGGACTATTCCAGTACGACTTGTTATTTAGATTTGGACTTGGACTTGGACGTAGACGTGGACGCGGGCTTCAGGACGGCTTCCTGGAGTTCTTTACCGGGAAAGAAACGCACGCGCTCTTTCGCGGGCACCTGGATTTCCTCGCGGTTGCGCGGATTGACCCCTCTACGTGCAGCACTCTGGCGTACCTTAAAGGAGCCAAAGCCAACTAAACGTACCTCATCACCACTTTTGAGCGCCTCACGAATCACATCCAGGGTGGCCTCCAGCACTTCAGAGGCCTGTTTCTGGGAGATCTTCGCTTGCTGGGATATACGCTTGGAAAGCTCCTGACGACCAACCGTGGTCGCCTCACTTTTTGTTGTTGCCATGGATTCAAATCCTCCTTACAACACGACTTTCGACACACGTCGCTTCCTGATCCCATTTCCGTATTGTTGGGCCTGTGAAGCGGCATCACAACCTCGCTGCCTTAACGAGTATAGCATGTCATTTTGAGAAATACAAGCGTGTAACGCTGCTTCAGAGCTAGATCCGTGTACTCAATCGGCCCGTAGAGCCAATCTAAACCTAGCAAACAAGTATAAAACTGGCCTGACAGGCTCGCGTAGGGACCCGGCTTGCCGCGTCCGTGTGTGCCTCTTGCGCGGCCAGGGGGGAGGCCGCCAGACCCAAGGCCAACCACACGGACGCGGCAAGCCGGGTCCCTGCGCGGGAGAGAGCATCCCCCACGTTTCTATACGGCGGCATATAAAATGAGGCCGTCGGGGGTGTGCTGCTGTTCAACCTGGCCGCCCAGGCGCAGGTGTTCAAGGTGCGCGAGCGTCTCGGCAACGGCCATGCGCTGCGCGTCCTTGTTTTTGAAGCGCTGGCCGAAGAGTTGCTCCGACAGGTGATAGGCGTGCTGCGGGTGCTGGTCGAGCAAGGTCAAGATCTGCTTCTCCCGCTCCGCGTGATGCTCGGTGATCTCCCGGGTGCGCAGCGCGAGGTCCTTGAACGGCTCGCCGTGGCCAGGCAGGACAATGCTGGCCGGCAAGGTGGAGACTTTGGCCAGCGAATGCAGGTAGTCACCCAGCGGGTTCGAGCGGTCGTGTTCGGAATAGAGGCCGATGTTTGGCGTGATGCGAGGCAATACATGATCGGCCGCCAGAAAGACGCCATCGCGCTCGCGGAAAAGGCAGATGTGGCCATCGGAATGACCCGGTGTCCAGATCACACGGTAGCGCTCGCCCACAAGATCGAGCGTCTGCCCATCCTCGACAAGCGTGATCGCCTCGTGGGGCGGCACATGAATGATACGCTGCATCTGCTCCTGGGGAACACCCTCGGACCAGTGATCGGCGGATGGCATGCCGTGTTGCTTGAAGAAGTCCGCGGCCTGGGAGAATGTGCGTGGATGATCTCCATTCCAGAAGATCTGCAAGTTAGCTTCATCGATTGGATGCATATAGACGGCAGCCCCACTCTGTTCTTGCAACTCTCCCGAAAGGCCAACATGATCCGGGTGGAGATGGGACAGAACGATAGCGCGCAATGTATCGATACGCAGCCCGGTGCGCTGTAGTCCCGCATGAAAGGCCTCCCGCGCATCAGGCGTGCCTATGCCTGTGTCTATTAGGGTCCACCCATCTGTGCCAACGAGCGCATAGACGTTGACCGAGCGCAAGGGAAACGGGATCGGCATGGTAATTTTCCAGATGCCAGAGGCTACCTCACGCGCTTCGGGAAGCGGCTCATAAGCTCGCTTCACTTTTCCGTGTCCGCTGCCAGATCCCACCGGTGAAGGTTGTTGCATGAAAGAACTATCCTTTGTCTGCCACTAGTGCTAGATATACAAACATTTCTACTCCTGATTGTATGGTGTAGCGCGTGGTTGTGTCAATAATTGGGGATTGGGAAAACAGAAAGCATGAGAGGTAGGGGCGCGGTTTACAAGCCCATATTGCAATATGGGCTTGTAAACCGCGCCCCTACCTCTTCTTCCTCTTTTGTCCAGGGTGCATCATTCTTCCTTCACGAGGGAAGGCCACCCGGTCCAGATCACGCGGATGCGGCAAGCCGGGTCCCTACTGAGGAAGAATCTCGATGCCATGCCTGCGACACACCGCAGCAATGTCAGCTCGCGTCAGATCTGCCTGTTTGACTCTGACGACTTCATCCACATCCTCAAAGAATCGCTCAAGGCCAGCCGGTGTGGCAACACCCAGCAAACGGCCAGTCGTCTGACCGGTATTTATGAAACTGTGCGGCAGTCCCTTTGGCATATAGATAGAGTCTCCTGCCCCAAGAGTACATTCCTGCTCACCGCAGCGAAAATGAAATGTGCCTTCGATGACATACATATTCTCGTTCTCGTGGCTGTGGGTATGAGCTCGCGCCCCGCAATTTGGAGGCGCAATGATTTCATACGAGGAATAGGTGCCACCGGTATCCTCGCTGCGCATCATAATGTCGGTGCGCACACTAAAAACCTGGGCCGTTTTGCGCTCATTGGCGGTCACGACCTTGCCCGACTGTGGGGATTGTTGCATTGTCTTTCTCTTCCATTGTGGCTTTCCAATGGAGGTCCATACTCACCGTAGGTGTACACTGCAATGCCGCTTGCGAGCGCAGTAGAAGCGCGTTGGGGTTCTCAAAAAGGCTAACAAGCAGACACGCTCTCGCGAGCATGCGGACCTCCGTGACTTCAAGGCACAGTACTCCCTTGAATATGCTGTGGGTCCTGCTTGCGCGTCGAACAGTAAGCTCTCGTGGGGATGCGAGAGCCGGTCGGGCTTACCTTACCGACCAGCCTTTTTCAGCAACAAAATTATATGTTGCAAATAGGGATATGTCAAGCTCCGATCCGCGTAGGGACCCGGCTTGCCGAGTCCGCGTGGGGCCTCGCTTGCGTGGCTAGGAGGGAGGCCTCCCAGGCCCTTGGGCCTGTCACACGGACGCGGCAAGCCGAATCCCTACGCGAGAGGCGGGATCATCCGCACCTACGCGGCAAGCCGAATCGTCCAGCATCTCTTCTGGCGAGCTTCATTCGGGCAGCAGCAAGGCGAGCGCGTACTCATATGTGGTGAGGGCCTGGCTGCTATAAAGGACCATCGTGACCTGCTTCAGGCTGGTTGGTTTGCTGATATGCGCGATGATCGTGCGCAGGGCGATGGTCGCGGCCGGCGCCAGGGGATAGGCATAGACGCCGGTGCTGATCGAAGGGAAGGCGATGCTCACCAGCTTGTGCTGCTCGGCAAGGTCGAGACAGGCCTGGTAGGCGCCTGCCAGCAGGCGCTCTTCGTTGTCGTGTTGACCATAGATGGGTCCCACGGCGTGGAAGACATATTTCGCGTGCAGCTTGCCGGCCGTGGTGGCGACCGCGCTTCCCGTCGGGCAGCCGCCTTTTTCGCGACAGGCCTCCATAATCTTCGGCCCACCGGCGCGGTGGATCGCGCCATCGACGCCCCCACCATCGGCCAGTGCCGAGTTCGCCGCGTTCACAATGGCATCGGCGTGTACCTGTACAATGTCCCCCTGGATCAGCGATAAGGTCACGCCGTTGATTGTGCATTCACTCATAAACTATCTCCTCATCTAGAGGCTGTGCCGCTCAGACTATAGCAGCATCCCCAGCGGCTCCTCCAGCATACGCTTGAGCAGTTGCAGGAAGCGGGCGGCGGTCGCGCCATCGATAGCGCGATGATCGGATGAGAGGGTCACTTTCATGCGATCGCGCACCACCACCTGCCCATCCACCACAGCGGGCGTCGGCGTAATCGAACCAATAGCGAGAATGGCGGACTCCGGCGGGTTGATGACGGCCGTGAAGCTGTCCACATCGAACATCCCCAGGTTGCTTATGGTGAAGGTGCCGCCGCTGAAATCTTCGGGTCGCAGCTTCCCGGTGCGCGCGGCCTCAGCCAGCTTACGCGATGCGCGCGCAATATCAAGCACCCCGCGCCTATCGGCATCGCGCAACACGGGCACGATCAGCCCTTCCTCAAGCGCAACAGCGATGCCGACATGTACGCGCTTTTTCTGCAAGAGCCGGTCCTCGGCGAACGAGACGTTCATCTGCGGCATACGCACCAGCGCCTGCGCAACGGCCCGCACGATCAGGTCATTGAAGCTGATCTTGACCGGCTCAGGCGCGCCGGCGGCATACGCGTTGATCTCCTGGCGCAAGGCCGCCAGCTTGACGGTATCGATGACGCTGCTGACGTAGAAGTGCGGGGCCGTCTGCATGCTCTGGGCCAGGCGGCGCGCGATGGTGCGGCGCATGGCAGTGAGCGGGATCTCAAGCACCTCACCGACCTCGCTGCTCGTGCCTGGTGGCATGTCCGGCTGCGCGCTGGGCGCGGCCTGCGTCGCCGGAGCAGTGATCGCGGTGGGCCGCTGTGCTAGCGCGGCCTCGACATCCATCCTGATGATGCGCCCATTGGGACCGGTACCGGATACGCGTGTATAGTCAAGCTGATGCTCCTCTGCCAGGCGACGGGCCACCGGGGAGATGAAAATACGCTCGCGCTCAGCGGCGCTCGTCACAGTCGCGGACACGGCGGCCAGCGATGGTGGGTCCTGCAGGGCGATAGCGAGCGGGCTGGACGTGGCGGTGAGCGCCTGCCCAGCGCTCGCGACCGGGTCAGCCGCTGGCACGGTTGGCGCGTTATGTGCGCCGTTCGTATGCCCTGGCAAGGGTTCATCGGCCTTGCCGATCAAGGCAATGCCCGCGCCGACATCCGCCGATTCTCCTTCAGGCACCAGGATCTTGCGCAGGATGCCACTGGCAAAGGCCTCCACCTCGATGTTCACCTTCTCCGTCTCGATCTCCGCCAGAAAATCACCCTTTTTTATGCTGTCTCCTTCTTGCTTGAGCCAGCGCAGAATCTTCCCTTGCTCCATGGTATCGCCCATCTTGGGCATTTCTACTGTTTTCATGCTATCACCTGCGTGCCAGGGCTGCCGGCACAATGGCCTTCACGGCTTTGATCACTTCAGCTTTGTGGGGTACAGAGATGCGTTCAAGCGCTTTCGAGTACGGCATGGGCACATCGGCGCCGGTCACATGCTGGATCGGCGCGTCCATATAGTCGAAGGCGTGCTCGTAGATCAGCGCCGCCAGCCCCTGACCCGTGCCATAGTACTTCCAGCCCTCTTCAGCAATGACTACGCGGTTCGTCTTCTTTACTGAATCCAGCAGTAGATCGATATCGATGGGGCGAATACTCTTGATGTCGATCACTTCCGCCTCAATACCCTCTTGCGCGAGATCTTCGGCGGCCTGCAACGAGACATGCAGCATACGCGAGAAGGTCACAATCGTCACATGTCGTCCCTCGCGCTTCACCTCGCCCCGGTTGAGCGGCACAGTATACTCAACATCTTCGTCGGGCACCTCGCCTTTGACATTGTAGAGCAGCTCGTGCTCAATGAACAGGACAGGGTTGGGGTCGCGCACAGCCGACTTGAGCATGCCCTTAGCATCATAGGGCGTGGCGGGCATGGCCACCTTCAAGCCGGGGATATGCGCGTACCAGGACTCCAGCAATTGGGAGTGCTGCGCGCCACGCTGCGCGCCACCGCCTGAGGGCATGCGCACCACAAAGGGCACGGAGGGCTGGCCACCAAACATATAGCGAAACTTGGCGGCGCTGTTGACGAGCATATCGGAGGCCAGTAAGCTGAAGTTGATGGTCATGATTTCGAGGATGGGGCGCAGACCGCCAAGCGCGGCCCCGATCGCCGCCCCCGTGATCACCTCTTCCGCGAGTGGGGTATCGCGCACGCGCTTCTCGCCGAACTCTTCAATCAGGCCCTTCGTCACGGCATAGGTGCCGCCATAGCCGGCGATATCTTCGCCCATGATAAAGACGCGCTCGTCGCGCTGCATCTCTTCGCGGATGGCCTCGCGCAACGCGTCGCGGTACGTAATCATACGCATACGTTATGCATTCCTCTCATAGCGGTAAGCGATGGCTGTCGAGTTATCGACCATGATGTCGGCGTAGAGTTCGTCGGGCGCGGGGTCCGGGCTATTCTCGGCGAAATCAGCGGCATCTTCGGCCACCTCGGTGGCCTTCGCATCGTTGGCATCAAGCTCGCTCTGCGTCATGATACTCTCGTCCA
>JALYTT010000362.1 GCA_030854145.1 Chloroflexota bacterium | reverse complement strand
ACCGCGACCACCTGTACATGGGATACCTGCTCATGAACCTCGCGAACCTCGATACTGACCAGGGACACTACCGAGAAGCAGAGTCTCGCTACATACGCGCCCTGCATATTTGGGAACGCCGCTTAGGTCCCCGCCACAGCAGTACGGCTACCTGCCTCGCTAATCTGGGAAATTGCTATAGTGCCCAAGGTCGCTATGCACAGGCAATCTCGCATCTCCGGCGGGCGCAGCGAATATGGCAAGAGGTCCTGGGAGAGGACAACCCCCTCATCGCCATGGCGCTCCATAATCTCGCTGAGGTGTGCGTCAAGCAAGGAAACTACCGCCGAGCCGAAACGCTCTTCCGGCGCTCGCTACGTCTCTGCGAAACACACCTGGGTCTGTATCATCCGAACCTTCGCCATCCTCTTGGCGGATTGGCTGACCTGTACCGGGTATGGGGAAAGTACCCTGAGGCGATGGAGTATTATAAACGCGCGCTTCGTCTGAGCAAAAAAGCTTTTGGACTGGCACATGGCAAGACAGCGGCCATACTCTCTGGCCTCGCACAGCTGCAAGAGGCACAGGGCCGGTACGAACACGCTCGCGTGTTGTATGAACGGGCGGTTAGCCTTTCCCCTCATGTGCCGAAAGACGTGTATCAACGCTTCATCGCGCTGCTTTCTGCAATGGGGCGTCACGAAGAGGCCGCCCAACTTGAGACGCAGCTGCATGAAGAGGGAAAGCCATAGCTCCGTTGTACTTACTACTGTGCCCATGCCCTTGCTGCGTACCCCATGCAGAGTTAGGCTGTGCAACACATGGACCTTGCACCATTGCAGCCAGCCTTGATCGGATCGCAGCCGGAGCATTCCGCCGCCCAGCTGCTGCTCGGCGACTGTCTGAACTTACTGGGTGGCCTCCCGGACAACTCCGTCGATTGTATCCTGACAGATCCCCCGTACGGCTACGACTATCTGAGCCGCTCAAAGAAACTGCCAAAGGTACGGATTGCCAACGATGGCCACTGTGCCATACCGCTGTTGCGCCGGGCGCTTCAGCTCGTCTATCCGAAGCTGAAAGCTGACGGCGTTGGCTTGGTGTTTACGAACTGGCAGTGCTTCACGGCCATGGCAGCAGCGGTTGAAGAAGCGGGCTATGTGACTACCAATACACTCATCTGGGTAAAGAACGCATGGACGCGGGGCGACATGAGAGGGAACTGGGGCTACAAGTATGAGTTCATCCTCTTTTTCCGAAAAAAGAATCTGCCGACCAAGCTCCGGCGCTTCTTAAACGGCCAGCGTGAGGGTAATGTACTCGTATATCCGAGAGTGCCGACGCAATCGATGCGGCACCCGACCGAGAAGCCCGTGGCATTGCTCAAGTACCTCATTGAAAAGGTCACGCAGCCAGGGGAGACCGTACTCGATATGTTTGCAGGGGTAGGAAGTACCGGCGTGGCGGCTCAGCAGGCTGGCAGGCGGCCCATTCTTATCGAACTGGAACGCGTCTGGTGCGACGTGGCAATGTCACGGCTGCAGGGGGCGCTGGCATGATCCCCACCAACACAGTGCTCTGCGGGGACGCTCTAGCAACTCTCAAGTCCCTGCCCGATGCCTGCGTGCAGATGGTCTGTACCTCTCCGCCCTATTGGCATGTACGCGATTACCAGACCCCCGGCCAGTTGGGCTTGGAACCGTCCTTTGAAGAATATGTCGCGACGCTTTGTGATGTATTCGACGAAGTAAAGCGCGTGATCCGGCCGGATGGCACGGCTTGGGTGAACCTGGCGGACAGCTACAGCGGCAGCAACGGTGGGATGCCGTCGCCGCTTGCGGTAAAGTCGCATCGCTTCAGCTACACCTTGCCGCCCCGGCCGCGTACCAACATACCGCGCAAGTCGCTCTGCCTCATCCCCTACCGCTTTGCCATCGAGATGGTGCGCCGGGGATGGCGGCTCCGTAATGTGCTCGTCTGGCACAAACCGAATGCCGTACCAGAGAGTGTGAAAGACCGCTTCACGATTGACTTCGAGTACTTATTCTTTTTCTCAAAGTCCCGGCACTACTACTTCGAGCAACAGTTCGAGCCTGCCACGGATCGGGGAATTCGACGCGGCCGGGACTACGTGCGTAACAAACGCTCTGTGTGGACGATCCCGACCAAAGGATTCGCCGGTAACCACTTCGCGGTCTATCCGGAGGCACTAGTCGAAACCCCCATACGGGCATGCTGCCCGAAAGGCGGCACAGTACTTGATCCATTTTTAGGCACCGGCACGACCGCAGTCACCGCGAAGCGGCTAGGCAGGCGATGGATGGGTATTGAGCTAAACCCGGCCTATGTCCAGCTAGCCAGAGAACGGCTTGACGGCGGGTAAGCCCGCCTTTGCTTTTGTGCAACAGAGATTAAATGGAGGTAGTGCGATGGAGAAATTCCCCCAAGGTAGTGAGCAGTATGAGCAGGAGCGTCCACGGCTGGATATTGACCTGAGTGGCCCGGACGGCAACGTGTTTATGGTGATGGGCATGGCGCGGCGCACGCTGGACGGTGATACCCTTAAGGCATTCAACCAGGCTATTTGGGAGGCGACGCAGGTGGGTTCGGGCAAGACCTACAATGATATCCTAGCCCTCGTCAATTCGTATACTGATCTTCTCGATACCTCAAACAGCTATCCGCAGTACGGGCCGGAAGCACATATCACGGCGGCCATTGACCGGCTCAATGGCCGGATGCAAACGCTGCCACACGACATCTGTGAGATTGGCGGCATTTACCCGGAGTTCGACAATCCCGACCTGGGACCAGACAAGTACGGCATGCTGCTGACGGAAGAGATCGAGCGGGTAGAGTATGAGCTGGGACGCTGCAGCGAGGAGGAACAAGACGGCCTTCTGGAACTGCGGGCGCACCTCATGGCCTGCACGGCGTCGCTGTGGCGAGCGGGGGTGCGGTGGTAACATATCCTTATGGAAAGCCAGCCGAAATCCGACGAAGAATTATTGTTGCAAGCGGCATTCATGGCCGAACAGGCCCGGAATCTCTACCGGAACCCAGCCAATAGTAAACAGGCGGATGTCATCGCGGCTGTCGCATCCATCTCCATTGCCAGTAGCCTGCTAGTGCTCGCCAGGGAGCTGGCAGCGCTGCGGCAGCTCGGTGAGGGGATGCCATCGGCAGAGCAGGGTGGTGAACGAGGGGAATGAAGTGTTATAGGGAGCGTCTCCTTGGAACGCTCTCTATGCCCCTGGCGAGCGACATTGCCTCTCACTTGCGCCGGTACTCTTTGCCATAATGCCTGACCACATACTCCTCAAGGGCGGCTTCGATGATTTGCCAGGGCTTGCGGTCTTCCAGGTAGGCCAGGTCTTTGGCAATCTGACGGTGGCGAGAGGGGTACATGAAAAAGCCTCGGTTCACCGGTGCCTCGCTGGTATCCACAATGGTGATATGGTGCAGGGACAAGGCAGGCTCGGAAGCGCGAGGAGGCTGGGCAGTTGCTGGCTGCGGCGTTTCCTGACGGACGGGTTCAGCCGCCTGCAGAGGGGCTGGAATAACCGCTCTTCCCTCCTCCGGGTCCACTTGCGGCACAGCGGCACGTTGCTGCGTGAGTTGTTTTTTGAAGTTATTGGCCATTGCTTAGGATCTCCGCTACTCTTAGGTATCCCTGTGCTGCTGGGTTGTCCACATCGTACACCACCACCGGCTGGTTCAGTTGCTCGGCTTCATCGACTGCGGTCGATTCGACAATCAGCTGCGGTATGACGTTGTCCAGGTACGCCTTGTTAATGCCTTCCAACACAACGCTGGAGGCGTTGGTACGCTTCATTCTGGTTACAAGGATGTATGCCCGACGCAGTGATGGATTGTAGGTCTTTTTCGCCCGCTCGTACGCCTCCCAGGTCCGCGTCAGCCCGGCTTCACTGTAGGCGGAAGCAGCAGCGGGAATCAGCAGCTCGTCGGCGGCGGCCAGGGCGTTGATCGTCATGTAGTTGAGGGACGGCGGCGTATCAAAGAGGATAATATCGTAGCTGCTGTCCAGCGGTTCGATCAGCTGCTTGAGGGTGCTGATCGGGTCAGGATTGTTGGGGTCAGACCGGAGAAACGCCATGCCGGTTTCGGTTTTTGACAGGTCGGGATGCGCGGGCATAAGGTGTAACCCGGCAATGCCGGTGGTATGGATCGCTGATTGCGGGTCACGATCTGGATGAGCAAACAGGTCGTTGATCGTCACGGCCAGCGTCAGGGGGTTAAGGCCCAGTCCTTTGGTCGCGTTGGCCTGCTCGTCCAGATCAATCAGGAGGGTCCGCTTCCCCTGCAGCGCGAAAGCTGCCGCCAGGTTTTTCGCCGTGGTCGTCTTCCCTGTCCCACCCTTATGTATGGCAATGGCGATTTTTCTAGCCATGCCAGCGTACCGTTCGTGTATGTCTTTGGATGTTCATGAGGGAAACTTCGTTATCAAGTACAACTATAGAAGAAAGCACGCGAACGTACAAGGATGAATGTGTAGTTGTATGGCTGCAACTACACGATTAAGATCTAGAGTGTGAGAGGATGCACACTCTTATACTCTAGATATCTATTGCTCTAATGTATCTATATACCCTCCTTCCTTACTCTGTTACACTTACGCCTACCGTGCCGCCGGAGCAGTAAAGAACAGCCTGCTGAGTTGTATATGGCAGGGGAAAGCGTTATCATGAAGGCAACTTGGTGTACTACAACAGGGATTTGTCGTTACTTCTCACACAACAGGCACCAAGTTACACAATCGGGGGTAGCTACAGCTCACGCATCGGCCTCTTGACGCGGCCACAGTGGGTGGGTTAAAATTGTCTTAACGACAAAACCTGTGTGCAGTACACATATAGCCCCCTACCCAGGGGCTTTTTCTTTTGGCTACCTCTCTTAACCTAACAAAAACAGCCGCAAGCCAGGGGTAAGGCTCTGTTTGCTGTGCCTAAGAGAGGGGAAGGTATGCAAACCATAACTGCAAGCGCCGTTCTAGCAGAGCGCTACGAACAGCTGAAACAAAAACGAGCGACGAGCAGGGAGATACAGGCTCGCTTCGCGCCGGTGATGAGGTATGAGCCACAGGACATCACGGGGTTTATCATCAAGCCAGCCGCGAAAAACTGGCCGGAGCTCCAGCAGGTGCTGCTCCAGGTAGTGAACCTGCCCGGCTTTATGGACAGCCGGGTGAAAGAGCTGTTTGATCAAGGCTACGCCGCTGAACTGGAAACGGCGGCGGAGATCGCGCTGGCAACGGCGAAAAAGAGTCCGTACCACCTATTTGCCGCCATGATAAGCCGGAAGCGGGGGAACTGGCAGACCAAAACTCTCCACATGGTCCAGACGGTCTGGGAAGTGCGTCGCAATGCCACGCTGGTGCTCGACAAGCTCAATCTCTCGGCCGACAGTCTCAAACCAGTACTGGCAGCAGCCTGGCGGCTCAAGAGCAGCCTCATCAGGTGCTTGGGTATTGCTACGGAACAGGGAACAGGCATTCTAAACCCTGCCGGGCTGTTCTTTTGGCTCACCAAACACCAATCCGCTACATCTAGCTAAGCTGCCACAGCGCCTCCCCACATCGCCCGCACAGGCGGGCTGTTTGCGTTGGGTGCGGTAGAGTTGTTTCATCACGATTAGCTATTTCTGACAAGCATCCACGCTCCGCACTCTGCTATTCGGCAAAGTATGTATGCATCGAAAGTAATGAACATGCAGATTAAGCACGTATGTGTCGAAGTAAATGTGACTGCTTGCCACTATACTACGGATATGCGCCCAAGAATTATGTGTAAGACTTTCCGTAAAGATTTTGTGTTAAGAACTGGGAGGCTAAAAAAGGGTTCCAAGTTAGGAAGTCTTCAACCAATAAGATTTAGCAAGGCGGCCAGGCTTCGATCTGAAGAAGTGGCGTTCATCGTATGAACCTCTACAATGATTTGACATAGCAAGCATTCTGAATATAAGCTGAGATTATAAATAGGGAGCTTAGGTATGTATAAGCGAAAAGCGGACCAATCAGGGTTCAGCAGCATTATCGTTCTGCTTGGTGTTCTAGTTATAGCAGCCATTGCTGTATCTAGCTTAGCGGTATATCAACACCATAAGAACAGTTCCAAGACCACGGCATCTACAAATTCTCCTCAAACAACAACTCAGCAGTCAAAGAATACGACTACCACACAGCCCACGCCGACAACAACGCAATACTTCACCATCACACAGTGGGACGTTAGATCTCCATATACTGGTACAGACACATTCACATATAAACTTTCGGCTGACAACAAACTTGCCACTGTTATTTCCAAACAGCTTGCTAGCAAAGACATTGGTTGTGCCAGCTTCGGCGCAGGTCAAATTGAACGATTTGCTTCAACTGATCACGCCTATTCAGGTGATATAGGACCAACTGCCGCACAAGATGCTACGCAAAACCCTACCAGTTATACATACGTTGGGGGATATTACTATCGATTCGTGCATGACCAATCAGGGTGCGGCTCAATTTCAATAAGTGATCAGAACCAAGCAAACAATGCTGTAAAAGCTCTTGTGGCAACTTTCCAGGCAGTACCCACCAACTAGATTTCAGTGATCTTAATCTAAGAAACGGAAGGTCAAGAGAATAACATGCCCAACTTTTCAACAATATGGCCCTCGTTTAGTAAAATAAAAACATTCTCTTTGATGACGATCTTTCTCATTGGCTTACTTAGCGCAACGAGCTTTCAAATATTATTACACGCGCGCTCCGCACTTGCTGTCAGTGATACATACCCCTCTCAATGGGCGCCACCAGTTGCGCAAGACTCTTTATATGACACATGGCGGGAATTGAACCGCGAATGCACTTCATACGCTGCATGGATGCTGCATTCAGTTAATGGATTCGAGATGCCTTTTTTTGCCAACGCCTCAGACTGGGGGACAAAGGCAGCAGGCGCACCATATAACTACCCTGTGAATATGACTCCTGCAAATGGTTCAATTTATTGGACTTCATCGCCACAGCATGTTGCATGGGTCCTGTCGGTTAGCTCGGACGGAAAGACTGTAACTCTCGAAGACTATAATCACGCAAACACAGGTGTTTGGGATAGTTACTCAGTTGCAACCAGCTCAGCAGCAGGCTACATTCACTTCAAGGATACACAAATTAATACCCAAAAAATCACCCCCGCCAGTATCTCCTTTAACAATGCCCTCAACGTCTTTACAGTAGGCAGCGACGGCCAGGTCTACCAGAACTACTGGAACGGCTCTAGCTGGAGCGGCTTTAGCGGCTTAGTACTACAGCCCCACTTACAGGGCGAGAAGTGAAGTAAGGCGGCTTGGGAGGCTGAATGGCAATTCATAACACCGAATAGGCGAACGCGCTCCTGAAGCCCTCTCACATGCTAAGTAGGA
>JALYTT010000361.1 GCA_030854145.1 Chloroflexota bacterium | reverse complement strand
AGCCTCACCCGGATGCGGCAAGCCGGATCCCTACGCGGATGGAGAACTTTTTCTGCCCCCCAGAAGCACCTTTGAAAGCGTTTTAGGAGCAACTCCCGCGTACACATCCTGATTCTCAATCACAATATTCATGTACAGCTTCATCAGTTCGTCGTTGGAGATAGCGGTCTTGATGACCCGATTGAGGAAGAAAGGATTGAGATACAGAAGCCTCAATCTATCGCACAACACGAAGAGGCGCTGGTAGCGCTGGCGCAGGTGTTGGTCGTACCGGCGTAGCTGCGTGAGCGACAGATCATCGGCGGCGAACATGTCAAGCAGGTGCTCAGCCGCCATCTTGCCGGACTCCAGCGCGTAGTCGATGCCCTCGCCCGTCACCGGATTGACCAGACCAGCGGCCTCGCCCGCCAGGAGCACACCATCGCCAAAGGTGGGGGCGTGTGCGAAGTCCGCACGCAGGGGATAGCCTTTGAGGGGGCCGACCTGGCGGGCATTGCTGAGCAGCGTTTGCACGGCCGGTGTTTTCAGGAAAGTACCGAAGGCGATTTGGGCTGTCCTGGGCATCCACAGCGAGGCCAGGCCGGCGCGAAAGAGACCGACACCTACGTTCGCCCGTGAGTCTGCGAGGGGGAAGGCCCAACCGTAGCCGGGCAGAGGGACACCGTCAAAACGGCACTGCGCGCGGTCGGATATCGTGCTCACGCCCTCAAAGTAGGCGCGAGCGCTGAGCATCACCTGCGGCACCTTCTTCAGCAGCTTCATCTGCATCAGGAGTTTCACATTGGCGCCAATAGCCACAATCACCATCCGCGCTCTGAATGAAAAGGTCTGGTGCCGGTGCTCGCCTGTCACGACCATCTCCTGGCCATCTCGTTGAATATCCGTGACGTGAACGGGACCCTGAAACTGCGCACCCACGGCCTGCGCGCGCTCAAGAATGATATTATCGAGGATCAGGCGCGGCACAAATAAGAGTCTGTCCGATGGCCTATCGTGCCTGGGGAGCGGGGCTAGCGCTGCGTGACCTTTCGGCGCAATGAATTCTACCGCATTGGCAGAGTGGCCGACCTGGAGCAGGTCATCCAGAATACCCATCTCGTCAAGGATGCGCAGCGCGCGCGGAGTCAGGGCATCGCCGCATGTCTTATCGCGCGGGAAGGCGAATTTGTCGAGGAGCAATACCTTTAATCCTCGTGAAGCCAGATAATATCCAGCAGCAGAACCGGCCGGCCCCGCGCCCACAACCACGACATCATAGATGGTGCTCATAGCTATTTCCTTATACGTCAATATATTTCCAGGCCCCTCGACATGGAGCCGGAGCAAGCGTATGACTCACGCTAACCAATACGTTGCACGAGTTGGAGCACGGTGCTTCGACTGAGCTTCGTTTCGCCGGCGGCAAGCGCGTCAAGTGTGGCGTAGGCCAGCGCCAGGGGAAGCTGAATGAAGGACGCAAAGGGACCAGGTGGCAGCAAAGTGGCATAGCGCTCGGCATGCGAGAGGTTATGCAACGCGTATTGTGTCATATGCACCTCCGTCCAGCCTACAGGGAAAAAATCTACGCCTCGCGCCAGGTCTTCGCTGCGATTGCGCAGCATATTGACAGCCTGCAAGCCACGACCAAATTGGATCGCGTGGCTGCGATGCATCTGTATGCCATCAAACCAGGCCCAGATGTCGCAGAGCAGGACCCCCACCGTCCCGGCCACGGCAAAAGTGTAGCCATCCAGGTCCGCCTCGTTTTGGATCTTCCAACCTCTGGCGATCCAGGAGGCCATGCGCTCAGCCATGGCGGCCGTGGCATCCCAGATACGCGGCGCAATGGCCTCCGGGGCATAGCACGCCCATTCTGCCAGGCGTAGCGACACTTCGGGGAGAGCGTGTCGCACATTAAAAATCTTTGCAAAGGCATCCTCTGCAAAGTGTGCCTCCTCTGTCTGCGCCTGCAATACCTGGCTGGCGGCGCGCAACAGTCTGACCTTTGTGCGCGCATTCAGGTGTGGATGATCTTCAATTTCGTCAAGCGCACGCATACAGAGGTAGGCCGATGCCACCGCCTCTTGCAAGCCCGCTGGTAGACGACCAATAGGAATGGAGAACGTGCGACTCGTTTTCTCTAACATCTCCAGTGCTTCACCCGGTGAGACCATGTTGTAGCTCCTATCGCGGCATTTAGCCAGGAATATGTAGTGTGAAAGCGAAACAGACCGAACACAGCCCCATCATCAAAGAACGGCAAAGGGGTCTGCTCCGCAAAGAGTACCAGAAAAAGGCGCTTTCGTACATAGCCGAGCGAGCAAAGCCTTGTCAGCGGTTTCTCCAGGGCTTCATACATGTCGCTCGCTCTTCGTAGCTGCGTGATTTATCACGTGTGTCAAGCCTCATAAGCATACATGTAAACTGAGAAGAAGACTCGCTCGCATCCTGTGAGATTGTCACTGGCGCACCTCTCTGGCGCATAGACGTATCCTCTTCTAGACACGTATAATAGCATACGTAGGGCTTGCACAAGAAGCAGCCATAAGCTACAACTCATCTATAGCAGAGCAAGGTATGGGTCCTTCTTCGTAGGGAAGAGACGATTTCGGCTCTAGAGGCTGATAAGCGAGAAGAAAGGCAGTATGGGATATGAGCATTCCGGTAGAGCGGCGGACGAAGCGCTGGCGAGAGCAGCGCTGGATTCTGGACAACATCATCCAGGCCGTCGGGGTAGAATGGGACCAGGCTCGCATCGGCTATACCCTGGGACCATGCGGGCCGGAGGCATTCTATGACTTCAATGTCATCCGCCAACGTGTCAAGAAGTTCGCCGATATCGCCCCGCAATTCGCGGCCGGAGCGCGCCGGCGCGAGCAGGTCGCGGAGGCATATGAGCGCGAAGGGCGCCTGGTAGGTGCCCGCGAGTCCTATTTTATTGCCTCACTACTGTGGGGAGCTGCCCAATGGCCAATCTTCGAGAACACGCGAGATGCCATCTTTTTCAATGAGCGCAAGGTTGAATGCTACAAAAAGTTCATTGCCTACGCGCCCCACCGCATTGAACGCGTGGAGATCCCCTTCGGCGGCCGCTCGCTCCCGGCATATTTCCACCTCCCACTCGATTGGAACAGCGAGCAGGCGGAGAAGGTGCCGTGCGTCATCTCTATCGGCGGCATGGACAGCACAAAAGAGATCCTGCACTCTATGTACGGCGATAAGTTCCTGGGGCGTGGGATGGCGAGCCTGGCCATCGATGGGCCAGGACAGGGCGAGTGCTGTGTGCGCAACATCCATGTGACGGCCGATAACTATAAGGAACTAGGCCGCGTGGCCATCGACTGGCTGCGACAGCGGCCGGAGATCGACGGTGACCGGCTGGGGGTTTTTGGGCTGAGCTTCGGTTCGTACTTTGCCACGCAGGTTGCTATGATCGATGACCGGCTGCAGGGATGCGCCGTGGCACTGGTCTGTCACGAACCAGGCGCATACACCATCTTTAATATGGCCTCGCCGACGTTCAAGTTACGCTTTATGTATATGGCGGGCTACGAGGATGAGGAGGAGTTTGACCGTTTCGCCGAGGGGTTGCGCCTTGATGGGACGGCCGTAAAGTGTCCCTACCTGGTGCTGGCGGGCGAAGACGACGAACTCAGCCCCATCGAGCATACGTACCACCTGTTCGACGAGATCCCGACGCCTAAAAAGCTGGTCGTCTACCAGGGAGAACGGCATGGCATCGGTGGCGGTCCAGCCGCCGCCCTTGGCCCTCAGTGGCTCAACACCATCACCGACTGGTTCTATGATCGCTTTACCCAGAAACCTATGCAAAGTGAGCGTACACTGGTTGATCTCACAGGGCAGCAACATACCACTCAGGTGTAACAAACAGGCTGCCGGTTCAACGAGGCTGAATATTTATCGCAGGGATGTGCTTATCACGTACATCTGCAACATTCATCGTCGGGACACGATTGATCGCGTCCGCCTGAACATTGAAAGGAGTCTTCCCCTATGAGAGCTGTGTTGTGTAAAGAATTTGGGCCACCAGAGAGCCTGGTCCTTGAAGAGGTGGAGCCGCTCAAGCCGGGCAAGGGCCAGGTTGTGATCGGCATAAGGGCCTGTGGGCTGAACTTTCCCGATGCCCTCATGATTCAGGGCAAGTACCAATTCAAACCACCGATGCCCTTCTCTCCAGGGAGCGAGGTCTCCGGTATCATTAAGGAGGTAGGCGAAGGCGTCACGTCTGTAAAGCGGGGCGACCGCGTGATCGCGGTGACAGGCTCGGGAGGGTTCGCCGATGAGATCATCGCTGCAGAAGCGAAACTCATCAGCATGCCTACCGGCGTCAATTTTGCCACCGCCGCGGCCTTTACCATGGCATATGGAACGTCCTACCACGCCTTAAAAGATCGCGCGCACCTGGCATCTGGCAACTCTCTGCTGGTGCTCGGAGCGGCGGGCGGCGTGGGCCTGGCAGCGGTCGAGATCGGCAAGTTTCTGGGTGCGCGCGTGATCGCGGCAGCATCGACATATGAAAAGCTCGCTATCTGCAAGCAGTATGGTGCCGACGAGGTCATCAACTACACAACAGAGGATCTGAAGGAGCGCGTGAAGTCGCTCACTAAAGGGCAGGGGGTTGATGTGACCTTTGATCCCGTAGGCGGCAACTATGCTGAGGCGGCCTTGCGCAGCACCGGCTGGAAGGGCCGCTACCTGGTCATTGGTTTCGCCTCAGGTGAGATACCGCGCATCCCACTGAATCTGACCCTGCTCAAAGGCAGTTCCATCGTCGGCGTCTTCTGGGGAGCTTTCACGGAACGCGAGCCACAACGCCACCAGCAGAACCTCCAGGAACTGCTGACGCTGCTGGCCGAGGGCAAACTCAAACCGCATATTTCAGCAACCTATCCACTTGAACAGGCAACAACGGCGCTCGACGACATGATGCAGCGCAAGGTGCAGGGCAAGGCGGTCGTACTGATGCAACGAGACTAAGGACTATCACACAGAAACGCTTTCACAAGAGAGCAACAATTCTCGTTTGCTCTCTTGTAAGGCCAGGAAGGAGCAGGCAGTGACAAAGCTATATATCGCGCTTGAAGAGGCCCTGGCGGTAGTCCGCCAGCACAATGGCGAATGGGTAGCAGATCTACAACTGGTAGGCGACCAACCGCAGTGCGTGGCAGCGGACCCGCTGCGCCCGGAGCAGGTCTACTGTGGCACCCTCGAACAGGGATTGTGGCATAGCAACGATGGAGGCCAGACATGGCAGCCTGCCGGCGCGGGTATCACGCACAAGCAGGTCACGGCAGTGGCTGTCAGCGCGACGGAACGCGTGGGGGGCTACGGCGTGCTCTACGCCGGCACGGAGCCAGGCGCGCTCTTCCGCTCAGAGGACGGAGGCCAGACCTGGCAAGAGCTGACGGCGCTGCGCCAACTACCTTCCGCGCCGACCTGGAGTTTCCCCCCGCGTCCCCACACGAACCATGTCCGCTGGATTACGCCTGACCCGCTGGTGGCCGGCCGCGTCTTCGCCGCTATCGAAGCGGGCGCCCTGGTGCGCAGCCTGGACGGCGGTCAGACGTGGGAGGACCGCAAACCTGGTGGGCCATACGATACGCACACGCTCATCATGCACCGCCTGGCACCGAATCGCCTGTATTCGGCCGCCGGCGATGGATTCATGCATCCAGGGAACGGGTTCGTCGCCAGCGACGATGGCGGCGACACATGGTATCGACCAGATGCGGGCTTAGGGGATCATTACCTCTGGGGCGCCGCTGCCGATGCAGCCGACCCCACAACGATCATCGTCTCGGCCGCTCATGGCCCCCAGGAGGCACATAATCCGCGCCAGGCAGAATCCGCCATCTATCGCCGCTCCGGTGACAGTCCGTGGCAACAGGTATACGCTGGACTCCCCGAAACGCGCGGCATGCTGGCCTCGGTGCTGGCAGCAAACGAGGCCGAACCTGGCGTGTTCTACGCCGCAAACAACAAGGGCATCTTCCGCTCGCCGGATGCCGGCTCTCGCTGGGAGGCGCTGCCTATTCGCTGGCCTGAGAAGAGGACGCCCGGTGGTCGCGCGCACGCGCTTGTGGTGATGCCAGAATAAGGCCAGTACTAGTGCTCTGTCAAGCGTCATTGCACGGGTAAGATGGCCCCATCCCGCGTAGGGATCCGGCTTGCCGCATCCGTGTGCGGCATCCCTTGGGGTGCCAGAGCCTCCTCCCAGGCCCAAGGGCCTGCCCCACGGATGCGGCAAGCCGGATCCCTACGCGGGCGGGGAAGCGCCCTGATACCCGTTGATTGAAGTTTGACAGAGCACTATGCTTTCACCGGTTCCCACACATGAATCGTCTTATCGCTGCTGCCCGATGCGATGTACTTCCCATCGGGCGACCAGGCTACCGCGCAGACACCGGCTTCATGGCCTATATACTTACTGACTTGGGCATCATTCATGGAGTTCCAGACCCGGACCACCCTGCTTTTACCTGCTACGACGATATGCTTCCCATCGGGCGACCAGGCCAGTGTCCGAGCCGATCTATGGCGCCTCTGACCGGTGGTTGGCGTCACTCCGGACAAAGCATCCCATGCCCATACCAGGCCATTGCCGGCCGAGGCCAGGAAGCTTCCTGAAGGGGACCAGGCTGGCGCTCTCACAATACCTGTATGGTGGTGAAACGTGGAGACTTGCTTGCCCTCTTGCCAGTTCCATACCTGGACGGTCTTATCCTCTCCTCCTGAGGCGATATGCTTGCCATCGGACGACCAGCCCACCGTTCGGACGCGACCGGTATGGCCCCAGCCGGTCAGCCGGGGAAAGGCACGACGACTATACGTGAAGATAAGCTTGCCATTTACGGCATTCCAGACCTGGACGGTCCGATCAGCTCCCCCAGTGACAATGATCTTTCCGTCAGGGGACCAGGCCACTGCATAGACCGCCCCCATATGCCCTCTAAAGATAGAGATCCGTTGTCCGGTTTGCGCGTCCCACACCTGCGCAGTGCCATCGCTACCCGCCGATACCAGCGCCTTCCCACCTGGTGACCACGCCACCGCAAAGACCAGATCTCTATGCTCGCGGTACATGAAAAGGGGCTTGCCATCTTGAACATGCCATACATGGATGCTACCATCGCTGCTGGCGGAAGCTATCTTCTGGCTATCAGGCGACCAGGTAACAGCCATCACCTCTCCGCTATGACCTGAGTAGATCATCGATATCTGTTTGCTGACTGTAGAGAATGCTGGCAATGTGAAGGGCGAAACCACGCTAGTAGACAGAGTGTTCCTGGAGACCGAGGGGAGTTTCTCAGTAGAAGATAACAACGCGTCAGCCGCCTGTAACGGATGCCCGCAGGCGAAACAGAATCGCGCCTGCGGTCGGCTCGCAACCCCACAGTTGAAGCAGAAGAGAGGTGTTG
>JALYTT010000360.1 GCA_030854145.1 Chloroflexota bacterium | reverse complement strand
CCCTTACCTTGACGCTTATTGGGCGCAGGCCAGCGGCGCCCCTACACGAAATGAGGGTGTGTCGTAATGGCAAGGCGCTGGCTTATCACTGTTGTGGTTCTCGTTGTCATCCTGGCGGGTGTCGCGTTCACTGCGATCTTTATCGCCAACAGGTCCTCAAGCGGGATCCCTCTTCGTGCCTGTAGATCTGCTTCAGCCAGTGCTTCTGGCTCACCTGAATCTGCCCCCTGTCGCTACCGGATACTTGTCTTCTCCAAAACTGGCGCGTTTCGCCATGCATCTATCCCAGACGCCATTGTGGCGCTCAAGCAACTGGCGAGCCGGCATAGCTTCGATGCAGATTTTACAGAGGATGCCAGCGCCTTCAACGATGCGAACCTGGCTCGCTATAATGCCGTCGTCTTCTTGATGACTACAGGCCATATCCTCGCTGCCGATCAGCAGGCGGCGTTCGAGCGCTATATACAGGCTGGCGGGGGCTATGTGGGCGTGCATTCCGCCAGCGATACCGAGTATAATTGGGCCTGGTATGGCAGGCTGGTGGGCGCGTATTTTGATCGCGTGCATGGACACTCGCATATTACCCAGGCCAGCGTGCATGTTGTCGATGGTAGCAGCTCCTCAACCTCCATGCTGCCGGGAACCTGGGTGCGTACCGATGAGTGGTACAACTTCGCCACCAATCCACGCAATACTGTGCATGTGCTACTAACGGTTGATGAAACAACCTACCAGGGTGGCGTGATGGGCGCCTATCACCCCATCGCCTGGGAACACCAGTACGACGGTGGCCGCGCCTGGTATACCGCCATGGGCCATACCTCCGAGAGCTATCGCGAGCCGCTCTTCCTGGGGCACCTGTGGGGTGGGATTGTGTATGCTGCATGTGCTAAAGCATGCTAACAGCCTCATTCTCTGTTCAGCTCATCGAAGTCTTGGAAGCAGACCACGATGGCTCTTCTCTATTCCTTCCAAGATTGGGAAAAAATGGGATTGACACTCAGACACGCCCTCTTGTTCTCCATTGCTTGCTGCGTTTGCGTTGCTCGTTCGATATGGTCTGTGAAAGGAGCAACGAATGTGAGACACCAGACATCGCGCTCGACGGGTCTGGAGAGAGGGGCGACTGATGCACTCTGCTATCAAGCGCATGCCGCCACCCTGCTGGCCTATATCTATCATCGACTTCCCGTTCCTCAAGAGGCGGAGGATCTTTTGCTTGATGTCTTTCTAGCAGCCCTGCAAAACCAGACATTCTCCACCCTCTCTGGAACAGAGCAACTGGCCTGGTTGAAGCGAGTTGCCCACCATAAACTGGTCGATCACTATCGACGTAGCCGTCGTGTGCGCTTTCTCCCTTTGGAGCTGGCACTTCAGACGGTTGACGAGGAGTTGACCCCGGAGCAGCATGCCCTTCAGCGGGAAGCCTATGCGGGTCTCTACCAGGTATTGACCCACCTGTCACCTCTTGAGCAACAGGTGATCCACCTGCGCTTTGGCAATGACCTCTCTTTTGCGCAGATTGCCGAGCTGCTTGGGAAGCCGGAGAATACGCTCCGCGCGCTCCTGTCTCGAACGCTCAGCCGTCTGCGGCTACGCTATCCCGAACCGGAAAGGAGTTAAACAATGAACGGAGAAGATCGTCTTCCCGAAGAACAAGATCCACGGAATGCTGCCCTGCTGGAGACGCTCAGGCGAGCCTGTGGTCGAAGCCAGAATCCTCCCCTTGATGTCGTGCAAGGACAGATCCTTGCTCAGGTCTGGGCAGGCCTCCAAGCAGGCTCATCCCACCAGGATCAGCAGGACCTTCCCCTGCTGGTGCTGCTGCCAGGACAAGAGGCCCCTGTTCCCCAGAACGGGCAGCATCGTGCAGGTCACGCTCCCTTCCCCAGGCGGCAAGGGGGGACGCATTTCCTCAGCCTGCTGGCTGCCGCCTGCCTCGTGCTGGTGCTGCTAGGCAGTCTGCTCGCCGTTCTCGGCCATCTCAAGCAGGCTCCAGGACCTGCCGCTTCTGGGCAAAAGGGACCAGCAGCCCTCTATGTGCTCGCCGCTGGCACCCTTGCCAAGGTCGATGCGGTCAGCGGTCAGCAACTCTGGTCCGCTCTGCTCAGCGACGCTCCTGCTCCCACGACGCTCATCGACGCCACCACTGTGGAACCCAGGCTTGTTGTCGCCGCTGGCACTGTCTTTGTCGCCAGTGGTTCCAGCCTCTCTGCGTTCAAAGCAAGCGATGGCTCTCTCTTGTGGCGGACCCATCTGAGCGGTCTGACTGGTTCGAGCACCCCAGTGGTCGTCAAGAACACTCTCTATCTGAGTCTGGTCCAGGAACAGATTGAGGCCATCGATACCTCCAACGGAGCGCTTCGCTGGCAGCGGCGTCTTCCCGGTGCGATGTTGACCAACCTGGCGAGCAGCAACGGGTCGGTGGTGGGAATAGCGGTCTCTGGGGTCACTCCTAGAACGGATCAAAAGCCGTCTGCTGATCTCTTTGCACTCGACGCCCAGAGCGGTGCATTGCGCTGGCGCGTGCCCGTGACCTCGCCCCAGCATCTTAACTGGTTTGTCGGGCCGTCACGTCTGGTGCTCACCAACGAAGCCGTGTACCTGGCGGTCGATCAGGAGTCAACCGTTGACGCCTCCATGGTGCTCCATCCGGCGCAAACCATTGGGGCCTTTGCGCTGGACACCGGGGCAAAACTCTGGACCTCCCCGCCGCTGGGAGCCTTTCCTGACACCTTGCTCACACGCAATGGAGTCCTCTATGCAGCAAACTTCATGTGGCTGGGAGCGCTTCAGACCAGCACCGGCTCCCTGCTCTGGCAACAGCGACCCAGTCACGCAGATCCTGATGCGTTCCTGATCTGTCCCCTCTGCATCGGAACTTCACCGATGATCCTCACCGACCACACGCTCCAGGTGGTCGAGGCGAATCGCACAGGGTACTATCTGGCGAAGCTAGATGCAGCCAGTGGCACGCTGCAAGCGCGCCAGAAGATAAAGGCGCTCCCCGAGGGGTTGCACCTGAGCGATGATGGGTGGTCGGTTGGTGTACATACTGGAGCCATCCCTTTTCTCTTCATGATGAGTCCTGACCTGACCTATTGCGTCTCTTTCAACGAAGATCAGCAGCGGGATCTCATCGAGGCGTTGAGCAACCAGAATGGCCAGGTGCGCTGGCAGGCCACCTTCTCGGTGCTAGCGCATCACCTGAGAGAGATCCAGGTCATTGAGGGCTAAGAGCGACACAGACAGCTGCGCGGAAGATCAGCATGGCTCACATGGCCTCAGTATCCTGGTGAAAGCTCTTCTTGCTATATTGGCTTGTGAAGCCACTTCATAAGCAGAGAGAGCCACCAGGATACTGAGGCCACAGCGGCCAGTTGAAAGAAACTGGAAATGGTTCACAATGGCCAAAAAGCCGTGTGCAGACCAGCAACTCACGCGCGTAGCCACGAGGGAGAACACATCTGCGCGCAATCCATCCCAATGATCTCGACTCTCTCAACCGCCTTCTCTGGCCGATGGACTACTACGCGATTTTGACCGAAAATGGATCGCCCAACCCCTATTTTCATGGGAGAGTCATACATCGGGCCTCTACGAAAAATGAGGCTTATTTGTTAGTTGCTGGCTGCCTGCTATGTAGATGAAAAGCGCCAGGATGAGAACAATCCCAACAGCATACGCGATCACTGCCCCTGGAATCGACAGTGTGCCGAGATTGAGCAACCAACCTTTGATCGTTGAACCGATGGGGTCGGGCAGCAGGGATGATACCAGGAGGGTGTTGATGAGGACGTGTTGGAGCAGCGCGCAGGCCCAGCAGACGATAGCGTTGCGCGCGCGGTGCGTTTTGGTCCTCGTCATGTAGTACCAGCCGAGCGTGCCCATAGCGGCGCCAAACCCCTGTACGATGACCAGGCTGCTGGTAATCAAGGTGAGGGCGGCCCAGTTGTTGTAGACTACCCCGACGAGGAAGAGCGCCTCGATCAGGCCGAAGCCCGCGCCGCATACCAGCCCCATAGCGAAGGCCTCGGCCGCTGAGCGGACCTTGCCCATAAACGCCACGATCAGCAGCGGCTTGGTAAACTCGTCAATCAGTGGTATCGCCACGATAGCCGCCAGCAGGCCCACGTTTGTGAGGAGCGGCGCCAGACCCTGGGGGTTCTGATTCTGGCATACCGGTAGCGTGGGCGCGACAAGGCACTGGCTGTAAGAGGATTGATTGAAGGATGTGCTGAAAAGCTGCACTAGCGCTGTGTATTCCATGTACAATGCCATGCTCACGGTGAAGGTGATGCCGCTGGCGAAGGAGACCAGCATGCGCCGCCAGGTGAAGGTTGCCTGCAAGGGCCGCAGCCGCCACAAGCCCAGGGCGATCAGGGTGAACGCGGGAAGTGCGGCGGCGCGCACCAGTAACGCGAGCATCAGTAGCATGAAACCGGATGACGCCAGGTACTGCCCACCGCTATACAGCGCGTATTCAACGCCGAGAACCGCGATATAGAGCACGAGGAATACCCAGAAATCCGGCAATCTGAAGATGGCCGAAGGCTTCCTCATCAAGGCACGAATGCTGTGCTAGAGCGTGAAGCCGCCCCCCATGAGGCTGGCGAGCGTGAAGGTGAGCAAGATGATCGTGATGATAAGCGCGCCTGTGATCGCGGATGTCGTGCTTGATGAGCTTGATGAGCTTGATAGAGACGTTGTTGCTGTAAGCGTGATCAAGAACGTGAATAGCCAGAATAACCCGACCAGGATCGCCACAATAGAACAGACGAGCGCGGTAATCGCGATCCCGGTGAGGTAGCCATCAGAGTGGCCCTGTTCTGGCGGGATGCCTGCCGGATAGCCGTAAGGCAAGGCATAGGCGCCATAGGGAGGGAGTGGTGGAGGAGACCCTGAAGCATATTCGGAATAAGGGTACGGCGACGATACTATAGCCCCTGGAGCTTGTGGCTGTGCCTGTATCGGGGGCGGAGGAGGCGCCAGAGGCGGTGATGTCATACCTCCATTGGTTGGCCCCCATGATCCCCACTGTTCGGAGGCTGTTTGCTCTGGAGTAGCTGGTGGCTTCGCGTCTTCTATGCTCACAAGTGATGTGCCTCTCATTCTTTGATTGTCATGTATGTGACTGTAATAAGCTAACACGAATGCTTGTGTACGTCAACTCCTGGGAACTCCTGACTGGTTGCAATCCTATAAAAATTAGAAAAGTGTAAATGCCCATCTTGCGTTTTAGCACATCCTTCAGCTATACTGCCAATAGAAGCTGTTTGTGCATTCTGGTTATACCCCTTATCATGGCATAGTGTTGCAGCGACCGTGGCGAAATACTATGGTGAGACTGCACAAAGAGAGGAGCTTATGGTGGCAAATTTCCTATCGTTGCTCTTATCACTTGTGCTGGCGTTGCTCTGTATAGCGATTCCGTGGGGAACGAGGCAGGTCAAGACCTGGCAGGTCATAGTTGTATTTGTTATTGCCTTAGTACTTTGGGTGCTTGGGGCCGCCTTTTCGTTGGGCTGGTATCCCTGGACGAATATTGTTGATGTGCTGGTAGCGGTGGGAGCCGGGATGCTGCTGGGACGTGTGATACCCGCGAAGTTCTGGCCATTCTTGATCTTCCTGCTGGTGATGAGTATTCTCGATGTAACACAGGTAGTGCTGACAGCGCATCCTTCGACCACGGTGGCGCCGAATGCAAGTGTGCCGGCGGGACAGCTTTATGCGAATTTCTTTCTCCAATTGCCGTGGGGAAAGTATGGCATTGGTATTTTTGATTTGCTGATACTGGCCGCAATTGGTGTCTACTGGCGTAGGCGCAATGGCGAGTTTCTCGTGGCATTTGCCGGAATAGCGATTGGCTTGATTGTAGCATACACAATTTTGTATGCTGTTCCTGGCATAACACTGCCGCTGATTCCTCTTCTTATGCTGGGCTGGCTGTGCAGTACAGGGATGTATCGCTATCGCAAGCAGCCAGCGGACGCGAAGCTGTCCGCGTAGAGTGAGACGGCCTTGCCATTGCCCCTACGCGGACCAGGGATATGGCCGTTCCCTTGTTGACGAAGAGGCAAACCTTCGCTACTATAGCTACCAGGATGATCGTGTAGTGGAGGAAGGGAGCAGCTATGGCGGGGATCCATGATCGGCAAGAGGTCAGAGGGCGAGAGGTGCCGGTGGGTCGCATCTTGCGCAATGGAGAATACCGTGTAGAGGCGGTGCTGGGACATGGGGGGATGGGGCGTGTGTTTCTGGCCTCTCATATGGAACGTGCTAAGCTGTTCGCCTTGAAGCAGGTGCGTGCAGACTCTATACTTGCAGAAGAGGTGATCGCGGAACTCGACTGCGCGCTGCTGATCAGAAAATCCACGGGCAGCATGGCGGCGGAATACCTGACAGAGTATGCCTTGCCTCCCTTGCCTGGCAGTGGCAACTCACACACGGATCGCTTTTTGCGAGAGGCGCTGCTCCTCCTGCGTCTGAGGCACCCAGCGATCCCGTCGCTCCATGACTACTTCTTTGAGGACGGCTGCTGGTACCTGGTGATCGACTACATTGCGGGGCCGACGCTGGCAACCTACCTGCGGCAGCAGGCACCTCTGCCACCGCTCGAAGCTCTGAACTATGCCATGCAGTTCTGTGATGTGCTGGACTACCTGCACCGGCAAACCCCGCCGGTCATCTTTCGCGACCTGAAACCGGCGAATAGTATGTTCGCCCCTGGTGGCCGGCTCATGGTTATCGATTTTGGGATCGCGCGCTACTTCAAAGAGGGTCAGGTGAACGATACCCTGAATTTTGGGTCGCCCGGCTATGCCTCACCCGAACAATACTATGGCAGCGGACAGACCGACGCGCGTTCCGACCTGTTCAGCCTGGGCATTATCCTGCATGAGATGATCAGCGGGCAGCATCCCAGCGGCCACAGCCAGCACCTGGAGTCTGTGCGCCAGAGCAACCCCGCCCTCTCTCCTGTGCTCAGCGCCCTCATCACAATTGCGACGCGGGCAGACCCGTGCTATCGCTTTCAATCGGCCCACGCCTTCTTACAGGCCCTGGAACGTACCTGCGTCATTGAAGAGCGGCGCGCCTACCAGCAGCGTATCCATATCATACGCTCAACCAGGCCAGTAGACACAGAGGCGCGGCCCGTCGTTCGGTTGCGGGAGATCCCCCAGCATGACGACGACAAGCGGGTAACAGGAGGCCTGACGCACATTAAGTTCGCGGCCGATAGCACCCCTCTCCCTCCCTTTGAACCGCCTGAGCAGGCAGCATGTGAAGAGCGCAAAGAGGTAGCCCCAATGAAGCAGTATATGATACAGTTGTGCATCGCTGCGGCTTTGTTGCTGGTGTTGCTGGGGCTGACGGCGTTGCTCTATTTTCACATGTAGGCTGTCGTGCCGTAGGGCGAGGC
>JALYTT010000029.1:3516-24071 GCA_030854145.1 Chloroflexota bacterium | reverse complement strand
CCGAGCGAGTAGCTACAAAGCCGTCCTTCGGTCCTCCGCAGTGGGCACGTGCAGCCCGGGTGGGAAGCCTGGGTGGGCAGGACTTTGTTGCTCAGCCTGACGGGACGCTCCGCTGTCCACAGGGAGCAACGCTCTACCCACAGGAACGCCGCTCTGAACACGATGGAACGCTGCGGATGCTCTACGCAGCACGTATCGCAGACTGTCGTTCATGTCCTTTGCGCACACAGTGTCAAGGACATGGTGCCTCCACCAACAAGCCCCGTCGCGTCAGTGCTGTCCTGCATCCTCAGCCTCAGCCAGTATCCGAAGAGCATTCACCTCCGTGTCTGCCTGCTGCCCATCCGATTCTCTGGGACGACTTGCCGCGATGTCAGCCACGCCGGGCATGGATGCAGTGGCTCCGAAACCACCTGGTCACCGTCGATGCTCCACCCACTTTGCATCCGCCTCCAGCACTTCGCCCATTCACACGAACGCAACGGGCGCATTGGCGTTTGAACTGGGGCAACGACTGGCCTGTAATGCGCGACCGCTAGCGGCTCCACCTGTCGAGATCACGGTCTATGGAATACCACCCATATTTGCACAGACTCTCGGTTTGCGCATGGCTTGAGCGCGAAGCGATGAGATGGAGGTATATTCTCGATGGAAGCGAGTACTTTGAGGAGAGCTGTGTGCGCGTTTTCTCGGCCCTCTGCTCATCCATCACGCTCTTCCCGTTGGGCACTCACACTTCCTCAACGCAGATCTGCCTTTCTTGATCTACCTCATCCTTTTCTCTCTGCCTTCTTGCTTCTCACCTCGTTGCGCATCACGTGGGGCAGGAGGCCCCACAGGCACCCCAAGGGATGCCGTACACGGATGCGGCAAGCCGAATCCCTACGGGGATGGGGGCGGCTCGCGTGTCGAATGAAGTGTGTCAGACCGCTACATCCGTTAAATGCCCGCTACAGGTTCTGGCGTCGTTTCGGCCATGTAGGCGTACACCATATGCTGGCTATTCCAGGCAAAACCGGCGTTGCCCAGGCGATCAACGATAATGAGGCCGCCGGTCCCGGTGGCCTTCGCACCCAGGACGGCTATCGCCGCCTCGGCCGCTGCGCGCGCGCTATCGCCGCGTGCTACGAATTCGGCGGCGCGCCTGGCAATGAGTAGGCGGATGAAGTCTTCGCCCTGGCCGGTACAGGAGATGGCGGCGTTCTCGTCGGCATAGAAGCCACAACCTACCAGGGGCGAGTCGCCAACACGTCCTGGATATTTGTATGGAATACCCCCGGTCGAGGCCGCCGCCACCAGCAGGCCGGATTGATCGAGCGCCACTGCGCCGACTGTGCCGTGCTTCTCTTCGCTGTCCTCCACGCGAGCCGTCGTCGAGCCAACCTCCTGTCGATGGTAGCGCGGCTCCCCAGCGTCATCATGCACACGTACCTGATGTCTTTCCTGCCAGCGCCGGTACTGGCGCTCTGTCAGCAGGTCCTCGAACTTGCAAGGCGCGATGCCCTGCTCATGTGCGAACACCTGAGCGCCCTTTCCCACGAGCAACACATGAGGACTCTCCAGCACTTTGCGGGCCAGCGAGACGGGATTTTTGATGAACTGCACATCCGCGATCGCGCCAGCATTCAGGTTGCGACCCTCCATGATCCCGGCATCCAGCTCGATCGTGCCCTCGGTGGTCAGGACCGCCCCGGTACCAGCATTATAGTTAGGGTCATTCTCAAGCGCGCGCACCGCCGCCTCAACCGCGTCGAGCGCGGACCCTCCATTGCGCAAGATATCCCAGCCCAGCCGTGTGGCCGCGCGACAGCCCGCCTGGACGGCATCAGCTCTATCCGGCGAGATCAGCCCTGCCCCTCCATGAACCACAATTGCGATGGTCATCTATTCGTTTCCTCACTTGCGATGTTTTAACGCATTGTATCACGAAGTCTTCTCGTTCCGCGCAGGGGCGCGAGCAGACGTAGGGACGAGGGGCCTACGTTTTCCTGGCATTGACAATCCACACCCAACCCTGTACCCTACTACGCATAGAAGCGTTTATCGGACAATGTATGGAGCATCCTTCGCGGATGCCCGCTTCTCTCACCGAAAGGCAGATACACAATGACGCAGCCTCTCAGCGGCATCCGCATCCTTGATCTCTCGCGCCTACTCCCTGGAGCCTATGCATCCCAGATGCTGGCGGATTTTGGCGCCGATGTCATCAAAGTGGAAGAGCCTGGCATGGGCGATTATGGGCGCGTAATGCCGCCGCACGGTCCCGGCGGCATGGGGCAGTTGTTCCTGGCGATTAATCGTAACAAGCGCAGTATGACCCTGGATCTGAAGTCGGAGGAGGGCCGGGCTATTTTCCTGCGTCTGGTAGGTACCGCCGATGTGCTGCTCGAAAGTTTCCGACCGGGCGTGATGCAGCGTCTGGGGTTAGGCTATGAGCGCCTGAAAGAGGAGCAACCGGGGCTGATCTACTGCGCGATCAGCGGCTACGGTCAGGAAGGCCCCTATCGCCAGCGCGCCGGGCACGATCTGAACTATGCCGGCTACGCGGGGCTGCTCTACTATAATCGGGGCGCGCAGGGCGAGCCGGCCATGCCTGCGACGCAACTGGGCGACCTGGCCGGCGGCAGCTACATGGCGGTCATCGGCATCCTGACGGCCCTGGCGGGGCGTACACCTACGGGCGAGGGACGCATGATTGATGTCTCGATGACCGAAGGCGTGATGTCACTGCTTCCCGTGTTCGCCAGCACCTACCTGACCGCTGACAAAGCGCCGCAGCCGGGGCAATCGGCCCTCGATGGCGGCCTCCCCTGTTACAATATCTATGAGACCCGTGATGGCAAACATGTGACGCTGGCCGCGCTGGAGCCGAAGTTCTGGCATACCTTCTGCACACGTGTGGGCCACTTAGAGCTGCTGCCGTTCCACCTGCCCGTGGGGCCTGCGGAGCGTGAACAGGCTATGGAGATCCTGCGCGGCATCTTCAAGTCCCGAACGCGAGACGAATGGGTCGCCGAGCTGGCGGATGTCGATGCCTGCGTCGGGCCCGTCTACAGCATCGACGAGGCGCTGAACGACCCGCATGCCCAGGCGCGCGGCTCCACTGTCACGAGCGCCGTGGCCGGCGAGACGTTCCGCACGCTGCCCAGCTTCCCGCGCATCTCAGACGTGAGCCAGGAGCAGCGCTACGGGCCACCCGCGTTGGGAGAGCACACAGGCGAGATCCTACACGAACTTGGCTACAGCGAGACAGAGCTAGCACAATTCACGGAAGGGGGAGCCATATGAACAAACAGCGCTATCTTGAGCGCGCCGAGCAGTTCATAGATCAGTTTTTGAGCGACCTGCAAGCGACCGTGAATATTGATTCAGGCACCTATACGAAGGCTGGTGTTGATCGCGTGGGCGCGTATCTCCAGCAGCGTTTTCAAGCCCTGGGTTTCTCCACGCACTTTGATCGCCAACCGGAGTTCGGCGACCACCTTGTGGCCACGCGCCGGGGCAGCGCGCCCACTGGCCCGCGCCTGCTGCTGATTGGTCACATGGACACCGTCTACCCCGACGGCGATGTGGCGCTGCGCCCGTTCACCTTCGGCCAGCGCGATGGCAAGCGCATCGCGAGCGGCCCCGGCGTGCTCGATATGAAGTCGGGCCTGCTCATAGGCCTGTATGGCCTGCATCTGCTAGCAGATGCAGGCGAGGACAACTATCAGAGCGTGACGTTTATTTGCAACAGCGACGAGGAGATCGGCTCGCCGAGCAGCAAGCCGCTGATAGAAGAGGCGGCCAGGCAGGCCGATGTCACACTGGTGCTGGAGCCAGGGCGCGCCGATGGCACCGTGGTCTCCGCGCGCAAGGGTAGCGGGCAGTATCGCGTCGAGGTGCGCGGCCTGGCCTCGCACGCGGGCGTTGCGCCGCAGCGCGGGCGCAACGCCATCCTGGAACTATCCTACCAGGTCCAGGCTATGCAGGCGCTGAACGGCACTATTCCGGGCGTCTCCGTCAGCGTGGGCGTTATTCGCGGTGGCGAGCGCACCAATGTCGTGCCGGATTTCGCCTACTGCGAGATGGATGTGCGTGCGGCCGACATGGCGGGACTGGAGGCCGTCGAGGAGGCCATGCGCCAGGTCGTCGCCAAACACGTGCTACAAGGGACCGAGATCTCCCTCAGCGGCGGCATGCGCTGTCTGCCCTTTGAGCGCTCGGAACGCACCCTCCAGCTTGTGCGTATCGCACAGGAAGCCGGTGATGAGCTGGGCCTGAAGATTGAGGACGCGGCCAGCGGCGGCGCCTCCGACGCCAACACTACGGCTATCATGGGTATCCCCACGCTGGACGGCCTGGGCGCCAGCGGTAGCCTCTCGCATAACCCCGATGAGTATATCGAGCTTGACTCCCTGCCGCTACGCACTGCGCTGCTGGCCGGCCTCGTTTACCACATCGGCGCCTATTACCAGGAGGGCCACAGGTTATGAAGGTAGGCAGGCAGCAGATCCATGATCTGCCGGTCAACGATGTCACCACACTGGGCCTCGTCGCCAACCAGTTGCAGCAGGAGGCGGAGGCGCGCGGGGAGCCATTGCCGCCGCCCGTGCGCTTGCAGATCGGCGAACCCAGCTTCCGCACGCCGGAGCACATCAGCCGCGCCGCTATTGCTGCCATCGAGGGTGAGCCGCTAACCTACGGACCGGCGGCTGGCTGGCCCTGGCTGCGCGAATTGCTGGCCGCGAAGATCGCGCGCGTCAACGGCTACCAGGTCGGGCCGCAGCAGACCGCTATCGCTATGGGCGGCACGGGCGCTCTCCAGATAGCATTGTTCGCCACAGTCAGCACGGGCGATGAGGTGCTCATGCCCAACCCTGGCTGGCCGCACTATCGCATGCAGATTGCCGCCTCCGGCGCGACCGCTGTTCCCTACCCGCTCGATCCCCAGAGCGCCTGGCTCCCCGACATAGCACACCTGGAACGCCTGGTCACGCCACGCACGCGCCTGTTGCTCATCAACACTCCGGGCAATCCCACCGGGGCCGTCTTCCCCGCGCAACTCGTCGCCGACTTGCTGGACTTCGCGCGCCGTCACGATCTCTACCTGCTCTCGGACGAGTGCTATGACGAGATCGTCTTCGAGGGCCGGCACATCAGTCCCGCGACGCTGCTCTCCGCCGCTGAGCTTGAGGCCGGCCGCGTGATCGGCATCTATACCTTCTCCAAAACCTACGCCATGACCGGCTGGCGCATCGGCTACATCGTCGCCGGCAGCCAGCTTATCAAGACCATCACGTCTGTCCTCGATGCCAGTTACACAAACATCAGCACCCTGGTGCAGCGAGCTGCCGCCGCCGCCCTCACCGGCCCCCAGGATTGCGTCGCTCTGATGCGCGAGGCCTACCGTGAACGTCGCGACCTGGCCGTCAGCCTGCTCAAAGAGCATGATCGCTACCTCTACACCCCACACGGTGCCTTCTACGCGCTGCTCAATGTCACAGGTCCAGGCAATGCGACACGAGGCAGCCGGCAGTTCGCGCTCGACCTCCTGCACGCACGCAACGTGGCCGTCGCCTCCGGTAGCGCCTTCGGGTCGGTGGCGACCAACTATGTGCGCATCTCGCTGGCCGCGTCCCCAGACGACATCGAGCGCGGCGTGCGCGAGATCTGCGCGTTCGCCGCATCATCATTATAGAGACGCGCCAGGGTTCATTTTTCCGGCCTGTTCCACAGTTGAGGTGGAACAGGCCGGAGATGACTTTTTGCGAAGAGCACCTCACCCCATTGGTACGCCAATGCGACTACACAGAGCGTGTCTATGGTATAATGCCCACGAAGATAGACGCAGCACTGCGTGGGTTCTATGTTAGACCATCTTGTGAGCATATCTTTATGCAAAAATATACTCCTGATAGCGGATAGAATATAATGGACCATATCCCTTACATCGTCTTAACCGCGCTACTGGCAGTGGTTATCGGCCTCTTCGCGCGCCGCCTGCTGGTACGACGCCTTAAAAATACCGTTGTGGACGCCTGGCTCGTACAGACGCTAGGCATCATCATAATTATCATCCCATTAGTCGTGGCTATTCCCATCACAGTGGCTATCTGGGACTCGAATCTTCCGGCCACTATTCTCCACCAGCTCAACCTGAGTTTCACCTTATCAGGTGGAACCGACTTCATACTACACTTTGTCGGGAGCCTGCTTATCGCGGTCCTGGCCATCGGCATCGGCCGCACACTCAGGCGCATGACCATTCACGGCCTGGGCGAGAACCGCATCGATATCAATATCCGCACACTCATCGGGCATGTGCTCTATATCGTGATCCTGGGTGTAGCCGCTTTCTGGATCCTCTCCCTCTGGCAGGTCTCGGTGGGTATCCCAATCGCGATCCTGAGCACCTTCACCATCGCGCTCACACTTTCCTTGCAGGACATCTTGAAGGACCTGGTGGCGGGCCTGTATATCTTGATGGAGCGTCCCTTCCATATCGGCGATGAGATCTGCATCGCGGACCGCACTGGCAGGGTGGAAGATGTGCAGCTCCGGGCCACGACTCTGCGCCTCAACAGCGGCGAAGAGGTCATCATTCCCAACACGCAGGTCTTCAGCGCCATCGTCATCAACAACACCTTCTACGGCGAGAGGCGTGTGACTATCACGCTCACATTGCCGCAGGAGGAGTTCGTCAAGGATGAAACCGCCGCGCACATCATCGGGATAATGAAAGAGATTGAGACGATAATGCCCAAGCCGGAGCCTGGCGTGATTCTCAGCGGCTACACGGGGAAACTGCTCACCCTGACCCTGCACTTCTGGATCGCCAGCGGGCAGTCTAACACGCTCTCCCAGGCCATGTACAGCCTGCGTGGTGCTTTTCCCAATGCCGATCTAGCTGTTACGGAAGCGGCCGGCGCGGTATAATTGACTAGCACTGTTCCGCTAGAGAAGAGGATTTCGTTGGAAAACTATATCCCCCAGCCGGTTGGAGCGCGCATCGGCCTCCTGGGCGGTACCTTTGACCCCATTCACTATGGGCACCTGCTCGTCGCCGAGGAGGTGCGCGCCGCGCTCCAGTTGTCCCAGATCGTCTTCATACCCACGGGCCATCCTCCCCACAAAGCGCAACAGCACGTCACAGCGGCGCAGCAGCGTGTCAGCATGCTTGAACTGGCGCTTGCCTCAAACCCGTATTTCAGCATCTCCCTGGTTGATATCCAGCGCGCCGGCCCATCATATACGGTAGACACTCTGCGCTTGCTGCGCGAGCAATGGGGTCAGGAGATGGCCATCGACTTTATCATCGGCGGTGACAGCCTGGAGGACCTGTGTAGCTGGTACGAGCCGGCCGCGATCCTGGCGCACCTGACGCACCTCGTCGCCGTCGGGCGTCTAGGCTACAGGGCAACGCCGGACTATCTTGAGCGCCTGGAACAGCGCCTGCCGGGGCTTAAGTCGCGCCTGCTCTTTGTGAACACGCCACGCCTGGAGATCTCGGCCACCGATCTGCGCCTGCGGGTCGCGGAGGGGCGGTCTATTAAATATCAAACACCGGAAGCGGTTGAGCACTATATTGCTCAGCATAACCTGTATCGCGAAAAGCGGGCCGGAGATATACAACGAAGGGAAGCGCACGATGCCCATGCAATTTGAGATCGGTGATCGCCTGCGCCTGCGCAAGCCACACCCCTGTGGGAGCTACGACTGGCAGGTCGTGCGCCTGGGAGCCGATATCGGCCTGCGCTGCGAACAATGCGGGCGGCGCATCCTCCTGCCTCGCTCCGAGGTCGAACGGCGCACCAAACAGACGCTTCCCCGTAAGATAAACACAGACGACAACGAAACTGATGTATAATCGTAATAATCCCATAGCGACCCGTTGCGCTGAATATCTAACCCACAAGGAGATTGCGACATGGCTGTAGCCGCTCGAAGCGGTGGATTTACCACGCTTCTAAAAAAGCGGAACTTTTTGCGTTTGTGGCTGGCACAACTCATCTCCATGACCATCCTCAATGCCTCCAATTACGCAATCCTGGTGCTCATTGAAGAGGTGACCGGCTCCACAACACTTGTGGGCCTGGCAATTATCTGCTTTAGCCTCCCAGCCGTGCTCTTCGGGGCGCCGGCCGGCGTCTTTGTGGATCGCATGGACAAACGGCTGGTGCTGTGGGGCAGCAATTGCCTGCGCGCCTTCGCAAGCTTCGGCTTTGTGCTCTCCCTGCTCATCGACCGCCACCAGATCATCCCGATCTACCTGCTCACCTTTCTTATCGCTACCATTGGACAATTCTTCACGCCGGCGGAAGGCTCAACTATTCCCTTACTCGTCAATGAGGAAGAGTTGGTGCCCGCGCTCTCGCTTTTCAATATCACGTTTACGCTCTCGCAGGCCGTAGGCTTCATCTTGCTGGCGCCGATTGTGCTTAGTCTCTTCCCAACACTGCACATCGCGTCGCTAACCGTCCACCCCACCGAGACGCTGTACCTGTTAATCGGCGTGCTCTACCTGCTCTGTGCTGGCCTGATCCTGATGATCCCCAACACACACTTCGCGCAGTCCAGGCGTCCTCAACGCGGCACACTCCCAGCGCAACCGCTGAACCTGAGTGGCGGTATCTGGACCGAGATGCGCCAGGGCTGGAGCTTCATCCGCCGTAGCAAGCTGCTCTTCCTGGCGGTGATCCAGCTCGCCTTCGCAGGCACGCTGCTGCTGGTCATCGGCGAGCTGGCCACACCACTCGTTACACGCCTGCTTGAGCTGCCCGCCAGCGATATGGCTTTTGTCTTCGCGCCAGCAGGCATCGGGCTGGTCGGGGGTTCGGTCTTCATGCCCCGCATTATTCATCGCCTGGGCAAATCGCGCGCCGTGCTCCTTGGCTGCGCCAGCCTCGCCGTCACGTTCTCCCTCGTCCCTATCTCAACCCTGGTGGCCCGTTATCTCCAACCAAACACGTGGAACACCAACCCATTCCTGTTGATCGTCGTCGCGTTCCTCATGCTGCTGGCTGGCGTGGCCCTGGACTGCATCAACATTCCGGCGCAAACGGCGATGCAGGAACTGACGCCTGAATGGATCAAGGGCCGCGTCCTGGCCCTGCAACTGATGCTGCTCAATACCTGCTCAATACCTGTGATCTTCTTCGTCGGCGGTTTCGCGGACCTCTTCGGCCTCGATCGCGTCATCTATTTTATGGCTGTCAGCGTCTGCCTGTTCGGCCTCTGGGGCATCTATTACGAACGCAGGCACCATAAACCGACAGTAGCCGCGCTCCTGGCCAGCCAGGAGGAGCCGCCCCCCGCCCTGGTAACACCAACAAACGTCTCCGCCACGCCGGCTGCCGTCGTCACTCTGTCCGCCAGCGACCACACGGAGATTTCCGCCACGCCGGCCACCAACGGGGAACAACCAACTACTATCCCTGTTGCCGACGAGATGGAGCCGGCCACAACGCTACCAACTGTGCAGGAGGAGAAAGAGGGGTAGGGACGCCATGAGCCATTCGCTCTTTCAAGCGGTCGTAAGGGCGTCCTACGACCGCTTGTACCACTGGGCAATATTTATACATTCACACGTGCGCGTTCCAGAATAGCCGCGAAGTCCGTGCCTACTGGCAGCGTGCCGAAGGCGCGGCCCCAGTCTCCGGCCAGCCGCGAGGCGCAGAACGCGTCGGCGACGGCGGGTGGGCCATACTGCACAAGCAGGGCACCCTGGAAGATCAGGGCCATCTGCTCCACGAGATAGCGCGCGCGTACCTCAATGTTGGAAACATCGGTCAGTTCGCGCTGGAGCCGGACAATGGCGGCATCGAGGCGCGCGTCAGTTCCCTGCGCACGCGTCACTTCGGCCAGGAAGGCCTGCACCGACGCCGGCTCTTTGCCCATAGCGCGCAAGACATCCAGGCAGTTGACGTTGCCAGACCCTTCCCAGATCGAATTGAGCGGCGCCTCACGATAGAGGCGCGGCATGATGCTCTCTTCGACATAGCCGTTGCCGCCCAGGCACTCCAGCGCCTCCGCCGCGTGCATGGGACCACGCTTCGCTACCCAGTATTTGCCTATAGCCGTACCCAGTCGCCTGATGAAGGCTTCATGCGCATCGCTCTCAGCGCGATCGCAGGCGCGTGCCAGGCGCATCGCCAGCAGCGTCGCGGCCTCCGACTCAATGGCCAGGTCGGCAAGCACGTTGCGCATGAGCGGCTGCTCGCTGAGCAGGCGCCCGAATGCCCGGCGATGGGCCGCGTGGTGCGCGGCGGTGACCAGCGCCTGGCGCATGCCGGCCGCCGAGCCAATCACGCAGTCCAGGCGCGTATAATTGACCATATCGATGATCGTGCGCACACCGCGCCCCTCCTCGCCCACGCGCAACGCCCACGTCTGCTCGAATTCGACCTCGCTGGAGGCGTTCGAGCGATTCCCCAGCTTATCCTTGAGCCGCTGGATCAGAAAGCGATTGCGCGTGCCGTCTGGCAGCATACGCGGCAAGAGGAAGCAGGTGAGGCCTTTGGGGGCCTGGGCGAGGACCAGGAACAGGTCGGACATAGGGGCGGAGCAGAACCATTTATGCCCAGTAAGCCGGTAGGCCTGCTCGCCTTCGCCGCTGACCGGGATGGCCTGTGTCGTGTTCGCGCGCACATCGGAGCCGCCCTGTTTCTCGGTCATGCCCATGCCGGCAATCACCCCCAGCTTCCCTTGTGGGAGGCGCAGGCCGGGGTCATAGGTCAACGACGTAAGCAGCGGCTCCCAGGTCGTGGCCAGCAGTGGCTGCGCGCGCAGGACCGGTACCACCGCGTGCGTCATAGAGATCGGACAGCAGTGGCCACCCTCCATTTGCGAGCACACGTAAAAGACAGCGGCGCGCGCAACATGTCTCCCCGGCCGCTCATCACGCCACGATAGCGCGTGCGCCCCGGCGTTGATCGATGTACGCATCAGGGCATGCCATGCCGGGTGAAATGTGACCTCATCAATGCGCTGGCCGCTACGATCATGGGTGTGCAGCACAGGCGTGACCGTATTGGCGTCGAAGCCCCACTGGATGGCCTCTTCACTTCCGGCCACGCTCCCAAGCCTGGTAAGCTGATCGGTGGCCCAGGCTGCGCCCTCTCGTCGCACGCTCTCGACGAGTGTCGTATCCTGCTCAAAAACGTTGTAGTTGGCGAGCGGGGGTACCTGGTTGAACACCTCATGGGTCGCATGATCGGGAGTCGTTCTGACTTCGATTGACATAGCTGTACACCACCTTTCGCTCAGTAGTACACTTCCACGACAGAATGGAGAGACAATGTGACGCTTTTCGATTCGGATTCTAGCATAAGTATGGAAGAAAGAGGGAGCAAAAGGAATGTAGCTAGCTAACAGAATCAAGCGATGCCCTTGTGCTCGTCTTTATGAGCCTGTTCAAGGGTAGTGGTGAAGATGGCCATAATACTTTCCTGGTCCAGGCCGGCCTGGTAGGCCTCCCGCAGCCAGCGCAGCAGGCTTTCGCGGAGGGCCGCGTGGCTTTCGAGCGATGGTCCGGCCAGGGTTCGCAGTACGAAGGTGCCGATGCCAGGGCGGCTGCCGACCAGGCCCTCGCGCTCAAGCTCGCGATACGCCTTGAACACAGTGTTAGGATTGATCGCCAGCTTCGATACCACCTCGCGCATGGTCGGCAGTTGATCTCCAGGTTTCAGAAAACCCAGGCGTAGGGCCTGCTTGACCTGCTGCACAAGTTGCAGGTAGGGGGCCACTCCCGACCGGCCGTCGAGATGAAATTCGATCATCGCTCTCTCTGTCTCCATAGTTCTCCCCCGGCTGTGGAACCGCTGGCGACGGTACCGGCCTCCAGCTAAGCTAATATATAAATAGCTAGTAAGATAGTAAAAGTATAGGCGATGGTGGGTAATTTGTCAAGGAGAGAAAGTGAGGATGAAGGTTTGGAAGACATATACAAGATGTGATAGCATGCAGTGGAGTTAATGTGAAAGGAAGCTATAAAACGGATGGTTCCGCCAGCATTCGAAACCTATTTCGCGACCATCGTTGGGGCCAGCGCGGCCCTGGTAGGGCTACTTTTTGTGGCTATCTCCATTGCGCCGGAACGTACAGTGCGGCCCGAGGCCCCGTTGGAGCAACAGGCGATGGCCACCAGTTGTTTTATCGCGCTCTGCAATCCCTTCTTCATTGGGCTGATGGCGCTCATTCCCTCTCTTGACGTGAAGGCTGTGGGCGTGACGACACTCGCCGTCAGCACGCTGGGCCTGATGAATACCTGCATCCTGGGATGGTTCCTGCTGAGGCACCTATCGGGATGGCGCAACGCCGTGCGCAGAAGCGCATTCGTTCTGATAAGCCTGGCGCTCTACGGAGGCGAATTCTATATCGGAATGCAGCTCAACTCTCACACCGCCTCTGCCACCATCTCCTGGCTGGCGATAATGCTGGTTGGTCTCGACGCCCTCGGCCTCTCGCGTGCCTGGGACCTGCTCGGCGCGCACCGCTATCGCTTCCAGGACCTGCTCACGCCTCCTAGAAAAGAGGAAATACCTCAAAAATAGTCAAGTTCACGGCGTCTTCGCCAGCATATGCACTGCGCGACCCAGGGCGCTCTCGGCGCTCTCCTGGAAGGCCTCGCTCAGGCCAGGATGCGCGTAGAGAATCTCGGCCAGGTCGGTCAGGGTAGCGCCCATCTCGATGGCGAGGGCGGCCTGGCCGATGAGGTCCCCGGCGCGCGGACCAACGAGCGTGGCGCCGAGCAGGACTCCATCTTCTTTGCCGGCAACGATCAGGGCCACGCCGTTATCAACCCCCAGCGTCAGGGCGCGACCGTTTGCCGCCAGGGGGAAGCGGCCGCTGACGACGGTATAGCCGGCCTGGGTGGCCTCGTCAGCGGAATAGCCAACCGTCGCCAGTTCCGGCGTGGTATGCACGACCAGCGGCGTAACCAGGGGCGCGAATTGCACGCGCTGGCCGGAGAGCGCGTCGGCGGCGACCTTTCCCTGCTTGATGGCGATACTCGCCAGCGCGCGGCCGCCTGTGCAGTCTCCAATGGCATAGATATGCGGCACGCTGCTCTGCTGCATGGTGTTGACAGTGATCGCGCCGGATGGCGCAACCTCTACCCCCGCCGCGTCCAGGTGCAGACCGGCCGTATATGGACAGACGCCCCGCGAGACGACTAGCGGGCGCTCGCTCACCTGCGCGGCACTGGTCTTCGTTGTGACCCGCACACCGAGTTTGCGCAGACCAGCCTGCACCAGGCGCAGCGCCGCCTGGTCCACACCAGCAAGCACCTGCTCACCCGGTGCGAAAAGCTGCACCTTGACGCCCAGGCGCGCGAAGAGCGTCGTTAATTCGAGCGCGATATAGTCATCGCCGGCCACGCTGAGCGTCTCTGGTAGCTCTTGCAAGGCCAGGGCCTGTTCAGGTGTCAGAACCTGCGCGCCGTCATAGGGGAGATCGTGGGCGGCAGCGCTGGCGCCGGTGGCGACCACGCAATGCTCGAACTTGAAGCGATGGGAGCCATGCTCGCCCTCGACGCGCACCTCGTGAGTATTCATGAACCAGCCGTTGCCATGCACATACTCGACATGGTTGCCGGCCACCAGCCGGCGCACCCCGTCGGCGAGGCGATCAACCACACCCTGCTTCCAGGCCTGCATGCCGGTCCAGTTGAAGGAGACGGACTGCGCCTGGATGCCCATGAGTGCCAGTTCTTCCTGGCGCGCCTGGTAGTAGCGCTCACTTGAGGATAGCAGCGCTTTGAGTGGGATGCAGCCACGATGCAGGCAGGTGCCGCCGGGCAGTCCCGCGTCGATCAGAGTGACATGCCGGCCCAGTTGCGCGGCACGAATGGCCGCCACATAGCCACCCGGTCCCGCGCCCAGCACCAGCACATCAACAGCGGTGGTCACATCTCCAACAACCATGGTTCGCTTCTCTCTTTGCTAGCCTAGCAAAATTCATCCTCGATAAGTTGTCTGCCATGTTCGGTCAGGGTATGTTTGCCGTGCTCAACACGTCGAAATACATCTTTGTACCTGGCTCCTACTTTTAACTCGCCACTCGAATTCGTGGCTTTGCGCGGGCGCGGCGTGCCATATTTGACTTTGAAGAGGCCATCGGAGCGCATCAGTTGAAAGATACCTGTGTAGCGATACTCCCACATCTGGCGGTCAACCCCCAGCTTCAGTCGCACATCCTCGCGACTAAATACCTCTTTGCCCTCCTGTTTCACCAGGGCGGCCACCGCCTGCATGATCTCCTGTGCGCTTGCCATGGTCGATACTCCTTCCGCATGGACCAACGCGCCGATCACGGCACTATCATAGCATATCCAGCAGCAATTGCTGCGGGTTCTCCACAAGGTCTTTAAAGCGAGCCAGAAAGGCGCCGGCACGCGCGCCATCTATCAGGCGATGATCGAAAGAAAGGGCCAGCGGCATCATTGGTCGCGCGACGATTTGTCCCTCGTGGACCACGGCCTTCTCTTGCAGCTTCCCTACCGCGAGAATAGCCACCTCTGGATGGTTGATGATGGGGGTACCGCTGGCACCGCCAAAGCTGCCGACGTTGTTCAGCGTGAAGGTGCTGCCGGTCAGCTCGGCGCGCGAGAGGGAGCGCTTGCGAGCGCCCTCAACGAGGCGCTCTAGCTCGCTGGCAATGCCAAGCAGGGTCAGGCGATCAGCATCGCGCAGCACGGGGACGAGCAGGCCCTCAGGCGCCGCCGTCGCCACGCCGATATGGTAGGCCTGTTTATAGATGATCTCGCGTCGCTCCTCATCCAGGCTGGCATTGAAGATGGGGAACTCTTTGAGCACAGGCAGCAACAGCTTCAGCAGGAGTGGCATATACGTCAGGCGCACGCCGCGCTTCTCAGCTACCGGCAGCAGCGCGCGGCGCAGGGCCACCAGGCCGCTGCCATCAACCTCATCAAAGGCGGTGGCATGAGGGATTGTGCGCCAGGCATACTCCATATGTTCGGCGATGCGCTTGCGCAGGCCTGTGAGAGGCTCGCGTTTATCCTCAGAGCCAGGAACAGCTAGCACGGATCGCTGCTGTGGCTGGGAGATAACGGAAGATTGCTGCTCGCTCGCAGCCATCGAAGAGCGAGCAGGAGCGGAGGCAAAGGTGCGGGCCTCTTCAGCATAGGCTCGCACATCCTCGATAGAGACGCGGCCATTGGCATTGGAGGGCTGTACCTGTTCCAGGTTCACACCCAGTTCAAAGGCCAGCTTGCGCACAGCAGGCGCGGCGAGGACGCGGCGCTTCGCTGTCGCAGCCTTCTCCGGCTCAGAGGGAACAGGTGGCGCGCTCGTGAGATCAGCAGATGGGACCGGGTGCGCGCGTTTCGCGGGCGCGACAGTGCCGTTGTGCGAGGCAGTCTCGAAGACAATCAGCACCGCGCCCTTTTTGGCAACTTGGCCCTCTGGCACGCGAATATCGGCAACACGCCCGGTAACGGGAGAAGGAATCTCAACCAGGGCCTTATCAGTCTCAACCTGCACCATCAACTGATCGGTTTTAATGGCGTCGCCGGGACCGACAAGCCAACGTCTGATTTCGGCCTCCTCCATCCCCTCACCAAGGTCGGGTAATTTAAACTCCTGCATCTATTGCCTCCACTTAAATATTGCGCTGGCTATCCCTGCGTGTAGGATTATCGCCAGACCGGTGTGCCTGCCTCAAAACCTATCATGCACACCAGAATCTGCCACGCGCACCGATCCGCATAGGGACCCCACATCAGACGTAGGGACCCCACATCAGACGTAGGGGCGCCGTTTACAAGCCCGTGTGACAGGCATGATCGTGATGCTATCGGGTATGCGCGGGCTTGTAAACGGCGCCCCTACGCAGACCCACCAATTCCTGTCACCCCTGCCTTATGTGTACGCCTATAAGGCCAGCCACGCCCTACGGACCCTGGTATCCATTATGGCTCCAGCACCTGGCGCAGGGCCGTCAGCACCTTCGCGGGCGTTGGGAGATAGTAGTCCTCCTGGCCGGGAACGGGATAGGGCGTATCGTAGCCGGTGACGCGGCCAACGGGCTTCAGCAGCGAGTAGAGGCAGCGATCATTGATCACAGCGGTCACCTCGGCGCCCACGCCGCCGGCGCGGGGCGCTTCGTGGACCACGATGGCCCGGCCGGTCTTCTCAACCGAGGCCGCGATGGCCTCCTCGTCGAGCGGCCAGACGGTGCGCAGATCGATGACCTCAACGCTGGCGTCCAACTCCTGCTGCGCCTGCTTCGCCGCTTCCAACGCTACCTGCACCATCGCGCCATAGGCAAAGATGCTGACATCGTTGCCCGCCTGCACCGTGTGCGCTTGGCCCAGGGGAAGGCTATAATGCTCCTCCGGCGTCTCCTGGCGGAAGGAGCGGTACAACTTGATGTTTTCCAGGAAGAGCACGGGATCGGGATCGGCGACGGCCGCCGCCAGCAGGCCCTTGGCATCGTATGGGTTCGAAGGGATGACTACCTTCAGGCCAGGGGTCTGCAAGAAGAGACCCTCCAGGCTATCGGAATGCAGTTCCGGCGTGCGCACACCGCCGCCGTAGGGGGCGCGCACCACCAGGGGGCAGGTAAAGGCGCCAGCGCTGCGAAAACGCATACGCGCCGCCTGCGTCACCAACTGGCTCATGCACAGAAAGAGAAAGCCCGCGAACTGGATCTCGGCGATGGGGCGCAGGCCATACACCGCCATCCCCACCGAGCTGCCGATAATGGCGGATTCCGAGAGGGGCGTATCGAAGACGCGGCGCTCGCCGAATTTGCCCTGAAGCTGGTCGGTGACGCGGAAGACGCCGCCGTTGACCCCGATATCCTGGCCCAGCAACACGACCCGCTCGTCGCGTTCCAGTTCAAGCGCGAGCGCCCGGTTCAGGGCCTCAATCATGGTCATTTGCATGCGATTCCTCCTTGGCGTAGTGCAGCAGGTCGGCGCGTTGCGCCTGGAGGCGCGGGGAGAGGCTGGCAGACGTATAATCGAAGAAGCTATCGGGCGCCATAGGGGGCGTAGCTTCGGCGACGCGCACGGCCTCGTTGATCTCCTCTTCCAGTTCCGCGCTGATCTGCTGGTTGAGTTCGTCGCTGAGCAGGTCGCGCTTCACCAGGAACTTCTGGAAGCGCACGAGGGGATCTTTCTTTTGCCAGGCCTCCACCTCGGTGGGAATGCGATAGCGCGTAGGGTCATCGGCGGTGGTATGCGCGCCGGTGCGATACGTGATGGCCTCCACCAGGGTCGGTCCCTGGCCAGAGCGCGCGCGCTCAACCGCCTGCTGCATGATATCGTAGACCGCGAGGATATCGTTGCCGTCCACGAGGGCCGAGGGGACGCCGAAGCCAATGCCGCGCGCGGCCAGGGTGTGTGCGGCCGATTGACGGTGACGCGGCATGCTGATGGCCCAGCCGTTGTTCTGCACCACAATCACCACGGGAGCCTGGAAGACGCCCGCGAAGTTCAGCGCCTCGTTGAAATCTCCCTCAGAGGTCGCGCCATCACCGCAGACGCCGACGGCCACCGCCGGGTCGCCAGCGATCCTGGCTGCCATCGCTATCCCTACAGCATGCAGGAGTTGCGTGCCGATGACGATCTGGTAGGGCAGGCAATGCGTGTCATGGGGCCAGTTCGCGGGCGTGTAGCCTCGGAAGGAGTACAGCAGCGTCGCCATCGGCACCCCCTTGACCATCAAGGAGGCGATCTCGCGATACGAGGTCGCCAGCCAGTCCTGCGGCTGCAAGGGGGCCGCCAGGCCAACAGCGGTGGCCTCCTGGCCGGCGAGCGAGCCGAAGGTGGTGGCGCGGCCCTGGCGCTGCAAGGCGATGACCTTATTCGAGAATGCCCGCGCCAGTTGCATAGCCCGATAGAGAGAGAGCAGGCGTTCGGTGCTCAGGTCTGGCAGTGCTCCCAGCAGGTTGCCCTCCTCATCGAGGACCTGGTGAGGAACCAGACCGGGGTCGATCTGTTGAATCGCCACGATGCGCTCCTTAGTATGTAGGGGCAACTTCAAAAGATTGCCCGTTCCCATTACGCTCTATTTACGAAAATATCCAGGGCGCCTCCTGTTTCCGGTGCTCTTCGTAGGCTGCGATCTGATCTTTGTGCGAGAGCGTCCAGCCGATATTGTCCAGCCCTTGTAGCAGCGCGTTCTTCCTGAAGTGATCGAGATCGAAATGCAGGACGCGGCCGGCGGGGGTGGTGACGGTCTGAGCGGGGAGATCGATATGCAGCGTATAGCCTTCGCTGGCTTCGACCTCGGCGAAGAGCTGCTTGACGGTAGCCTCGTCAAAGGTAATGGGCAGGATGCTGTTGTTAAAGCTGTTGTTATAGAAGATATCCGCGAAGCTGGGGGCAATGAGGCAGCGGAAGCCATATTCGCGGATGGCCCAGGGCGCATGCTCGCGCGATGAGCCGCAGCCGAAGTTATCGCCCGCCAGCAGGATCGCCGCGCCCTGGTAGCGGGGCTGGTTGAGCACGAAATCAGGGTTGGGGTCCTTCTTATCGCCGAAATAGCGCCAGTTGGCAAAGAGCGCATCGGCGAAGCCAGTGCGCTTGATGGTCTTCAGGAAACGGGCCGGCGTGATTTCGTCGGTATTAACGTTGGTGCGATCCAGCGGCATCACCAGACCCGTAAGCGTTGTAAATGATTCCATTGCGTGCTTGCTCCTCTCTCTACCTGAGACTCTTTAGCTTTTTGAAAACGCAGAAGTAAGTGTTGGTCCATCTCCTGAAACTACGCCCGGTCCCAGGTCCCAGCCTGGCTCGTCCCTGCTCAGCCAGCAGCGCATGTTGGGTAGAACCATCTGCCGCTCATAATAGAGCATATGGAAGAGGTGGCGGACCGCCGGCCAGTCTTCAGGATGGCGCGGCGAGGGCAGGTACCGGCGCTCGACCGCTATCTGCTCCATGGCCCAGATGAAGCCGGCGCCACTCGCTTGCAGTTGATCGTGAAACCAGGATGACAGGTCCATAGCGATTGCTTCCTTACAGGTCGCGAATATCCACGAAGTGACCGGCAACAGCGGCGGCGGCGGCCATCGCGGGGCTGACCAGGTGTGTGCGCCCGCCACGCCCCTGGCGACCCTCGAAGTTGCGGTTGCTGGTGGAGGCGCAGCGCTCGCCCTCGGAGAGGCGGTCGCCGTTCATGGCGATGCACATGCTGCAACCGGCTTCGCGCCAGTCGAAACCTGCCTCGCGGAAGGTATCGGCCAGGCCCTCTTCCTCGGCCAGGCGGCGCACCTGCATGGAGCCAGGCACCACAATGGCGCGCACATTGGGGGCCACGTGCTTGCCCTTCACATAGTGGGCCGCCATGCGCAGATCCTCCAGGCGCGAGTTCGTGCAGGAGCCAATGAAGACGGTATCGAGGTGAATGTCGGTGATCTTCTGGCCAGGTTCCAGCCCCATGTACTTCAGCGCGCGCTCATACGCCTCGCGCTGCAAGGTGTCGCTCTGGGCGGCGGGATCGGGGACGCTGCCGTTGACATCGACGACCATGCCGGGGTTGATGCCCCACGTCACCTGGGGTCCCAGCTCGTCGAGGGAGACCTCGTGCGTGGTATCATAGCGCGCGCCTGGATCGCTGGCAAGCTGACGCCAGGCGGCCACCGCCTGCTCGAAGAGTTCGCCTTTGGGAGCATAGGGACGGCCCTTGATATAGGCAAAGGTCGTCTCGTCGGGAGCCACCATGCCGGCGCGCGCCCCCGCCTCAATGGCCATGTTGCAGAGGGTCATCCGGCCCTCCATCGAGAGGTTACGGACCGCCGAGCCGGTGAACTCAATCACATGCCCGGTGCCCACGCCCGTGCCCAACTTGCCAATAATCGCCAGGGCCATATCTTTGGCGGTCACCCCTGGAGCAAGCTGGCCCTCAACGCGGATATTCATAGATTTCGGGCGTTGCTGCAACAGGCACTGCGTGGCCAGCACGTGTTCGATCTCGCTGGTGCCGATACCAAATGCCAGCGCGCCCATCGCCCCGTGGGTCGAAGTATGCGAGTCGCCGCATACAAGCGTCATGCCCGGTAGGGTGATGCCCTGCTCCGGCCCGATGATATGCACGATGCCCTGGCGCGCGTCGTCCATATCAAAGAGCGTGAGGCCGAAATCGCGCGCATTTTCTTCCATCGTCGTGATGCACAGCGCGCTCTCTTTATCAACAACATCGAGCATGCGACGCCCCTGTACCGTGGGAACATTGTGATCGAGGACGGCAATGGTGGCATCGGGTCGGCGCACGGGGGTACCGGTGACACGCAGGCCAGCGAAGGCCTGGGGCGAGGTGGCCTCATGCACCAGGTGCCGGTCAATGTAGAGGATCGTGGACTCTCCGGGTACCTCACGCACTACATGCGCGTCCCAGATTTTCTCAAACATGGTTTTTGGCATAGTGTTGTCTCCATAGTTGTCAGTTCAGGATGGATTACCGCTCAAGGCATTTCTTGTATGATACCACACCGGTCGGGGAGGGGAAAGTTCAACCATAAACAGGCAGAAGCAGAAGGAGCATATAGGAGCGCTATTAAAGGGTAGGGGCGTGGTTTACAAGCCCGTTTGTCGCCGGCGAGATCGAGAT